>NZ_JBQFRZ010000002.1:0-537957 GCF_056537765.1 Ruegeria sp. C2 | reverse complement strand
CCCAGTCTCTCCCGAGCGTCCAACCGTCTCTCCGGCCCGTCTCCGCCGTTCCCAGCGTCCCAACAACCACCTCAGCAGCGCCGGTGAAGGGCGTTCTATGCCTTACGCATTCAACGCGCAAGTGGAAAATTCAAGAAACTCGCAAAAAACTGCAAAATCATGTTTTACGCAATTATATCAAATGCTTGACGAGACGTAGTTGCGAAGAAACTTGCCAAAATCGACCACTCAGGCGTCTGGCCGTTCCGCTTGACGTTCGGAGCCTGTCTGCTCGACCCCTATATATAGTGAGAACTTCCAAACCGGCCACAAGACTGATCCGACTCGATTGCGAAAACCGATTCATTTCCAAGTTCAGAATCGCTACCCCAATCGGTTCGGCTCGGTGCAACACCCGCCGACCTTGCAAGGCCTTGCGCATTCTCTACGGATAGGCTCAGGTCTCCTCAACGCTCAAACTATAAATCCGCGAACGTGACATGACACCTGACCCTCGATTCCCCTTGATGCGAACCGTCGGATTTGACGGGCTGCTGGTGACATTTGCTGAAACCATGTCTGAGCCATCAAACCGCGCTGCCTTAGCATTCCGAGGGGCTGTTGAGACGCTGCAGCTAGACGGTGTGCTTGAAACCTCGGCCTCGCTGGCATCTGCCTACGTTCGGTTCAACCCATCACAGGTGTCGCATCAAGATATCGAAGCGCGGTTACACGCGCTATTGGATAGTCGCGACTGGTACCACGCGCCGCTGCCAACCGGGCGACGGTTCTGGAAAGTGCCAACGGTCTACGGCACCGATCTTGCGCCGCAGCTGGAAGATGCGGCGGCAGCAGCAGGATTGGATCCGGCAGAAGCGATCAAACGACTCAGCGAGACGCGCGTGCGGGTTCTGACAATCGGGTTTGCACCGGGGCAGCCATATCTTGGCCCGTTGGGATCAGAGTTCAACATTCCGCGCCTGAAGGAGTTAACGCCAATGGTGCCCGAAGGAGCGCTGGTTCTGGCGATTTCACAATTTGTGTTGTTCTCGGGGCCAACGCCCACCGGATGGCGCCATGTCGGGCAGACCGCATTCAGGTGCTTTCGCCCTGACATGGAGCAGAGCTTTGCGCTCAACCCCGGTGATGAGATGCAATTCGTCTCGGTCTCGCGCGATGACCTGGAGAATATCCGGGCGACAAGCACCGACGGGATAGGCGGCGCAACCTGCGAGGAGATCACGGCATGAGTCTGATCGTTCATCGCATTGGTCCCGCCTGCACCATTCAGGATCAAGGGCGTACCGGATATCTGGATCAGGGTCTGTCGCGCTCGGGTGCCGCGGATGTATCGGCGTTGTACGAAGGGGCTGCTCTATTGGGACAGAACCCTGCCTGTGCCGCTCTGGAAATGGCGGGGATGGGCGGTGAGTTCGAAGCGACTGCGCCCACCGCCATCGCCCTGACCGGAGCGCCGATGCAAGCCAGCATCGATGGCAGCCCGGTTGTGTGGAATGCATCTCATCAGATGGAGGCCGGACAGCGATTGGTGATCGGGTCGGTGCTGCAAGGTAGTTACGGGTACCTGCATCTGGGTGGTGGAATTGAGGCCGACGTCATGTTGGGATCTCGTTCGGCCCATTTGACCGCCAGAATCGGGCGCGCCGTTCAGATAGGCGATCGCCTGCCTGCAGTCGGAACGGGCAAAACAGGCCTAAAGCTGCGCTTGGATGATCGCTTCTCTGGCGGGGTCTTGCGGGTGATCGCCAGCTTTCAAACCGCGCTGTTTGATGACGAGACACTAGGGCGGTTCACGCAAACGACATTTCAACGGGGCGCACGGGCCAACCGCATGGGCATGCAATTGGACAGCAATGGTGACGGGTTCGCAGCCAGGGGTCAGCTGAACATCCTGTCCGAGGTCATCACCCCCGGCGACATCCAGATGACCGGCACTGGCGCGCCCTTTATCCTGCTGCCCGAATGCCAGACCACCGGAGGTTATCCGCGCATCGCAACCGTCCTGCCCTGTGATCTGCCCCGCGCGGCACAAACCCCGGCGCACGGTCAAATTCAGTTCGAATTCGTATCGCTGGGACAGGCCTCAGCACTGCAAGCCGCTTTCGAGGCTGACCTTGCGCACTTGCCGGGTCGTGTTGAACCTCTGGTCCGCGATCCACACGACATTCCGGACCTTTTGTCCTACCAATTGATCAGCGGAATGATCTCCGCCACTGACTAGGGAGTTATCGCGATGCCGAGCGTCGATCTGAATGCCGATATGGGGGAAAGTTTTGGCCCTTGGAACATGGGCGATGATGAGAGCCTTCTGAGGATCATCACTTCGGCCAATATCGCTTGTGGTTTTCACGCCGGAGATCCGGATGTGATGGCCAAGACCATGGCTCTGGCAGCTGAAAACGGCGTTGGCATTGGTGCTCATCCCGGTTTTCCTGATTTGCAGGGGTTCGGGCGGCGGAACATGAAAGTGCCCCACGAAAGCTTGCGCAATCTGGTGCGCTATCAGCTGGGATCGGCCATCGGCATGGCCAAGGCGGTCGGCACCGAAGTGCGGCATCTTAAATTGCACGGGGCGCTGGCCAATATGTGCTCGGTCGATATCGATATGGCACGGGCCTGTTATCAGGGCGCGCTGGATGTGGATCCGGACATCATCATCATGGTGCTGGCAGTCACCAAACAGGAAGAAGCCGTACGTGGGCTGGGCTGTAAGTGGGTCGGCGAAATCTTCGCCGACCGTGCATACAATGACGATGGCACGCTGGTGGATCGGTCTCTGCCGGGGGCGGTTATTCATGACCCCGCACTGGCCGGGCCGCGTATTCTGAACATGGTGAAAGAGGGCGCGATCATCACCGAATCCGGTAAGCGGCGTGAGACTTCAATCGATACGATCTGCCTGCATGGGGACGGTCCGACGGCGGTTCAGATCGCGCAGTCGGTGCTTGAGAACTTGATCGAGGGCGGTGTCGAGGTCACGAAATTCATGCCTTAGTCATCTTTGCGTCAGGTTCAAACCCCAAGTGCAGACTGTTGCCCGTGCAGGCCTAAGCGCCTAGCATGAATGGCAAGTGTATGTTCCGACTGCCACAAATCTGCACGAGACCGCACAGGGAGGTGCGCCAATGTCTTTTGATCTGATGTCTTATGAACCCCGGGGCGACAAGAAGAACTCGGACTTCTTCACCGAATATCTGCCGAAAATTTACGAGCGCCGCGTCAGCTCGGGGATTGCAGATCAGGTTGACGCAATGCGTGCGATTGTCATTCAGGTTGAACCCGATGCGTTGTTCGACACTTTGATCGAGCTTTATGTAATGACTCCATATCGCCATACGGCCAGCTATCTGGGTCAGACACACAAGTTCTCAGTGATGCATTCGCACTCCGATTATCCTGCGCTGATCCTGATGGCCCCACTCAGCCCGGCGTTCGAGGATTTCATTCCCCGCATCAATCGCATGTATCCTCTGGCACGCGGCACTCCGCAAACACGCTATGTGGGCGAAATCTACGGGGCCACCGATCTGAAAGCGCTGACCGGAACGCTTGAGGATCAGAATATTCGGTTCGAGTATTCTGGCGACACCGAGAACCCGTTCTACACGCTGGACGGTTTTCGTTTCACAACGCCTTCAGATTTCACCTGCAATCGGGTGGGATACTCGACGCTGGATTTCAACGACACCGACAGTCTGGGATTGGGCGATCGGGTGCTGCTGAGCGATGCAGAACAGGCGCGGCTGGATCAGGCCGCAGCATTTGGCACAGACAGCAAGATCGCGCCGCTGATGCTGGGCATCGACCACCTCGCCACCCGCGTTCTGGCGGGCGAGCGTGAGGACGCGATCCTCGAATTTCTGACCATGGTCCCCTATTACTTCTGGGGGGCGTACAACATATTCGACATGAACTCGTCGACCAATGTGAACCGCAACGCCAATGTGGATGACGACAAGAAATCCCCCGCAAAGGTGTTCACGGCCAATAACACGCCTTCCTTCGTGAATTCCTTCGCCAAGCTGCCCATGCCGACCGAGGATTTCGTGCGCAACTTCGGACGCCGCTTGCACCACATGGCGGTCGAGATTCAGGACGGGGATCATGGCGCAGGTGAAAAGAACGTCGATTTTGTGGTCAACACGCTCAAGGACAAAGGCGTGCCGTTTCTGGCCCATGTGGTGGGCGAGTGCAAAGACGACCCGAACCTGAAGCAGATTTTCTCGAAACACTCCAAGAACACGCTGCTGATTACCGAATATATCGAACGCTGTCATCACTATGACGGGTTCTTTACCAAAGATAATGTGGCCGCGCTGACAGCCGCTGCGGGTCAGGACGAACAATACCAGCACGGCCACGTATTCGACTGACGGGGTAACAAAAAAAGGGCTGCGAAGTGATCGCAGCCCAGGCCCATCCAGGAGAGAATATGCCGGGTCTTATGACGGCCCGATCATGAAACAAGTGACATTTCGTGCTTGCAACCGGCGGCAGGCCAAATCTGCCTGTTCGCGGGTCATGCCCTGAAATGTAGCATCAAAGCCGCGCGAACTCTGGTTCACCTTGCGCAGCGTGCCTTCCAAGGTGGTCATTTCCGACAGGGCAGTTTTCAACAGAACCTTCTCGGCCTCATACCGGGTTGTATAGCGGCCCACATTGACACCCCAAAGATGCCCGCCCGAGGTCGACAGGCGTGTTACAACCTCCTGCTCGGGCTCTGGCTGTTTCGCGGGCGCAGCAGAGGCAAGTACCACACCGTCAGGACGCGCTTCGGGGCGCGTTGTTCCCTCAGATGGTGCAACATCTGCCTGCGCAATCGCAGCGGCAATACCATCCTGAATCCGCGTGCGGTTCTTCTCGGCGGTCTCGGCCACCGAGCCTGCCACCTGCACGGCCGCAACCGGACGCAGCACCGGGCGCAGACTGGTCTTGGGCGCACCTGCCGCAGCAACCTGAACCGCCCCTACCCCTGCATTCCCAGCATAGGTCGGGCGTGCAGGCTTGCGGATTGGCGCACGCGAGGGGGCACGGCGGAAACCCATATCCAACAGTTCAGCCACACGCGCGTTACGCGATGCACCCGATTTGCCACCAAAGACAGTGGCGATGATGCGTTCATCCTTGCGCTTGGCCGAGGCGACCAGATTGAAACCAGCCGCGCGGGTATAGCCGGTCTTGATTCCGTCCGCGCCTTTGTAAGCCGCCAGCAAGCGGCGGTTGGTATTCGGAACGGTCTTGATCCCGGCATTTGTCGATTGGCGCGAGAACAGGTTGTAATATTGCGGATAGTCGTACAGCAGGTGACGGCCCAGCGTGGTCATGTCGCGCGCGGTCGACAAATGCCCCGACTCGGTCAGGCCATGGGCATTCTTGAAGGTCGTCCGGCTCATTCCCATCGCTTTGGCGGTGCGGGTCATGCGGCGCGCAAAGGCCGCCTCGGACCCGCTGAGCGTGATGCCAATTGCGGTCGCGGCGTCGTTGGCCGATTTCACCGCTGCCGCACGGATAAGATAGCGGAAGGCAATCTTCTGCCCCGAACGAAGCCCCAGCTTGGACGGTGGCTCTGCCGCTGCCGCCTTGGTGATGCGTACCTGTGTATCCAGTGTGATCTCACCGTTTCGAACGGCTTCGAACGCGATATAAAGCGTCATCATCTTGGTCAGCGATGCCGGATGCAGCCGCGTGTCGGCATTGCGCGAATGCAGCACCTCACCCGTGCGCGCGTCAATGACCATGGCCGCGTAAGGGGCCGCAAGGCCCTGGAGTGGCGCAAAAGAAAGCAGCCACAGGAATGCTATAAGGAATAAGCCCATTCGGGCCGGAACTGTCCGCCGAATCTGCACGATCTTTGCCTCTGTCTGCCTCGCACCGCCGGGTTTTCCCGGTCGGTAATTCTTTTCTTTATATCTCGCAGGCTAACACAGAGACTGATTTAAAGAAACCGAAAGCTCGGGGCGCAGCGATCACATTCTCGGAAGTCGCAACGCCATATCTTGTGGAACTCGTCGCTCAATCTACCAAACCGGCGATTGCGCCAGAAATCGGGCAGAGCGTCGATACAATTTTCCGGTAACTGAGGCGAAACGGCAACAGGTCAGGGAATCCGCGCTACCAGCGCCGCAAGATCGCCCAAATCGCGCAATTCACAGAATCGAGGGCTGGCGGCCGGCACCTCTGCCTGCTCGATTTCCCAGACCAGCCCATGCGGCACATACACACCCCAACATCCGGCCTGAATCGAAGCCACCACATCGGACCGCATCGAGTTGCCCACCATCATCGCCGACTCTGGGCCATCGCCATGCTGGGTAAAGATTGACGCATAAGTCGCCGCCGTTTTCTCGGACACAATTTCAACCCCGTCAAACAGCTCACCCAAACCGGATTGCGCCAGCTTGCGCTCCTGATCGATCAAGTCACCTTTCGTGATCAGCAGGACCCTGTGCGTCTCAGCCACCGCTTCGATGGCCTCGCGGGCATGGGGCAGCAATTCGATGGGATGGGCAAGCATCTCTTGGCCGGCTTCGATCAATTGGCGGATCACCCCAGCCGGAACCCGGTCCTCGGTCACTTCAATCGCGGTTTCGATCATCGAAAGGATGAAGCCCTTGATGCCATAGCCATAGTGCCGGATGTTACGCTTTTCAGCGGCCAGTAGACGCTCCATCAGATGATCGCGTTCTGCATGATCTGCCAGCAACTCAGCGAAGTATGCCTGCGTTAATTGAAAAAACCGTTCGTTATGCCAGAGCGTATCATCGGCATCGAACCCGATTGTGGTCAGCTTGTCCTGCATAGCGATTCCGACTCGTAGCTCTTTTCTCCGGCCATGGTGACGTTATATAAGCCCTGAAACAAACCGAAGCGTGAATCGGGATTCTCTTACAGCAATGCGCCAAGACCAGTGGATCATGTCCGACAAGGATGACGAGAGCGACGAAACGTCGGTCCTGGTGCAGACGCGCCCCAAGACCAAGCGTCCGCCTCTGTATAAGGTTCTGTTGCTGAATGACGATTACACACCGATGGAGTTTGTCGTTCATGTGCTGGAGCGGTTCTTCGGCATGACTCACGCTCAGGCGTTCGAGATCATGTTGACCGTACACAAGAAAGGTGTCGCGGTGGTTGGCGTGTTCAGCCATGAGATCGCCGAGACCAAAGTGGGTCAGGTGATGGACTTTGCCCGCCGGCACCAGCACCCTCTGCAATGCACCATGGAACGCGAAGAATAACGCGCGTCCGCAGCCGGGTTTGCCCATCATGTCCCCTCGTCTCGATCTAGCCCTGAACAGCGGGCTCAGCCTGTCGCAGCCGCTGACTGTTCTGGCCCCGGCCACCGACCAAGATTTGACGGATCTGGCGCATGAGACGCAGGTGGTGCAGCCGTTCAAACCCTTTCACGATCACTTTGCCGCCCAGGGCTTTGCAGCCACACCCGAAAGCGATGCGCCCTGTCAGGATGCCATCGTCTTTCTGCCTCGCGCCAAAGCGCTGGCCCGTGCGTTGGTCCATCAGGCCTGCAGCCGCGCCAGCGGCGTGGTGGTGGTAGACGGGGCTAAAACCAATGGCGTGGACAGCCTGTTGAAAGACATCCGCAAGCGCGTTGCGGTCGAAGGGCCGATCTCGAAGGCGCATGGCAAGATTTTCTGGTTTCAGTCCAATGCGGATGCGTTTGCCGACTGGGCCGCGCCCGAGGGTCAGATGGTCGACGGCTTCCAGACAGCACCCGGCGTGTTTTCCGCTGACGGTATCGACCCTGCCTCTGCGCTGCTGCTGAAATCTCTACCGGCGAAACGCGGTGCGCGCATCGCTGATCTGGGCGCGGGCTGGGGCTTTCTGTCCGCCAACCTGATCGACGATACGCTGCATAGCCTACATCTGGTTGAGGCCGATCACACCGCCCTCACCTGCGCCCGTTCCAATGTGCCGGACCCACGCGCGCAGTTTCATTGGGCCGACGCCACCACTTGGACTGCGCCCGAGCCGCTGGATATGGTGGTCATGAACCCGCCCTTTCATACCTCGCGCAGTGCCGATCCGGCCCTGGGTCAGGGCTTTATCGCCAGTGCAGCGCGCAATCTGACACGAAATGGCAACCTGTGGATGGTCGCCAATCGCCACCTTCCTTACGAAGCCACACTGACCGAGACCTTCGCGCAGGTCGAAGAAGTCGCAGGAAACAACCGGTTCAAGGTGTTCCATGCCTCTCGCCCTCGCAGGTAGGGCCCGTTAACCTGCGCCAGAACTCAGGAGGATTCGCATGTCCTTTTCCATCGCGGGCAAAACCGCAATCGTTACAGGCGGTGCAAACGGCATCGGGCTGGCCATCGGACGGCACTTTGCCGATGCGGGGGCCAATGTCATGTTCGCAGATATGGACGAAAAACGCCTGTCCGAAGAGCTGGGCGAACAGGCCGATGACAGTAACATCCGTTACTTCGCCGGAGACCTGCGCGAGAAGCTGACCATCGCCAATCTTCTTTCGGCCACACTGGATGCGTTCGATCAGGTCGATATCCTGATCAACGGCGCACGGCAGGTGATCCCGTCGGACCCGTTGGACAGTGATGACGACTCGGTGCGCATCTTGCTGAATCAGAACTTGATGCCCGCGTTGCGGCTCAGCCAACTGGTCGCCAAGCGCTTTATCAAACAAGCCGATGGCGATGATGAGAACCCCGCCGGGTCGATCATCAATCTGTCCTCGATTGCTGCACGCCGCACGCATCCGGACCTGATGGCCTATTCCGTCTCGACGGCCGCTTTGGATCAGATGACGCGTTCACTGGCCGTGGCGCTTGCGCCGAACCGTATCCGGGTGAACTCGATCGCGCTGGGATCGGTGATGAGCGCCTCGTTGCAGTCCACGCTGAAAGAAAACCGCGACTTTCGTGTCGACATCGAAAAACACACGCCGCTCGCCCGGATCGCCGCCCCGAACGAGTTGGTCGAAACCGCGCAGTTCCTGGCCTCGGACGCTGCTGGCTTCATGACCGGACAAATCCTCACCATTGACGGAGGCCGCACGCTGCTGGACCCCGTCGCAGCCCCGGCCCATTGATCCTGATGTTTGACACTGAAAAAGCCACCGCCTCTACCTGGTTCCGCCAATTGCGGGATGAGATCGTAGCCGCATTTGGGGCGCTGGAAGACAGCCACGACACCGGTCCGTTCTCGCAGGCCGAACCGGGCCGGTTCGAGGTGAAAGAGACGCAACGCCAGTCCGACGATGGCTCGGACGCAGGCGGAGGTCTGATGTCTGTGATGCGCGGCGGCCGCGTATTCGAAAAAGTAGGCGTCAATGTATCAACCGTTTATGGCACGTTGGGCGAACGTGCACAGAACGCGATGGCCGCGCGCAAAGGCATTCCGGGTATGAAGGACGACCCGCGGTTCTGGGCCTCGGGCATCAGTCTGGTGGCGCATATGCAGAACCCGCATGTGCCTGCCGTCCACATGAACACGCGGATGTTCTGGACCCCACACGCCTGGTGGTTCGGCGGCGGATCCGATCTGAACCCCTGCATCGAATACGATGAGGACACCGCCCATTTCCACGCCACCCAGAAGGCCCACCTGGACCCGCACGGGCCAGGGCATTACCCGCGCCTCAAGGACTGGGCCGACGAATATTTCTATATTCCGCACCGCAAGCGTGCGCGGGGCGTCGGCGGTATCTTCATGGATGACTACTGCACCGGCGACTGGCAGGCTGATTTCGCCCTGACGCAAGACATAGGCCGGGCTTTCCTGCCCGCCTTTCTGCCACTGGTCCAGAAACGCCGGGTGCAGAGCTTTGACGACACCGATAAGGACACACAATTGGTGCATCGTGGGCTCTATGCTGAATACAATCTGGTCTATGACCGGGGCACCAAGTTTGGCTTGGAGACCGGACACGACCCGGATGCAGTCCTGATGAGCTTGCCGCCGCTGGCAAAATGGGTCTGACGGCTAGAAACCCATATCTATGAAGTTGTCCCAGCAATAGCCCTGCGCCGAAGCAGCCGTCATGCTGGCACCCACAGTTTTTACGGTTACGGAATAGGTTGAGACGTTCTCGGCCCCTTCAGGTGGCGTAAGCGAGAATTGCACGGTGCGAACGCCCCTCTCATAAGGCTTTGAGATATAGATGCGTTGGTTGGACGGCGTCCGCAATGTGCGGATCGCATAATCTCCGATCCCGCACCAATAGGCGACGGGCGCTGAAGATCCGATGGCAGCGACCTCAAAGGTACCGTCCTGCAGCGGTGTCACTGTTGTCCGAAACGCGGGCCGGACGCCGAAACCAACGCCGACGGCTTGCGCAACAACTGGCATCAGAACAATTGTCATCACGCAGGTGAGTTTCAGAAAACGCATAGTGAATACCCTTTTCCCTAGCCTGGCCCGAAGCAGCAGAGCATGAATTCAAATAGAAATACATCAGAACAATATAATTGACTCGACCAAGACGTCCATTTCGGTTTCATCTCTGCCGCCCGCCATGAAAATCCTTTCATTGAATATGATGCACGCTATGATCTCGTGTATACGCATTTGCAGGATGGTCAGTGCAGAAACCGTTCCCAAAAGACTGGTTTGATCTTTCGCCCGAAAAATATGCCGATTTCGGCGCGTTGTTCTATCTGGCAGCGCTGACGAAAACACACCGCAACCGTAGCTTGGCGCAGGTTCTGCACGCCTTTGAAACACCCCTCAGGCTGGAGCAGTATCACATCTTCCGTCAAAATGGCTTCCCGCGCGGCTTCGTGACCTTTGCGGGGCTCAGTCCCGAAGCCGAATATCGCTATGCGGTGCGGGAAGAACCTCTGACCGATACCGATTTCACCAGCGGACCATCCTTCTGGATCGTCGATATGGTTGCGCCATTCGGGCAAACGCGCCAGATGGTTAGCATGTTGAAGCGTGAAATCCCCCATCCGCGCGTGCGCACCAACCGCCTCAGCAGTGATATGTCGACCAAACGCATCGTAGAATGGACCCGCGACGCGCAGCACCAGGTGCATATGCGGCTCTACCGTACAACCGAATTTGCAAGTCTGCTGGAACAAGAGAACGGGTAGGCCATGACATCGAACGTAACGATCAGCGGCACCATCACTGGCGACGTAACCGGCTTTCCTCCCAACGTGGCTTCTGGCGATCTCGACGTAACAGCAACGTCGGATTTCGGCACCTTCACCGAGGCCAGTTGGGCGATCTCTGACCCACCGGATTTTGGCACCGCTTCAATCGATCCAGACACTGGTGAGTGGACCTACACCGTCGATCCCACCTTCTTCGACAGTCTTGATGATGGTGACATCGTGCCAGATTCATTCGAGGTCACGGTGACGGCGACCTTCGACAACGGGCTCTTTACCTTCACCGGCACACAAACCCAGATCGTTGACATCACGATCGAGGGTGTCTGCTTCACCTCCGGAACCCTGATCGAGACCGCAAAAGGCGCACGTGCCATCGAAACCTTGCGCGTGGATGATGAAGTCACCACGCTTGATCACGGATTGCAGCCGATACGCTGGATCGAAAGCAGCGCTCTGACACCTGAGCGGCTGCGTGCTAACCCGGCCATGCGGCCCGTGCGCGTGGCTGCGGGAAGTCTTGGCCCCGGCACCCCGGCGCGGGACCTGTTGGTATCGCAGCAGCATCGCATTCTGCTTCGCGGACCTAAGGTTGAATTGTTGTTCGGGACGCCCGAGGTCTTGATCGCGGCCAAACACTTGTGCGCGTGGCCCGGTATCGAGATCGATACCAGCGGCACGCCCGTCGAGTATCTGCACATCCTTCTGGACCGGCACGAAATTCTTGTCGCCGAAGGCGCTTATGCCGAAAGCCTGTATCTGGGTGAGGAAAGCCTTCACACCCTGTCGTCTGAGGCGCTGCAAGAGCTATCGGAGATCTTCCCGGGCGACGCCGGTGCCCAAGGGTTCGGGCGTGCCGCTCGACGTATACTGCGAGAGCATGAGGTTCGGGCGTTGAGTTAACGCAGCTCCACCCGACCGCCAACATCCTGCGGTGCCAGCGCGACAGTTTTGATCACTGCATGGCACACGCTACCAACTTGCAGGCCCAGAGCCGCGACAGAGCGTCGGGTCACCCGCGCCAGAACCACCCCGGCGGGAGTGTTCACCGATACGATGGCCCCCGGCCCCTCGCCCGCGCGGATCGCTTCGATCTGGCCGGACAGTATGTTCAGTGCCGACAGCCCCTCGGGCGGTTTGTTTGACAATATCACTTCCTGCGCAGGAATACGGATACGCAATTCCTCTCCGATCTTATGAGAGATGCGGGGCAGGAACAGGCGCGCACCGCCCGCATCCAATTCGGAGAGGCCATCGTCGTGATGCGCCGCAACGCGGACCTGTAACACCGCGCCCACCGCTCGGACCCCGGCAGGGGCAACCGACGGATCGGCCAAAACCTCGGACGCCGGACCATGGCGCACAGCACGCCCATCCTGTAGCGCCACCACAGATGTCGCCAGCCGCGCAACCTCGGCCGCTGAATGGGTCACATAAAGGATCGGGACCGAGACCTCGTCCCTCAGCCTTTCAAAATAGGGCAGGATTTCAGCCTTGCGTGCCTCATCCAATGCCGCCAACGGCTCATCGGCCAGGATCAGGCGCGGACTGGCAAGCAGCGCCCGCCCAATGGCAACGCGCTGTTTCTCGCCCCCCGACAGCATCGCGGGGCGGCGGTTCAGCAGATGGCCAATGCCCAACATCTCAATCACGCGATCCGGGTTTTCGCGCTGTGCCCCACGTGGGGCGAACCAGCGGCCATAGCTCAGGTTCTGGCGCACGGTCAGATGCGGAAACAGGCGGCCTTCCTGAAAGATATAACCCAGACGCCGCCGATGTGGCGGCAACCAGACGTCACGATCCGTATCAAACAACACCCAATCATCCACCGCAACACGCCCCGCTTCGGGGCGCAGCAATCCAGCCACCGCGTTCACGACCGTGGTCTTGCCCGAACCTGACCGACCAAACAGGACCGTAACGCCAGCAGGCGCGTCGAATTCCAGGTCCAGTGAGATCCCCGGTAGTTGATGTTTCAGACGGACGGACAACCTCATGATCCGGCCACCCGTTGGGCCACACGACGGCCAACATATTCCGACAGCAGAAGTGCACCCATTGCGATGATGATTGAGATGATGACCAACCGCGTTGCCGCCGCCTCGCCCCCCGGCACCTGCAAGAACGCATAGACGGCCGATGGCAGCGTCTGCGTCTGACCGGGGATATTGGAGACAAAGGTGATCGTAGCCCCGAACTCTCCCATCGCTTTGGCAAACGCCAGAATCGCGCCCGCAATGACACCGGGCAAGATCATCGGCAGCGTCACGGTACCAAAAACCATCAGTCGCGAGGCCCCGAGCGTGGCGCCCGCCTGTTCGAGTTTGGGGTCCACCGCCTCAATCGACAGACGGATCGCACGCACCATCAGTGGAAAGGCCATTATCCCGGCGGCCAGCGCTGCCCCGGTCCAGCGGAAAGCAAAGACAATGCCAATCTCGGACAGCGCTTTGCCCAACGGCCCCTGAATACCAAAGGTCAACAGCAACAGATATCCGGTTACGACCGGCGGCAGGATCAAAGGCAGATGCACCAAACCATTCAGCACTTGCCGCCCCGGGAAACGCCAGCGCGCCAGCGCATAGGCTACGAAGATCCCAAAAGGCAGCGTGATCAGTGTCGCCCAGAACGAGACACGCAACGACAGGCGCAACGCCTCCATCTCTGCCGGACCCAGCCAGCCCATTCCGTCACCCTTCGGGCAGGGAGAACCCCTGCCTCAGAAATTCTGCCTGCGCCGCATCACTTTGTAGATAGGTCAGAAACGCGTGTGCCTCAGGGATTGCCGAAACGGTCAGGGCCGCCGGATAGACGATTGCGGGATGGTACTCCGCCGGGATAGCCCCGACCACGCCGACCCGTTCCTCGGCCTTTGCGTCAGAACGATAGACTATGCCCAACGGCGCAGCCCCTGCCGCCACCAGCGCCAGCGCGGCGCGTACATTATCCGTCTGGGCGACCTGGTGCTGAACGTCATTCCACAAATCCAGCCGCTCAAGCGCGGCTTTGCCGTAGATGCCCGCAGGCACTGCATCAACCAACGCCATTGCCAAATACCCGCCATCCAGCTGCGCGATCAAATCGAAACCCACCTCGATTGCGGCGGCGTCGACATCGGGGGCCCCTATCAGAACCAACCCGTTGTTCAGCAAATCCACGCGTGAAGCGTTTTCGATCAAGCCGTCTTCCTGCAGCACATCCATCCAGTCCGTGTTGGCCGATATGAACAGATCCGCCCGAGCCCCCGCCTGAATTTGCCGCGCCAGCACCGAAGAGGCCGCATAAGAGATCGTCACCTCTTGCCCTGTCTCAGCCTCAAACCCCAAAGCAATGGCGTCCAGCGCAGTCTTGAGGCTCGCCGCGGCAAACACCAACATGCCCTCGGCGCGAACCGGGGCCGCAAGCGTTGCGCAAATGGCCAAAGCCGCAAACAGACGGCGCATCCTGTTCCTCCGGTTCAGAGGGTTGCAATCTCTCTGGGCATATCGGAGGCAACATGGGGCAGGCAAGGCCCTTTGCCCATGGACCTAAGATTGCTGCACAATCAGGTGCGCATTTTTATCCCGAAAAGGGTTGCGCAGTTCCGTTACCAAGCGCCAATACACTTCGCCCATTTTGAGCAAACCCATAGATGGATCCGCTAAGGTTTGGGGAGTCCGAATAGTCCCAACCGCTGCCTAAGGCGTCCTCGAAAATGAACATAAGAAAACCTGATCTTCTGCCTGCCGTAAGATATCGTGAAGAATTTCTACCAGACCCTCTTGCACCCAAGCGCAGCCTTGGCTACATCAGCCCTCACGGGTGATTAGCTCAGTTGGTAGAGCGCTTCGTTTACACCGAAGATGTCGGGAGTTCGAGTCTCTCATCACCCACCATTCTTTCCCCACGATGTATCAAGGCCTTACGCGACTAGCACCTTTTGCTGTGCTGCGCATGAAACTGTGTCCGCTGCGCCTCCGCTGCACTTAGACAGAAAAGATGTCTCCAACACAGGAGATATGGGCCATGGCAACAATCGTAAAACGGCCTAGCGGAAAGTGGCAGGCGACGGTTCGGAAGGACGGGCAATCCCGATCCAAGTCCTTTCTAAAGCGTGCTGATGCGACGAAGTGGGCTCGTAAGACGGAGTTGAGCGCCGACAGGGGATTGCTAACCCCAGACCTCAGTGAGAACGCATCCGAGATGACACTTGGTGAAGTGCTGCGAAAATACCGAGATAACATCACGAGCGAGAAACGGTGCGCGGACAATGAAAGTTATGCAATCAACGGGTTCCTGCGTAAGTACTCCAAGTTAGCCACTAAGAAGGTCGGCAAGCTGCGATCCGCTGACTTTGTCCACTATCGTGACCAGCGCATTAAATCCATGAAGGCGGCGACTGTGGTGAGGGAACTGGGTTGGTTGCAGCACGCCCTGGATGTCGCCTGTGAGGATTGGGGGCAGAACCTGCCACAGGGGAACCCAGTCAAGTCTGTACGGCGGCCCAAGATCGACAACCGCCGAGAGAGACGATTGCGGCAGGGAGAATGGCAGGCTTTGCTGGACGCCGTGAACCAAGCTCGGTCTCCGCTGATGAAGCCATTGCTGACGCTTGCTTTGGCAACCGGGATGCGCCGAGGGGAATTGCTGTCGATACAATGGAAGCATGTAGACCTTGAGCGTCGGACAGTGTTCTTGCCCCAAACCAAAAACGGTCGCGCCCGTACAGTGCCTCTCAGCCCGAATGCCGTTGCCGTTTTGATGAACCTGCCACGCGGGAACGACCGGTGTTTGCCCCTGTCTGGTAATTCTGTGCGATTGGCCTTTGAGCGCCTCAGGCAACGGGCAGGCGTGGTAGACCTTACATTTCATGACATTCGACATGAGGCGGTGTCCCGCTTTGTGGAAAGCGGATTATCGTTGGCGCAGGTCCAAATGATCAGCGGACATCGGGATTTGCGGATGCTGATGCGTTACACCCACCTGCAGACCGATGACATCGTGGCAAAGTTGGCAGCCGTCGAACATGCCTAAATCGGCGTGATGCGGTGCAGGGTGGTCGTAGTCTCTCGATGCGTCAGTTTTTGACCGCCCTGCTCCCTATCAAGCGACAACACTGCTCCCCTAGCCTTTTGGCTGTCCCGTGGCTGGCTTTCTGTCCCGCACACATTTGGAAATGGCATTAACCCTTCCTCTTGTGAACACACAGGCGCTAACCCTCCGTCTTGTGAACTAACAAGCGTTGCCAATCCCTCATTTGTGCAAAACCCCTCCCTCATTTGAGCATACAGGTTTCGCTTGGTCAGTGTTGATCGGGTTACTTTGACAACTTGGACCTACGTCACTCCAATGCGAGTGGAGTAAGTTGCCGTTAAAGGCATAGAAATAAAAGATAAATCACGACAACCTGTAAGCAAAGGTACTGAAAAGAGGGCTATTAATCCCTCTAGTTTAGCCATTGCGTGTTCACCGGGATTTTCTCCCACTCGCCCCAACGGGGCAATTCCATTTGCTCGGTATCCATCAGAGCACATTCCCCAAACTGGTCCAATGGGCCGAACACAGGAGGCTTATATGCCCCATATCACTATTGCCGATAAACCCTGTGGCTATGGCAAATCCACAGAAATCAACCGCAGCTTCAAAAAGTCGGAGAAGTATATCGCCGTTTTACCCTACCTAAGTGAGGTGGAACGCTTTATCAAAGGTGCTCGAAAAGATTCCGACTTCATCCTCACACAGCCTATTTGTAATGGCGGCAACAAAAGTGATCACTGCGAGAAGTTGATCCGAGCGGGCAAGTCAATCGCTTGTACTCACGCTCTTTTCTACCGGCTTGGAGCTATGGCAACCCAAAGCACGGGCGTTGCAAGATGTACTGAGTTCGACGGCAACGGCAAACCGACCATCGAAGTCGATCACTTACTTGATGGATACAACCTCATCATTGACGAGGTCGTAAACCCCTTCGAGGTAGACCAGACAGTCCGAAAGGTTGACTTTGACACAGCTTACCTAGGTCTTGGCATGGCAGTAGAGGAGCCTGACGGACGTATTGTTCCGACGGAAAAGTGGGATGAGCTGTACCGCAAAGGGAACAAGACATTTGACCGATCACTCTATGACAAAGCCAAGTCGGGCGCACTGTATCGCATAAGCGAGGCGCTGTTCGTCCTCGCAATTCCCAAAGAACTTCTGCTCAAGCCCAAATCCGTAACGATTTACACGTACCTTTCAGAAGGATCGGTGCTGCTGCAGTTCCTGCAAAAGCTGCAGAACGACCATCCCGACTCGTTCACTCTGGAGGTGCAGCGTCTAGACAAAGAAGTCGAAGCTGTGTGGCGAGAAGACGTTGCTGGCGCACTGACGGTTCTTTCCATACCGGAGTTGGAGACCCAAAAGTGGACACATAGCGCACAGCTAGACAAGATCAAAACGCATCAACAGTGTACTTCGATTGGCCACAAGCTACGCAAGTTCAAGGATAGAGAACTGTATGGCGTAGACCCCAGAACCGTTATGCTGACCTGCGCACGTGGTCTGTGGCATGACGCAGCGACAGGACAAAAGCCAAAGGCAGGCAGGCTCTCAAAGCATACGCGTATGTTTGGGCGCGCCTTGAAGGAAGAGGTGTACAACAAGGACACAGAGGTTGTTGATGAGATATGGACCACAAACGGCGTTAAATTCGTACCCAACACCACACGTGGGACCAATGACCACATAGGGTGCACAACAGCAGTGTATCTCTATGATCAACACCCCAACCCGCAACTGTTGACCTTCCTAGGCATGAAGCGCGACAGCAAGGAGGCTCATAGCTTCTCTGATGCTTATGCGTTGACCGAACTGGTGCAGTGGCTATTCCGGTCTGCAATACGTGTGGGTGGGCTAAATGGCACCGAACGCGCCTACACACCAAGACGTAGAGTTACGCTCTACATACCATCTCGGAGAATGCGGAACCTACTGCTGAACTGGCTGCTTTCGGGTGAGGTCAATAGTGCACAGGTTTGTGCCAACGGGCAGAGGCAGAAAGAGTTGCTTGCCCGGTTGGAAGGTCGTCAGGTGGCGGCAGCAGCATAATGCCGTTTGACATAGCAGCGGAACAGACGTTCCTAACTCGTGAAGAGGCCGCCTTGCGCGGCCTTTCTCGTTTCTGGACGGGTCGTCCTTGTAAGTATGGGCACATGGCCGAGCGGTACGTCAGCAATCGCCAATGTGTACAGTGCAACGCTGAGAAAACGGTCGAGCGGGATCGGAGGTGTCGAGCAATCGATCCATCTTACCGTATGTTCAGGTCAGTACAGAACCGGTCAGGTCAGGTTTTGAGGGGCGAGGCCAGCCCGTCTCGGGCAGTCGGTTGCTCGCATGCGGCCTTAAAGAGGCACATAGAGGCCCGGTTCACAGATGGCATGACTTGGGACCGGTATGGTCAATGGGAGGTGGACCACATAACCCCACTCTCGGCTGCACAGTGTTTGGAGCACCTCATCGAACTTTGCCACTACAGCAACCTGCAACCTCTTTGGAAGCGGGACAACCTAGCAAAGGGCGGGGCGTAAGCCTCGCCCGTGCGGGTTAGAATCTATCTTCTTTGTTCGCTGGGTGCGTCAGCAATCGGATAGGACCAGCCGCTGCCGACCCAAAAATTTATGGTTACTAAGAAAAACACTTTCACTGACTCAACGACGTGATCACCGCCTTCACTAAATCGTATGCCGCACCGCCGCAGACACCGGTCGCAACAACGGTGGCAACGCTTCGATGGATGAAGGCCCCCAATCGGCTACGTTTGTAATACTCCATTGGTGGAAATAGCCACCTAGCATATTGGAACAAGAACCGGGCTAGCAATAGCGACAGCAGCAACCCGTAGATGCCAAGGATAACGTTGAGGAAAATTGTCTGCTGCTCAAGCCACCCGCTGGCGGACGCCGCATATTTGTAGAACAGCCATATCACCGCAGGCAAGAAAGCGAGATAGATGATGTAGTCATAGGCTCCCGAACCATGGATGATAGGGCGAGCAGCCTTACGCTTTTTGAAGAAGCCATCAATCTTCTGAGCGGTTGAGATTACCCAATCCTCATCCCGCCCAGCAACATTAATCACACTGCGGTTCTCAGTCGGATTGGAAGGTAACGATTGCAAGTCGATCTTCAAAGACGGCTTCTCGAAGCTCAGGAATACTTCAACAGTATTTAAGGGGCGAAGGTTGATCGAACGCTCCGCATATGCCGCGTTCGAAGCGAACAGCGACTGCAGGTCGTCGGGGAAAGCTCTCTCGTCAGTCCTCGGTATTCCTAGGCCCTGCATCGAGTCGCCGTTGCTCGCCACGTAGTTGTACTCGATAGGCACTAGCTCATTAACACGGGTTTTTGCCTGCTCCGGGCTTTCAAAAGTACTGAGGTCGAGCCTGCTATACTCAATCTCCTTGGCTCTTTCATTCACCTCAACGAGCAGTTCGCAGAACTCTTTCAAGTCCTCAGCCGACAATACGAGGTTGGTGGGTTTGAGATCACGCCGATAAACCGGTACTCGGATCGGCTGATCTGCGTGTAACTGTGCCTGCTGTGGCACCTTTTCTTCGACGACATCAGGTAGTGTTTCTTCGTGCTCGTTCATCGGTCAGCTTGCCGCCTCATCGAAGTAGCCTTCGTCAATCTGCTTTATGTGAAGCACATCTTTGTCGCGGCATCCTATATTGTATTTGATCATCAACTTAGCGAGTTGCGGGCCATCAATAAGTACAATCCGCGACCCTAAGTCCTTGGCCGTCTGTTCCGCAGCATCCGTGAAATGTGACGTGGTCACGAAGATACCCTTCGTCGCTTTCTTAAGGTTCAATGCTCCGTAGAAGTCGCGAATATCGCCCGGCCCCACGCTGTTGGCAGAACTATAACGCTTCGCTTGAAGATAGATTTGGTCTACGCCAAGCGGGTCCTGATCAATTACACCATCCACACCATTGTCGCCCGATTGCCCGAGCGCGCGCCCTGCTTCCTCGGACGTGCCTCCGTATCCCATTGCGATCAGCAGGTCTATTATCAGGTTCTCAAAGAACACTGGCGACGCCAACCGCACGTTGTCGAGCAAGTTGGCAGCTAGGGCAGACTCAAGTTTTTTGTGCGCTGCCTGCAAGTCTTCATCGGGTGTATTGGCTGGTGTTTCGGCTCCTGCCTCCGAGCCAGTTTCTTGAGCATTTTCTTTCCCGCGTGCTTTGAATTCCTGAAACTCGTCGAACTGCTCAAGGTACTTTGAGTCCAGTGAAATCGTCGGATCAACCAGAACTGACTTGCCTCGATCCGTCAATTCGTACCAGCCCCTCCGAGTGTTGCGCACCAAGCCCGCTTGTTTCATATACGAGCGCGCCCAATGAACTCGATTTGCAATCGTTGTTTGCTTTCCGCTTGGCAACATTTGCTTGCGTTCTTCATCGCTTAATTCAAGACGCCTTGAAATCTCTTCAACCACGTCGGCCACTTTCCGTGGTCCATTTTGGGCGCACTCCAATACTGGGCGCATAAGCGACTGATAATCGGGGATCATACCTGCTCACCTCAAATTCTTTGTGCACATAATAGGGTGGCACCCGTCGCGCATAAACCTCTGGCGTGCAAGGGACTACCAAAAAAACAACTCAATCTGTACCAGATTCCCGAGTATCGGCAGTGAAGTCGACTAAATGTTTCTTCGCGCAAACACGTTTGCAAGAACATTTGGTCGAGAGGCCTGCTGGACTTCGACTTCATCTACCGTGGCCTCGGCACACACACCAATCCGCATTATACGGTTTGGACTGCCTAATAAAATTCCGCAATTTCCGTCTCTGCAATCTTTCTGGAGTCGCGGAGACCAGCAATACTATGCTGCAACAACTTCGCCCGCGATGAGGAAAAGATCTTCTTTGAACTTCAAGCCTCGCGCGAATAATCCAAGAATTGCAGTATCCTAAGTTGCGTGTCTTAATGCGGGTTACGGATAAAGACTCTGAAAGTTGAAGATTTGGACATCAACCAATTTATTGAAAGATGGGCAGCGTCAGGAGGCAGCGAGATTGCGACTGCCCAAACCTTCGCCATTGAACTCACCGACCTACTGGGCGTTGCGCGACCCAACGTCTCAGACGCAGACGGGGATTTTCTGGACTACCGCTTCGAACGCCCCGTTACCTTGACCCACACAGGCCGCAAACGGAACGGACGGATCGACCTCTATAAACGGGGGCACTTTATCCTTGAGGCCAAGCAGTTCGTATCTGCCAGCACGTCAGATCAATCCACTCTCGAGTTGTTCCTCGAAAAAGACGCCCCCAAGCAGGCGGGACACGGCAAGCGTGGCACTACCAAGTTTGACGATACGATGCTCAAGGCCCGTAACCAAGCAGACAACTACGCAAGGGCAGTTGCCAAAGAGGACGGTTGGCCACCCTTCTTGATGATCGTTGATGTGGGCCACGTAATCGAACTCTATGCGGATTTCTCGGGACAAGGGCAAGGGTACAACCAATACCCCGACGGGAACCGATACCGAATAAAACTAGAGGACCTGCGCCAAGGTGAAACGCAGGACCTGCTGCGCAAGATTTGGACCGATCCCTACAGCCTTGATCCATCATTAAAGTCCGCCGAGGTCACACGAGAGATAGCAGGACACCTTGCGGAGTTGGGTAAGAGCTTCGAAGCTCAAGGCCATGAAGGACATGCTGTTGCCCGGTTCCTGATGCGCTGCCTGTTTTCCATGTTCGCCGAAGACGTGGACCTGATCCCCGAACGCAGCTTCACTGAGTTGCTGATCAAGCTGCGCGGGCAACCCGAGAAAGCCAAACCTATGCTTGAAGGGCTATGGCAGACAATGAACGCAGGTGGCTTTTCCCAAGCCCTGATGTCTGACCTCAAACGCTTCAACGGTGGTCTTTTCAAAGAGGCAGACGCACTGCCCCTCGACAATCTGCAACTAGGCCTGTTGATAGAAGCGGCGGAAGCGGACTGGAAGCAGGTAGAGCCTGCGATTTTCGGCACGCTGCTGGAACGCGCGTTGGACAAAAAGCAGCGCCACAAGCTGGGCGCGCATTATACCCCTCGGGCTTATGTGGAACGTTTGGTGACACCAACGATTATGGAACCTCTGCGAGAGGATTGGCGCAACGTGCAGGCCGGGGTGCAGCGCTTGACTGCGGATGGTAAGGACGGGGCCGCGCTGAAACTGGTTAAGGATTTCCACCACCAGCTCTGTGAAACAACTGTGCTGGACCCAGCATGTGGATCGGGCAATTTTCTTTATGTTGCGCTAGAGATGATGAAGCGGCTAGAGGGTGAAGTCACGGCCCTAATCCATGAGTTGGGGGAAAGTCAGACCAGTTTCATCACAATCGACCCGCACCAGTTCCTAGGAATCGAGTTGAATCCATGGGCAGCCAACGTTGCGGAACTGGTGTTGTGGATCGGTTATCTGCAATGGCATTTCCGAACTCACGGCACTGCGTCGCCCTCGGAACCTGTGCTTCGTGACTTTAGGAATATCACTAACGCTGATGCAGTGCTGGAATGGGAAGATCGTACGCCCCGTATGGATGATCAGGGCAACCCCGTGACCCGATGGGATGGGGTGACAACGATCATGCACAACGTCACTGGTGAAGAGGTGCCAGACCCTACCGCCCGCGTGCAGGTCTACGACTACAGCAAGCCTAAAGCGACGGTCTGGCCCGAGGCGACGTTTATCGTAGGCAACCCGCCGTTTATTGGGAAAGGCGCAATTTTGCGAGAAGCCTTGGGGGATGGGTATGTAGAAGCCTTATGGGAAGCTTATCCCAAGGTCCCACAAAGCGCCGATCTAGTGATGTATTGGTGGGAAAAAGCTGCACTGGCAACGCGAGCCTATGATTCAAGAAAGGGCGCGGGCACTCGTCGCTTTGGCCTTATCACCACCAACAGCCTGCGCCAGACATTTAATCGCCGAGTTCTGGAGCCGCATCTGAATGACCCGAAAAGGCCGCTCTCGCTGCTGTTTGTTGTGCCTGATCATCCATGGGTCGATACACTGTATGGGGCGGCAGTGCGGATTGCCATGACCGTGGGAGGGAAAGGCAGTCGGGATGGTAGACTTCTAACCGTAACCTCTGAGGGCAAACAGGATCGGGCCGAAGCAGACGGCAAGCCCGTCACATTTGATAGAAAATCCGGAAAGGTATTTGCCAATCTACAAATCGGTGCAGATGTTGCAGGAGCTAAGGCGTTGCAGTCCAACTCTGGATTATCATCGAACGGAATGATGCTAGCTGGACAAGGATTTATCATTAAGAAGAGCAATCGTGCTGCGATCGGTATCGGTCGCCGTTCCGGTTTGGAAAATTATGTCGGGCCATATGTAAAAGGTAGAGAATTTAACCAGCTAATGGCTGGCAACTATGTCATCGACTTTTTTGGGCTAAATGAAGAACAGGTCAGAGATCGATACCCAGAGGCATACCAACATCTCAAAGATCATGTTTGGCCGGAACGATCAGTAAAGTCGGATAAAGCATTCAGAGAAAAATGGTGGCTATTCGGGCGAGTACGAAGTGATTTTCGCCCGGCTTTGGATGGGGTACCCCGTTTCATAGCAACAACAGAGACCTCGAAACACCGCATGTTTCAATTTCTCGATGCAGGCACACGTCCAGATCATATGTTAATCGCGATTGCCTTGCCTAACGCAGAAGCACTAGCAGTTTTATCAAGCAGGCAACACGTTGTCTGGTCCTTAGCAGCAGGCGGACGGTTAGGCGTTGGGAATGATCCTCGCTACAACAAGTCGCGCTGCTTTGACCCCTTCCCATTCCCAGACCTCAAAGACGCCCATAGAGCCAAGCTTCGCACCCTCGGGGAAGAACTAGATGCTCACCGAAAACACCAACAGGCGGCGCATCCCAAACTGACGCTGACGCAGATATACAATGTCCTCGAGAAACTTCGTGCGAACGATGTGATCGAAGGCAAGGACAGAGAGATTTACGATCAGGGTCTCATCGGCATTTTGCGAGATCTGCATGATCAGATCGACGCCGCTGTGGCCGAAGCCTATGGCTGGCCTGCAGACCTCTCGGATGAAGAAATTTTGTTCAAGCTCGTCGCTCTCAACCATGAACGTGCCGAAGAAGAGGCACAAGGTCACATTCGCTGGCTGAGACCTGACTATCAGAACCCATCCGGCGCTGTGGCTGAGGTGGGCAAAACTTCGGAAATGGATTTGGGCGCAAAACCCAAGGCAGAGAAAAAACCTCCATGGCCAAAAACCCTGCCCGAACAAATCGCCTCCGTGCGCGAGGTATTGGAGCAGTTGGGTGAAGCAACCCCCGACCAGATCGCACGCAACTTTGCCAGAGGCCGCAAATCCGCCGTACAGCCCTTGCTGGAGGCCCTCGCAGCATTGGGCGAGGCCGAAGAGACCGAAGAGGGTCGCTACGCAGCTTGAGGGCGCGAGGTGATCATAAATTTCCGGCACATTTTTTCGTGCTCCTATCTATGACTTCCCGCACCCGAGTTTCCCCCATAGCCCCCTATTCCGCTGCGCCTCCGCTGCACTTACGCTGCAATCTAGGCGATCCTGTCGGAGTGCGTTAGTCGGCTTGCTGATGTGGGGACTTGCGTACTCGTCGCGGGTGTGAAATGTATAAAGCACTGACAACACAAGACATCTTACTAATGCGATGTTAGTGGCGGCAGTGGAATACAGTACCTTGTTGCACGTGCGGATTGGGTTAGAGCGCTTCGTTTACACCGAAGATGTCGGGAGTTCGAGTCTCTCATCACCCACCATTCCATCAAGCTTTGGGTACATTGCCTCTGGGTTCGCGGATATAGGTTCACGCTTCAGCTATTTCTGGCCGATTTACCCCGCTCGATTTCAGCGAGCTGTGCGAACATTTCGGCACGGTCATCTGCCGTTAACTCGGCTGGCATATACATCCGCACCTGACCGCGCCCGCAAGGGGTGTCAAAAACAAGCTCCGCAGTATTGGCCGCTGATGTCATGGTGAGCTTGCCGATCCTACTGATCTGGTCATCACCATCATACCCACCGGCAGCAAAGATAGATTTGCTGTCGAACATCCTGAAACCTCCGTCTCCGCTCATCTCCTGAGTTGGTTACGGACGGCCTTCAATCCAAATTAGTTTTTGTTAATGCGCTTGAGATGCACCACCGGGGATCATTCTTCGATGTTCGGCAGCATCGGCCATAACAGTCGTACACGGCGTTCTACCACTATCGATCCAGGCCGTTTTCAGACAGCCGAAATCAGGGCACTTGCGGCACCGATAAACCCGGCAAACGCCACGACGCTTGCCAGAATTATGCAGACAACTTCCAACGCACTGAGTTTCATCTTGGCCCCCACCAAATTCAGCATGCTTGGCTTACGGCAATGCGTGAGCGCCGAAAAGAGAGGCTTTCTTTACGTTGCGGAATGTTGCCGCGTGCACGGCGCAGAATCGCTTAGGCACGTGTCTTACGACCGTTTCGAATTTGGTTCGACGCTTGACCTGTAGCTTTCCTGCATCAGTCGATCCGATTGATCGTCGATGCCAGCAATTCCGCGGCCCAATCCGGATGCACATCAACGGAGATATACGGTCAAAATCCAAGTTTGATGGCGATCCCTGAAGGACTCGAACCCTCAACCTGCTGATTAGAAGTCAGCTGCTCTATCCAGTTGAGCTAAGGGACCGCTGCGCCCTTCTTGCGGTTTTTACGACCCGGGTTCAAGGGCCAAGCGCATGAAAGCACTGTTCGGATCGGGCTCGTAGCCATGGATCGGGTCGCAATAGCCGTAGCCCAATGTTTCATAGAGCCGACGCGCGGCGTCATAGGCGGGTAAATGGGCCGCGCCGGT
The DNA here is from genome assembly GCF_056537765.1 of Ruegeria sp. C2. Taxonomy (NCBI): domain Bacteria; kingdom Pseudomonadati; phylum Pseudomonadota; class Alphaproteobacteria; order Rhodobacterales; family Roseobacteraceae; genus Ruegeria; species Ruegeria sp. C2. The sequence goes on along the minus strand of NZ_JBQFRZ010000002.1, from coordinate 512,010 downwards.
TTCCAGAACCAGCGCCGTAGTGCCTTCGGTACGGGCCAGATCCGCCAGATGAATCATCATCACGCGTGCCAGCCCCCGTCCTCGCGCGGAGGACAGGATATGAACCGATTTCACCTCCGCCGTGCCATCCGGCAAAGCCTTGAGCGCGCCGCAACCCAAAGGTTTGCCTGATTCATACAGCGCCCAGAAACGAATCCCCGGACCAGCAAGTGACGCGGCATCCATGGTATGGTTGCTCTCGGCCGGTCCAGCCGTTTCGCTATGGGCGAAATGCGCCTCGACCAGCGGGCGCAAGGCGTCCGATGTCGGGTCGGCTTCGCGGATTTCGATCACTTAGTGTGTCCAGGGCGTGCGCCGGTCAGTCGCGAAATTCTCGCCGTAGCCACGCGCGCGCAGGTTCGGCTTGCGTTTGTGCGGCTCACTGACCTGCACCTCGATACCGTTGTCCTTGGCATAGTCCAACGCCTCTTCCCTGGTATCAAACTTAAGGCGCACCTGAGTTTGCGTATCGTTGGATGAGGTCCAGCCCATCAGCGGATCAACTTCACGCGCCGACGCAGGAGCATACTCCAGAACCCACTTACGGGTCTTGGCCATCCCCGAGGTCATCGCGTTTCGCGAAGGCTGGTAAATCCGTGCGCGCATGTCGCCTCTCCGTACTCACTTGGCTGAAACTGTTTATGCGTCAGAGCGCGCGCCGGGACAAGATGACAATTGTCGCGGATGCCATGGAAATGCTGATGTCAGGAACTGTCATCAGGTGGAGCTATTTACGGCACGAACCCGCGACAAGGACAGCAAGATGATTCACCACGAACGCCACTTCGACATCAACGCTCGACCTGAAGACATATGGGCCATCCTCAGCCGCTTCATGCATATCGACGACTTCGCTCCGCAGGTGACATCGGTGGATGCTTTGACCGAGGGATCGGATGGCGTCGGATCGAAACGTCGGTGTCACTTCGCGAACGGCACATCATTGGTTGAAGAAGTGACGGATTGGCAGGTCAACCGAGGCTACACCGTGCGGCTGTCGCAGATGGCGATGCCTCTGCACGAGGCGCAGGCAACGATTGTCATCACACCGCTATCCAACACCCGTAGCCGTGTTATCTGGAGCATGGATTTCCGCGTGAAATATGGCCCACTCGGCTGGTTGATGGGGCAAATCCTGTTGAAGATGATGATAGGCCGCGTGCTGGCCGAGAACCTGTCCGCTTTGGCGGCGAAGGTTCAAACGCACCCCGACGCTCAACACCGGACCGCATAGCAGGAAATGAATCCAGATCAGACCTTGCAGACGGACAAAATAAGAACAAATGTAGGGGCCTGACCCGGAGCTTGCCTATGCCATACGCCCATTCCGACAAAACCCAACTGACTGCTGAAGACGTGCGCACCCGCCTGAAGCTGGAGGGCGGCAAGCAGTTCGTCATGCATACCGAATTCAATCCCGCGGGCGACCAACCCACGGCGATCAAAGAGCTGGCGGGCGGCGTGAATGATGGTGAGCGAGATCAGGTTCTGCTGGGTGCGACCGGCACAGGCAAGACCTTCACAATGGCCAAGGTGATCGAGGAAACGCAGCGCCCCGCCATCATCCTTGCGCCCAACAAGACGTTGGCAGCGCAGCTCTATGGGGAATTCAAGGGGTTCTTCCCGGAAAACTCGGTTGAGTACTTTGTGTCCTACTATGACTACTACCAGCCCGAGGCCTATGTGCCGCGCTCGGACACCTATATCGAGAAAGAATCCCAGATCAACGAACAGATCGACCGGATGCGCCACTCGGCCACCCGTGCGCTGTTGGAACGTGATGACGTGATCATCGTGGCTTCGGTCTCGTGCATCTACGGTATCGGTTCGGTCGAGACCTATGGAGCGATGACACAGGATCTGAAGGTGGGTCATGAGTATGACCAGAGGCAGGTGATGGCTGATCTGGTCGCCCAACAGTACCGCCGCAACGATCAGGCTTTCCAGCGCGGGTCCTTCCGGGTGCGTGGCGATTCCCTGGAAATCTGGCCGGCCCACCTTGAGGACCGTGCTTGGAAATTCTCGTTCTTCGGCGAGGAACTGGAAACCATCACCGAGTTCGACCCGCTGACCGGCGAACGCGCGGCAACGATGGAGCAGGTGCGGGTCTATGCGAATTCGCACTACGTCACGCCGAAGCCAACGATGAATCAAGCGATCATTGGGATCAAAAAGGAACTCCGCATCCGGTTGGATCAGCTGGTCGGCGAGGGCAAGCTGCTGGAAGCTCAAAGGCTGGAACAGCGTACGAACTTCGATCTGGAAATGCTCGAGGCCACCGGCGTCTGTAACGGGATCGAGAACTACTCACGCTACCTCACGGGCCGTGCGCCGGGCGAACCGCCGCCAACCCTGTTCGAATTCATTCCGGACAACGCGATTGTCTTCGCCGACGAGTCCCATGTCAGCGTCCCGCAGATCGGCGGTATGTATCGGGGCGACTACCGGCGCAAGTTCACGCTGGCGGAACACGGGTTCCGCCTGCCGTCCTGCATGGACAACCGACCTTTGAAGTTCGAGGAATGGGACGCAATGCGCCCGCAATCCGTCTTTGTCTCGGCCACCCCGGCGAAGTGGGAGATCGAACAGACCGGCGGTGTCTTCACCGAACAGGTCATCCGCCCCACCGGCCTCTTGGACCCCGAGGTCGAAATCCGCCCGGTGTCGATGCAGGTGGACGACCTGCTGGACGAGGTGCGCAAGGTGGCCGCCAACGGATTCCGCACGCTGGTGACAACGCTGACCAAACGCATGGCCGAGGACCTGACCGAATACCTGCACGAACAGGGCATCAAAGTTCGCTACATGCACTCGGATATCGACACGCTGGAACGGATCGAAATCCTGCGTGACTTGCGGTTGGGGGCTTTCGACGTGCTGGTCGGGATCAACCTGCTGCGCGAAGGGCTCGATATCCCCGAATGCGGGCTGGTCGCCATTCTGGACGCGGATAAAGAGGGCTTCCTGCGCTCAGAAACCTCGCTGATCCAGACCATCGGCCGCGCCGCGCGGAACGCTGACGGGCGGGTGATCATGTATGCCGACAAGATCACCGGCTCGATGGAGCGCGCCCTGGGTGAAACCAACCGCCGCCGCGCCAAACAGCTCGCCTATAATCAGGAACACGGCATCACGCCTGAGACAGTGAAGAAGAATGTCGAGGATGTTCTGGCCGGTCTCTACGAAGGCGACGTCGACATGAACCGCGTCACCGCCACCATCGACAAACCGATGCACGGCGCGAATTTGGAAGCCCATCTGGATGGGTTGCGCGAGCAGATGCGCAAAGCCGCCGAGAACCTCGAATTCGAAGAGGCTGCCAACATCCGGGACGAGATCAAACGTCTGGAAGCGGTCGACCTCGCCGTCGCCGACGACCCCATGGCCCGCCAATGGGCAGTCGAGAAAGCCTCGGAAGACGCCGTGAAATCGCGGGGGAGGTCAACGGCTGGCAGGCCGGGGCAAAGGGGCGGAAATGTGAAGCGGCGGAAGCGGTAGTCACTCACTTCAAGTGCACCTGTTTGTTTTTGATACTTCCCCTCAAGAATAACTCTTGCTGATTCAATTGGGGAAAACACTCATGCCAGTCTCTGAATCGATCGTTTGTGACTATGCGTGCTCCCAACGTCGCCGCATCTCTGATCAGCAACGGATCAGCAGGTGATCCTTTTGGCGCAACCGAAATCCGACGCGCTGGATATCGGAGGGCTTTCGAAAGCTCGGCAGAATTCATGTATTGATCGGCGACCAAGTAACCGACATTCGCATCGAACCATAGTAATGGCTCGAACCCGTCGGTAAGTAGCTTTTCGATCACCAGTTTAGCCGAATGCAAAGCTGGTTCATTATCCGCCCAATAAAGCACATTCGAACCATCAACTACGACCCATTTACTCCTTTTAGCAATCTTTAGACGCAGTAACAAAATTATGGCTGCGACAATGCCTGCTGCCCCAATAAGCAGCGGTAGTGTTAAAATTGGGCCGAAAGTCATCACAGACCAAAAACTAACAGCGGCGGAAACGAATAGAAAAAGCTGAAGTTTAATCATTCTAAGGTTGATAGCAAATATGCAGGGCTCTGCAATACAATAAGCCCGCCGTCTCAGAAGACTAAAAACACTTCAAATTTGCAGCAAGCAGGCTGATGGGCTTCCCACCCGTCAGCCTGCTTGCATCCATAGGAACCCAAGCACCATTCACGAATTGCGCGGTGTAAGAACGAACCCGCCCTGAAACCTTCAAAGGCCAAGATACCAAGGGCAGTTCTTCGGGCTCAAAAATCGAACAGGTCGTCCAGAAACCCGCCGCGTTTCTTTTTCTTTCGATACCCGTGATCGGACCGGTCATCATAGCCTCGTTGCGGCGGCGGCGGTGGTGCATGGGCGGCAGATCGTTCGATGATTTTGTCCAACTCTCCACGGTCCAACCAAACGCCACGACATTGCGGGCAATAGTCGATCTCGACCCCGCTCCGTTCCGTGATCACCAGCTGAGTTCCATCAATCGGACATTGCATCAAACGCTCTCCCTTTGCTCTGTTGAACAGATGGGAACGCGCGGTGCGTTTTTAACCCTGGTGCGACCGCACGTCCCGCGCCTCGGGGCATCTGTGTTGTGCGATCAAAGGGCGGGGATATCCCCGCCCAGCTGATCACCCCTTATCCCAATGGGCAACCACATCGTATCCAACCGGTGTTGGGGGGCCTTCCAGATATTCCGCAAACTGCCCCCATAGCTCGGCCACTTTGGGCGCGTTCGCGTTCGAGGTCGCCTCGCTCTCGACCACCGAGATCACATAGCCCGAGCCGTCCTCGTTCATCACATTGGTAAAGCTGTGCATGCCGGGCATGCCCATGATTTCGGATTTCAATTCATTCATTTTCTCCGTCGCCGCCTCACGCGAGCCGGGCTTCATTTTGTATTGGGTAATACGTGCAAACATCACTTTCCTCCCTCGTCTGGCGAAATTGCCATAGGACGTGACCGGAACGGCCGCGCCGCGCGCAACGTAACATAGCGACTTGAAATCTCGCATTGATACTTGAGAAATCAGGCTATTTTCAACCTAGCACCTCACCCAAACGCAGGCCCTGACACTTCAAGGTTGCAGCCCAGCATCCCTTCCGCCACGTTTGAGATCACAAACCGTATTTCCAAATGGTTGCCATGACATACCCAAACACCGTGCCCAACACGAGTATTGCGAAAAGTGTCGTGCAGGGGATACGCGGGGTGCAGACCGAGGATCTGGCGCGCGTCGCAGGAAACAATCAGTCCGTTTCGCGCGACACCAATCTGTTTAGATGAGGCAGGTCGCCACTCTTGCCTGAGGTCCATCAGCAGCTAAGTAATCGTCCATGCGCGTCATTCTGCTATCACTCCTCTTAGCCACGCCAGCCACCGCATGGGAGGCAACGGTCGGACCGATTTGCACCCTGTCGCATGACACGAGTACGGCACAGATTTTCCTGACCTATGACCCGGCTCAGCCGCTTTATACCCTGACCATCACTCACAAGGCCGAAGGTTGGACCCAGACCCCATGGTTTGCCATGCGGTTTGACGGCCCGAACCCCATCGAAATCGCTACGGCACGTCATGCGTTGTCGGGAAACGCTGCATCCCTTACCGTGATGGACACCGGGTTCGGCAATGTTTTGGATGGGCTAGAATACAATCAGACCGCCTATGCCTTTACACAAGACAGGTTGACCGAGTTCGCACTGGATGGCGCAGCGGCTCAAGTGCGCCTCTTTCGCGACTGCGCCGGGGCTCAACTTTCCTGAGCGCATCGCCGCAAAATGCAGATCAGGGTTTCAGGAACTTGGCAGTCCCGACGGTGCGCTCTTTTGGGGCCTCGACCTCTGGTGTGATCGTCGGAGCTTGTTGCGCAAACGTTGAAACCGAGCGGGATGCGGATGGCCTGCAGGCCACGCCGTCGCCATCGGGATCATTGCGCTTGTGATATCCCGGACCGCCGTCATAAAACGGACCGGGGACAAGCTTTTGCACGACATCACATCCAGCCATGGCCACCAGATGCACAACGGCTTCGGGACGGTCATAGTCGCTCACCCGAATATAAACCCCGATTGCGATCATCCCGGTGGTCAGGGGCAAGGCCAGCACCATCATCAGAATCCGGATCGGAGACAGAGCCTTGCGGCGCACAGCCTCGGCCCTGCGCTGCCGTCTGGTCGGGCGCGGGCCGGGCGTCGTCTGTTCTTTTGGTTGCTTAGGGCTCATGCGGGCCGTGATACGATGCCTATGTGGCAAAGCCATGGCCACGTGGGCTCGTGGTCGAAAAATTATCCCTTAACGCACCACATGCACGGCGCATTTCGCGTGCCGCACGACATGAGTCGCGGTTGATCCCAACAGCAGGTCCTGCATTCCGGGGCGATGCGATGCCATAATGATCAGGTCAGGCTTGTTCACCTCGGCCCAATCCAGAATCGTGCGCCCGGAATGGCCTTCCACGACCAGCCCCTGCGCGTTGGGTACCTTTGCCGCCAACGTGTCCAACTCTGTCTGGATCGCTTTACGGGCCTCGGAAAGATACTCGGCGGGCATGTAAGAAATCGCATAATCCGGGATATGCTCAACCACATGCAGCAATGTCACGTTGGCCTCGGGCGTCGCCAGCATCTGCGCCAGCTTCAGAGGTGCCGAGGTATCTCGTTCGGCATCAAAGGAAATCGGTACTAGAATATTGTGATACATGGCACATCTCCGTCGTTGCGCCGCCATCGTCGCTGCAAACCTGCATCGCTGCCTTGATCCAGGTCAGGTCTCGCCAAATGTCTCGGCCACGTCGTACATGACGGGTTCAAAGCTTTTGCACAGCTCATTGATCCGGCGATTGCGCTCGCGCATTTCAGGTGTGCGCAACATCGACAGGAAATCCTCGCGCCGCTCCCATTGTGAATAATTGGCAATGCGCGTCTGCGCGTCGTTCACATGCAGCCCTGCAGAGATGAAACCGGGTTGTTTCGAAATGAAATGGGCATAGGCATCCGTCAGCGCCTCAAGAAGATCCTGACAGGTTCCAGGGGTCATCTCAAAGGTAGTAATGACCGTCTGATAGCTGTTGTTTTTGGAAATCTGCGGCATGTGGCTCCTCCTACTTTGTTAGGCCCAGCCTAACACAGCTTTTGCAAACGCCATCTATTTCCTGAGCCAAAACCGGGATTTGGGGAATTTCTTTCGCAAGGATGAACAGGAAACTAACGATCCGTTAACCATGTCCGCGGATGCTGCGCGCATGGCCCGTCTGGTTCTCATATTCTTGCTAACCTGCATGCTTTGCGGCCCGGGTAGTGCCGGGGCATGGTTGCGCGAGAAAGATTCGGTCTTTGCCGCGACCTCGGTCACCGCATTCCGGGAAGACGATGATGCCTACAAGTACAAGGGGGCGCTCTATGCGGAATGGGGGTTCAGGCCAAATCTGACGATCGGGCTGGACGCTGAAGAACATCAGGATCTTTACGGCCACGCCCTGGTCTTTGCCCGAATCCCTGTCGCTGATTTCGGTTCAGCCGGGCGCATAGCCGCCGAATTCGGCGCCGGGTTGCATCACCGGCAGGACGGCGCCTGGGCGATGTATAAAACCACATTGTCGTATGGCAAAGGTATCCGAACCGGGTTGGGTTCGGGATGGATCGCAGTCGACACAGCGCTGGAATACCGTACGCATGAGGCCTTGATCCGAAAGCTGGATTTCACTGCAGGTCTGTCATCGGGGCGGCGCTTCGACCCTCTGTTGCAAATCGAAACGTCATACGAGCCGGGTCGCCCTTGGTATTGGAGCGCCCGGCCCTCGCTGATTTATCGTCCGAAAACCGGTATAGCCAGCTGGGTCATTGGAGTTGAACGGAATTCAGTTCGCGAACACACAGGTTTCAAACTCGCATTATGGCTCAACTACTAAGCACCTCCGGTCAGGTATCGATCCGCAGAATGGCCGAGACTGTGCCTCTTAATGCCTCAGACCAACGTAGGCGGATATTGTTTTGGCTCGATCCCTGCTTCAGCTCGACATACGGTGCCGTGTAGCGCACTGAGTTAAAGACCGATCTCAGCGAGCTGACGGCCACCACCGCGTCGCACCCGCGCGCGCGACCGCCAAACGGCAACCGCCCCTGCGAGCTGACCGTCCAGGCCGATGAGGTCGAACTTTGCGAGTGACGAACGCGTAGCGGGTTGGAACAAGGCGTGCTGATCCCATGGAACGTGTTGTTTTCAAAGCTGACATTTGTATGCCGCTCTGGGTTGAGGTTGGCAAAACTGGTATCCACGCGCTCTGCCCGATCAATATCCACATTGGCCACCCGGAACTTGTTGCCTGTCACCGTCAGACCATTCAGAAAATGCCCCGATCCATAAGGACGGATCACGAAGTAGCTAAACCAAGGCGCGACATTGCTGGCATAGAAGATATTGTCTGTGACGCTCAACGCGCTGAAGGAATAACCGGTGCTGTAATCAGGGTCCGGATCCCGTTCATTGGTCCATTCGATGAAGCAGTTGTCGACATAGTTCTCGGCAACCGAAGAGCTGTTGTACCCTCCTATCAGCACAAGCCCCGCGTTGCGGATACCGTTGGGCACGCCGTCACCCTGGAAAAAGTGGTTACCCAGCACCAGATTGTTGTCACCGCCCAAAACTGCAAAGTGGTGGAACCGCGTTGCCCGGTTATGGCGCAGCTTGACGTCATTGGCATTGGTGTTCAGCGCGATTGAGCTGCGATCCGCCACATCCAGACTCTCTTCGGTCGATAGGAACTGACACCCGTCGATCAACATCCCCTGACAGCCTTGCCCGATTGAGGTAATGCCGCGATCCTTGGGACGGCTGATAAAGCAATCCTTCAGCACAAAGGTGTTACCCCCAGGCGACAGACGGATCGCGCTGCAACGACCGTTGCACTGGAACTCGATCCCTTCCATGTTGAACTTCTGCAATGCGCTGAAACCGCTAAAGTCCAACAGATATTTGAATGCCGTAAAGGTAAAGTTCTGCGTCCCGGCTGCATCATAGATCGGTTCGTTCAACGTGATTTCACCAGCGCTGTCATCTTTGGAACGCACATAAATCTCGCGCCCCACCCCGCTGCCGGTGACCAAAGAACCCACAGGGATGTTTGCGATATTGGCCACATTGGTGAGTTTGCGGGAATCGCTCGGATCATAGGTCGCGACCGACTCAAAACTCTCGGTATCCCAGGCCGCACTGCTTTTGACGTCGAACTGACCGTTGCGCACCACCCGACGGGTGGCAAAGCCGGTTCGGTTGGGAACGGCGGCAGCCATGTCAATGGGCTCGGTCACCGCTATCTTGCGCCCACCCAGGTCAAGCGATTCATGGTCAGAACCATTCAGCAATGCCTGAAACGCTTTCTTGAAGGCCAGCATCTCATCCCCAAAGGCCGAGATATAGGTGGGCAGATCGTAGTTCTTGGTCAGCAGAAGCATCTTGTCATCAGGCATCGTCACCGTGCCATCGAATTCGATCTCGGAGCCGATAGAGGTATTCTCGTCGAGCAGGAACGTTCCCTGTGGCACATAAATCTTGCGCCCGTTCGCAGCCTGATCCGCCGCCTCGAACGCCTGCGAGTCATCGGTGGAACCATCACCGACAGCGCCAAAGTCACGCACATCGACAACGCCGATCATGTCACGCAGGAACGCGCTCGTAATGTCGACAATCTCAAGGTCGTCGACCCGCACCACGGCCCCGTTGGTGCCGTCGACATTCAGCCCGAAATGACCATAAAACGCCGCAGGACCCCAAGGCATGTCCACACCCGGCCGCTGACCAACGCCCACGATCGCCGTGATCTCATGCACCGTGCCATAGCCGGTCAATTGTGTCGCCGGGCCCTGCTCGACTAGACCGCTCACATGCGCATCCCCGGCACCCCCGGCCCAACCCGCTATCCGCACTTCCGGCAGAGGTCCACTGATCGCCTTCACCCGTGCCTTGATCTGCAAATAGCAGCCCGGCAACAGCTGCGTCTGACCCATATAGCGCAGTTGCTGCGTGGCCTCAGTTTTGTAGATCTCCAGACAGCCTGCGAAATCCGCATCCGCTGGCACAAACACACCCGTTCCCGACCCCTCATAGGTCGGCGCGCCAGGCGTGCCGTCGCCGCTGGACCATACTCCCAGACCATCCGCGAATGCCGGAGGCATAAACACGATACCGTCGGTGATTGCCTTGTTCATGAAAATCCCTTTCCCAATCGCGCCATCGCGCCAAAAAAACCCAAAGCTCAGGACATCCCCCGAGCGCGAAGGTCTTGGTATCGAATAGGAATTAATCGCAGCTCTTATCACCGTGACGGTGGTGTTGCATCACGCCGCCGGATCGGAGTTGCCCAACAATTGCACGCCATTGATCTTCCAGCCGTTTTCTTGCCGGATCATTTGGTAATCGAGGATATGGACACGACCATCTCCATCCACCACCATAACCTTCTGCCATAAGGCACCATTGATCTCGCGCAGCTCCAGAAACCTTACATCTGTCGGACGCCAGACCATTGGATAGCCGCGCCGCACCATGGTCCCGAAATTCTCGGGCGATCCGAACAGGCGTTGGATATTGGGGCTGGCAAAGGTGAAGGCAGTGGCGAAATCATCCGCCTTGAAAGCCTGTATCTGCGCCGAGATATTTGCCTCGATCTCGGCGTTTTGCGCAGAAGCGCCCGAGGCCAGCCCGGCACCCAGAGATACAGCAAGCAATAGTCGACGCATGGGGCCACCTCCTGAACCAAGGGTAGCCCCACACGAGATCAGGTCAAATCAGACCAGTTCTCCGGCCAATGCCTTGTCGATCAGAGCAATGGTTTCCGGCACACCATAAAGCGCGATGAACCCCCCGAACCGAGGCCCCTGCGACGCACCCAGCAGCACTTCATAAAGCGCTGTGAACCAGCCGCGCATCGGATCAAACCGCTCGCGCCCGATGGCATAGACCACCGATTGCAGTGCCTCATCTTCCATCGGTCCGTCATAAGCTTCTAGGGCCGCCTTCAACGCCTCCAGCGCTTCCCGCTCCTGATCCGTCGGCGCACGATGCTGGCGCGTCGGTTTGACAAAATCGTTGAAGTAGCGCACCGCAAAGCCCGCCGCCTGATCCAGATCGGGATGCGTTTCGGCTGTAGCTTCAGGCGCATAACGACGAATGAAGCCCCACAGCGCCTCTTTGTCCTCAGCCCCGGATACCGACGCCAAGTTCAACAGCATCGCAAAGGGAACCATCAACGTGGACTCAGGCACATTACCACCGTGGATATGCCACACCGGATTGTTCAACTGCGCTTTCAGGTCCTGCCCCGGATAGGTCCGCAACTGCTGATGATACTCATCATAGGCTTTCGGGATCACATCAAAATGCATTCGCTTCGCGGTCTTGGGCTTCTGATACATGAAATAGGCCAGCGACTCGGTCGGCGCATAGGTCAGCCATTCGTCAATCGAGACACCATTGCCCGACGACTTGGAAATCTTCTGCCCGTTCTCATCGAGGAACAGTTCATACGAGAAATGCTCGGGCGCACGACCGCCAAGTGCCCTACAGATCGAGTCATAGATTTTCTCGTTGGTGGCATGTTCCTTGCCGTACATCTCGAAATCGACGCCCAAAGCTGCCCAGCGCGCGCCGAAATCCGGCTTCCACTGCAGCTTCACATTGCCGCCAGTGACTGGAACAGTCCATTCCTTGCCCGTCTCATCATCGAAGGTCACGGTATATGTCTCGGCACAGACCTTTTTCATCGGCACATACATCACCCGCCCGCTTTCAGGGTGCAGCGGCAGGAAGATCGAATAGGTCTGCTGACGTTCCTCGCGCAAGCTTTTCAGCATGATCGCCATGATCTCGTCGTAGCGTTCAACCGCAAGCTTGAGCACTTCATCAAACTGACCGGATTCATAAAATTCCTTGGCCGAGTAGAACTCATATTCGAACCCAAAGGTATCGAGGAACCGCCGCAACATCGCGTTGTTATACGCGCCAAAGCTGTCATATTCGCCGAACGGATCAGGCACCGAGGTCAATGGGCGCTGCAAATGCTGCTCAAGAATCTCCGGGTTCGGCACATTGCTGGGCACCTTGCGCATCCCGTCCAGATCGTCCGAGAAACAGATCAGCTTGGTTGGGATGTCCGACAGCGCCTCAAACGCGCGCTTGACCATCGTGGTTCGCGCCACCTCACCAAAGGTTCCGATATGCGGCAGGCCTGAGGGGCCATAGCCCGTCTCGAACAGCACAAACCCCTTCTCCGGAGCGCCTTTCTGATAGCGTTTGAGCAACCGACGCGCCTCTTCAAACGGCCACGCCTTGGACGTCATCGCGGTTTCACGCAGTTCAGACATTATAGTTCAGCTCCATCGGAAAAAATCAGCCCGCCGCCCTATGCAGCCGACCGACCCCTCCTATTGTGCCGGTGCAGCATGAGTCAACAAAGCGCGGGCATTTTTGGGGTTTGAGTGGTTGGTGGGATCGTGATGATGGCTAGATCGACGGGGTCGTGAACAAACATGGGTTGTTGGAACATCTGATCGATTGGGCCATTCGTCGATCCATCGTGATATCCGCGCAGGTCGGGTTGATCCGGAATGGAGTGGTGTGATCACCGAGGGCTTGTTCGGAGAGCCGTAGGGTGGGTGATTCCACCCATCATTTGACGTGGTTGGATTGGGAGAATTGAGGAGAGATGGGTTCGAGCACCCATCCTACGCTCGCTGGGTTTAAAACAGTAATTTACCTATTTATTAGAAATTCCGCACATGTGTCACCGATTTTGCGATGGTTAGCATCTAGATTTCCTCGGCTATAAAAATCTTCAACCAAGCCGGCTGCGAAGCATGAAATAAATGTTCCTTTTTGTGTTTGCTCTTCTGAGAAGCCGTCCTCAACCAACTTGTCGTGCAATCTGGAAACGGAAACAATGTAAACATCAGAGTCCAACGTTTCGCCGAAAACCCTGCTCGATAACTGATAGAAATGCGTATCAACAATTGACGAAACAGTTTGGAATGAACTGTAAAGCTTTGCCGGAACAAAACCGATATCTTCTCTGTTTTCGATGAAAGCAACAATCACATCAGATTCTTCAGGGTCGACCCATTTGTCTGAGAAATCAAATTTTCCCTGCTCACCGTCGTGCTTATGCAAGAAATAGGTGAAATCCGCTGGCGCGGCATAGGTGGTAACCTTCTTTGGCGCCTCAGCCATTGCGCCAACTGCACCGCAAATTAGGAAAGCAGAAATTTGGACACTGCGCGTCGCTAACTTAATCATTAAGAAAGCATCTCCACTTCTGTTTTTTCGGCAATACGATCCCCACCCGGCCTTACCGAGCAAACTTCTTATGCTTCAACCGCTTGGGCTCCAGCGCGTCCGGTCCCAGACGGCGCTTTTTGTCCTCTTCGTAGTCCTCGAAGTTGCCCTCGAACCATTCCACATGGGCATCGCCTTCAAACGCCAGAATATGCGTGCAAATCCTGTCGAGGAAGAAACGATCGTGCGAGATGACGACGGCGCAGCCGGCGAAATCGACCAGGGCGTCTTCCAGCGCGCGCAGGGTTTCGACGTCGAGATCGTTGGTGGGTTCGTCGAGCAGCAGGACGTTGCCGCCCTCTTTCAGCAAGCGTGCCATGTGGACGCGGTTGCGCTCACCACCTGACAGCAACGAGACCTTTTTCTGCTGATCGCCGCCCTTGAAGTTAAAGGACGAGCAATAGGCGCGGGAATTGACCTGCGCGTCGCCCAACTGGATGATCTCGGCGCCGCCAGTGATCGCCTCCCACACGGTGTCGTTGTCGGCAAGGTCGTCGCGGGACTGGTCGACATAGGACAGCTCGACCGTGTCGCCCAGCGTGATGGTGCCGCTGTCGGGCTGTTCCTGACCGGTGAGCATTTTGAACAGCGTCGATTTACCCGCACCGTTGGGGCCGATGACGCCGACAATGCCTCCGGGGGGCAGAGCAAAGTCCAGCCCTTCGATCAGTTGCTTGTCGCCCATGTGTTTAGACAGGCCCTCGACCTCGATCACCTTGCCGCCAAGACGCTGACCGTTGGGGATGACGATCTGGGCGCGGGTCAGCTTTTCGCGCTCGGACTGCTCGGCCAGTTCGTTATAGGCGTTGATCCGGGCCTTGGATTTGGCCTGACGGGCCTTTTGGCCCTGACGCATCCATTCCAATTCGCGCTGCAGGGTCTTCTGCTTGGACTTGTCCTCGCGGGCTTCCTGTTCGAGCCGTTTGGCTTTTTGTTCCAGCCATGCGGAATAGTTGCCTTCGTATGGGATGCCGCGGCCGCGGTCGAGTTCGAGGATCCAGCCGGTGATGTCATCCAGGAAGTAACGGTCGTGGGTGACGATCAGGATGGTGCCCTTGTAGTCGATCAGGTGCTGTTGCAGCCACGCGATGGTCTCGGCGTCCAGGTGGTTGGTCGGTTCGTCCAAGAGCAACATGTCGGGCGCTTCCAGCAGCAGCTTGCAGAGCGCCACGCGGCGTTTCTCACCCCCCGAGAGGTTGGCGATGCTGGCGTCGTCGGCGGGGCAGCGCAGCGCCTCCATCGAGACGTCGATCTGGCTGTCGAGATCCCAGAGGTTTTCCGCGTCAATCGCGTCCTGCAGGGTGGTCATTTCTTCCATCAGCTCGTCCGAGTAGTTCTCGGCGATCTCCATGGCGATCTCGTTGAACCGGTCGACCTTGGCCTTTTTTGAGGCGACGCCCAGCATGACGTTTTCGCGGACGGTGAGGCTTTCGTCCAGCTGCGGTTCCTGCGGCAGATAGCCGACCTTGGCACCTTCGGCGGCCCATGCCTCACCCGTGAAATCGGTGTCGAGGCCCGCCATGATCTTCATCAGAGTCGATTTACCCGCGCCGTTGACGCCGACAACACCGATTTTCACGCCGGGCAGAAAGCTCAGGTGAATGTTTTCAAAGCACTTCTTGCCACCGGGATAGGTCTTGGAGACACCCTGCATGTGGTAGACATATTGATAGGCGGCCATGTCGCGTCCTCTGGGTCGGGGAAATTGAGTTGGGCGGTGTGATAGCGGATGCGGTTGGTGGGGGCAATCGCGGATGAATGTGGCCTCATTATCCAATTTGCAGTGCGCTAGAGTCAAAGACCTCCAGATACTCATCGCAGATTTCTGGGAGGAGGTTCTCTGGTATCAATAGTGTGCTCGGGCCGAATACCTCTTTGTGACCTTGAGCTGCCCTCAATACACGAGTCCATGACGCAAGATCACTTTGATTGAAGTTAAAAACTTCTTGCAGATCATCTGGGGTAAGTTTGTTCGATCTCATCAACTCATATATTTCCGGGGCACAGACTTTCGATATCGCGGCTGCAACCAAATATTCGTTCCCAATGTGTTGAGGGCGTTCGCGCGGGATCAAGGCAAGAACAGCTAAAATCTTTTGAATCGTTCTTGGAGTCATCGGTGATGAGCCAATGTACAGTTCCAATAAGGCGTTTGCCGTTTTGTGAATGGACATAGGGATATGCATTTGTGCAGACGCGTGCTGGAAGTATAGCAGATAGTCCTGCGTGTACTGAATTCGACGCGGCAACCTCAAGACTAAAGAGTAGAACTTCTGGAGATAGATCGCCGCGTCCACTTTACTCCCATATCTAACGCGGACGCTGTTTTGCAGTTGCTCCAGATTCACCCCGAGAACGAAATGCACCCCATCAACATCAAAAAAGTGTTTGATTATCTCTAGCAGTGAAAGTGCGTAGTCCGGGCGGCAGCGGTCTAACTCGTCAACAACGATGATAAGCTTATTCCTCGGAGCACCACCTCCGTCTGGGTCTGTCAATTTAACTAGTGCGCCTTTGAAGGCCAACATTGCGGCCCGTCGTCCGTCTTCCTTCTTCCTTCTTCCAGAATTCGGCGAGTGACTTGGATATTTCGCCGCCTTCTTCGGCAAGCTTATCACCAATATCATTTAGGTCTCCATCGTCCTCGCCGGTTAGAGAAATCGCCTTACCGACGAGAGCAGCAGTACCCAGACGAAACGCGGCCTTGCCAAGAAACGGAGCCGCATTCTTGGCTAGTTTCCACGCTTTAGATGCGGGGCTCTTTGGTTTGCGTTCTATCCGTTCCGAGATAGCTGCCGTTAGATCGATCAATGGATCGTCAAGGTAGTCATGGGCGAATGCGTCGAAATATACGGTATCGGTTGAACGTCCATATTCTTCTTTGACGTGTTCGTGCACCCAGCATTTCAAGAAGAACGATTTGCCAGAGCCCCAGGCTCCGTCTAGCGCGATTACGAGAGGATCATCGATTCTCTCGAAAAGCTCGGAGAGTTTTTTCCCGACTTTGTCTCGTGAAAGTTTGTCGTGTTTGCCGAAGCCCTGCTCAAAGATATCTTCTGTAGGTTCAGGGATCATTAGGCGCTGCATGTTTGGCTCCAATTCACAAATCAATCAGCGCTACTATTAGCGGCTGCCTCAACAGAGGCCAGACTGCTAGATGAGGGGAGGTTTGAAAATCTCGGAGCCTTTGATGTCCTTGAAAGATCTCATTGCCGGCTGGGCGCAGCCGGGACGGGTTGAGCGAATTGGTATGCGGCCAGATCGGCGGGTGGAGATGGCCTCGGTGGATGATGTGATGATCTCAGCCGACGGGCTCGACGGTGACCGAAGCCGTGCTGGCAAGCGGGCGGTGACGCTGATCCAGCAAGAACACCTCGCGGCGATTGGTTCTTATCTGGGGCAGGGGCTGGTCGCACCTGAAATCCTGCGGCGCAATCTGGTGGTTTCGGGGATCAATCTGGCGGCGCTCAAGGGGCGGGAGGTGCAGGTGGGGGAGGCTATTTTGCGCTTTACCGTGATCTGCGCGCCGTGCAGCCGGATGGAGGAGGCACTGGGCAAGGGTGGCTATTCCGCCGTGCGGGGGCATGGGGGCTGGTGTGCCGAGGTGGTGCGGCCCGGGCGTGTCAAGTTGGGTGATGTGGTGCAACCTGTTGATTGACAAGGCCGCCCAGTTCTGAACATCAGCAAGATATGGAGCGCAGTGACATTCCATATGCGCGGCCCGGGCAGGTCGTGGGGCTGTTCGGGGGGTCATTTGATCCTCCGCATCGGGGCCATGTGCATGTGACGCGTGAGGCGATGAAGGCGTTCGGGCTGGACCGGGTCTGGTGGCTGGTGTCTCCGGGGAATCCTCTGAAGCAGCGGGGGCCTGCGCCGCTGGCGCGGCGGGTTGAGGCCGCACGGGCCGTGATACAGCACCCACGGGTTGAGGTGACGGATATCGAGGCGCTGACGGGTACGCGGGCGACGGCGGATACGGTGGCGGCACTCAGGCAGCTCTATCCGCAGGTGCGGTTTGTCTGGCTGATGGGTGCGGATAATCTGGCGCAGTTTCACAAATGGAAAGACTGGCGGCTGATCATGGACAGCATCCCCGTTGGCGTGGTGGCGCGCCCGGGGGATCGGATTTCTGCCCGGATGTCACCGGCGGCCCGGGCGTATGCAAAGTACCGGATCGACGGGCAGGCGCGGCATTTGCTGGGCCGGGCCGAGGCTCCGGCCTGGTGTTTCGTGAACGTGCCGATGGTTGACGTCAGTTCAACTGATCTTCGCAATCGCGGCATCTGGGGCGATGGGGTGTTGCCCGAATGACTCCAGTCAGCGCATAATCTTAATCAAGTGATTGTCTATATTTAAGCTCTGGGATTCTAATAGACCCATGGTTGATCGTATTTCGCGTCGTTTGTTTCTGAGTGGATTGGGGGCGTCTCTGGTTCCGGGCACGGGCCTTGCCGAGGCGCCTTTGGTGTCTCTGCGCCCTCAACTGCGCGGACCGTTGGCGAGCGCCTCCGAGCGGCTTGTAAAGGCCGCAGGGCTGCGGGGCGAAGTTGTCTTTGCCGTTTCCGATGTAAAAACCGGAACGCCATTGGAGGTATTCGGCGAAGGCGCAAGCTTGCCACCTGCCAGCGTCGCCAAAGCTCTGACCGCGCTTTATGCCTTGGATGTTCTGGGTCCTGAGTTTCGGTTCGAAACAACTCTGATCGCGGATGGTCCGATCGAAAACGGAATCCTGAAGGGCGATCTGATCCTCGCCGGAGGCGGTGATCCGCTGCTAGACACAGATGCGCTGGCCACAATGGCGGCCAATCTGCGCAAGGCCGGGATTACCGAGGTGCGCGGCGCGTTCAAGGTCTATGACGGAACGCTGCCTTATGTTTTCAGCATTGAACCGGGGCAGCCCGATCATCTGGGCTACAGCCCGGCAATCAGTGGAATTTCTTTGAATTTCAACCGGGTGCATTTCGAATGGAAGCGCGAAAGCGATGGCTATGGCGTGACCATGGACGCCCGTAGCACAAAATACACGCCTTCGGTCGATATGGCCACGATGCGGATCGAAAGCCGTAGTCTTCCTATTTACACCTATCAGCCCAGTGCAAGACAGGATCGGTGGACCGTGGCCAAAGGCGCGTTGGGCAATGGGGGCGCGCGGTGGTTGCCAGTGCGCAAGCCTGCGCTTTATGCCGGCGATGTGTTCCGAACGCTGGCGCGCGTGAACGGGATTGTTCTGGGCCGGGTACAGGTAACCCAACAAGCCCCGCAGGGGGTGCCTTTGGTGATCCATCAAAGCGACCCGCTGCAGAGTATTTTAAAGGGTATGTTGAAATACTCGACCAATATCACCGCCGACATGGTCGGTATGGCGGCCACAAAGGCGCGTGGGATAAGACCTGAGAACCTCGCAGAGTCAGCGGCAGAGATGAACCGCTGGGCGACCGAGCGGTTTGGCGCGAACGGAATTGCGATGGTGGATCATTCGGGGCTCGGGGATGCGTCGCGCATGGAGCCTGTGGCATTGACCAAGATATTGACGACGGCGGGCAGCTCTGATCAGCTGAGACCGTTGCTAAAACCATTTGCCTTGACCGACCAGAACGGACGACCGGTCAAGAACCATCCGGTCCGGGTGGATGCAAAGACTGGAACGCTGAACTTCGTCTCAGGTCTTGGTGGCTATCTGACTACAACAGATGGCATAGAACTAGCCTTTGCCATTTTCACCGCAGATGTCGCCCATCGCGCCAAAATCCCGCGCGCAAATCGCGAAAGACCCGAAGGCGCGCGCCCTTGGAACCGGAAATCACGCAAATTGCAGCGGGCGTTGTTGGAGCGTTGGGGCTCGCTTTACGGCAGCTAGATGGTATGCCGTGCACGCGCCCCGCGCTCAATGGCGGCGGCATGCAGGCGATCGATGCTCAGCTCATAGCGGATTTCTTCCAGAAGGCGCAGCTCGGTCTCAGCCAATGAACCATCGGCGGCAGCCACATCGCAGGCCAGCGCATAGGCGGTCTCATTCAGACGTGCAGGCAAGTTTTCACGAACCAAACCGAAAAGGGCGTCCAACCCATCCTCTTGCTCAAACAGATCAAACACGATTTGCGATACGCGGCGGGTGCGATCGATATCGTAGTCGGCAAAGACCGGCAGCATGTTGACAGCGGTTTCGATCTTGACCAGTTCGGCGGTGCGAATGGTTTCGTCCGAGGCGGACACCGCGACCATGATCGCCACAAGGCAATCCTGCGGAGACATGGGATGTGGCATTTGCTCGGTCATGTTATCGTCCTGAATGGTTATATTACACGCGCACGATAGGAGGGGGTGCAAACAGGTTCAACCGCTTGTTTGTGTGGTTGGCGTTCCAGTGCAATGCGCATGAAACAAACGCGCCAAACATTGTAGGCAGTTGGTTTCGCCATCACCCGCGGGTCGACCTGGCGTTTTTCAAACGACGTTTGGACCACGGGTGGTAAGCTATCTGAAATCGTCTGATTTCTGCAAAAACAATCAACCGGGTTGAAGCAGCCCACGTCTTTTTTTGTTCGCATCATCCAGATACGACGATATCCAATTTCAGAGCAACTCAACTTATGTGTATTGCATACTACCGTTGAACCAGACCGCCCCAAGCTTTGCTTAATATTCTTACAAACTGCTAGGCGACAATCTCGGTTAGCTGAGTCAGTTCAGGCGCCGCAAGCAAAATGAAAAATGGCCGTGGCTTTCAACAGTCAGATATTCGAACTGCCAATCTTTGTCTTTACAGAACTTTGTGACCGCTTCGACAACGCCATATGGAACGGCGTCCACAACATTACCTGTGCAAAAGTCATGTCCCGCGATTCGGCCTGTCTCAGAGACCTTGCGGTCAGAGATCAACAGCTCTTCTAGCGTCGTTTCATAGGTGTGATTTGTGTCGATGTAGACCCAATCCAAAACCCCGTCGTCGAAAGTGGGGAGCATATCAGTTGAAAGACCCTGGTGGATTTTCAAGCGGCCAGCCGAGATATCGTCTGCCAAGTTTTGTTTTATCGTATCCAACCCAATCTGGTACCGCTTCGAAGCCCATGAATCGACTAGGTGCAATTGCTTGGGAGAGCACCTTTGCAAGATCTCCCGCGAGAAATCACCAAACGCAGCGCCCACTTCTGCCACAACTGCATCTTTCGGCATCAAGTCCAGCAGCATCTCGCGGTTTGTAAGCAACTTGCAGTTCTCGGTATGACGAAGCTCCAGATTGGTTACCGCCATACTCGACTTCTTTTCACGTCGTTTCGCGGCAATTTGCGCTATGCGATCGTCAGCTGCGCTCTTAATCTGTTCTTTCGAAAGGCGCTTGAAACGTCTCGAGATAAATTTAGCGAGGATGGTCAGTGCGATAAGCAAAATAACCGTGCTGACAGTCAAAGCAACGTTGTTATCCATTGAAAGCAAGTTCCTTGCGGGCTGAATACTCAATAGAAACGAACACCAAGCCACTCGCTTAGTCAGGTTTCGATTTCCAAGTGAGGTATTGTGTACCTTAGGGCAATGTCAAGCGGCTATACCTGTTCAAAATCTGAAGCATATCAATCTACGGCTCAACTGTATGACAGAACCCTGCATCTTAGCAGACCCAACTTTCATCGGAGCGGGATGTATTGCTATCGACCGATGGTGCCAACAAACCGTTCGTTTCATCAAATAACTGCCATCTATATCTGTTAAACGGATTCCCGCAGCGCTGAAAATCCCTATTATCTTACCTTGCCACATCCGCACATGGATGCCATATCCACAACGCTAACGTTTTTCTATTTCGACCTACTGTCTCCTTCATGGGCGCTCAGTCACTCGATCCAGACCGACGACGCCAGGCTGCCGCAACCCCGTGGGCAGCACCAAAACAGGAGACAACGGATATGCCTACAGGTACCGTAAAATGGTTCAACACCACCAAAGGCTTCGGCTTCATCGCACCCGAAGAGGGCGGCAAAGATGTGTTCGTGCACATCTCAGCTGTCGAACGCTCGGGCCTGACGGGCCTGGCCGACAACCAGAAAGTCACTTACGAGCTGCGCGCAGGCCGTGACGGCCGCGAAAGCGCGGATAATATCGAACTGGCCTAAGCCGTTCAAAGGGCGGAGCTTTCTCTCCGCCCTCTTCCTTGGCCACGACTAATGTGTGGCCCGCAGAATACATCACATTTCAGTTATGCATCCCCGCCGATTGACCAAATCGGCTATCCTTTCAAGACTAGGATCAAAAGTTCATTGGTCTTTGGAAGGGACGCAATATGTTTACTCGCCGCGCTTTTGTGGCTGGGACAGCTGTCTGCCTGCTGCCCGGCACAGCCAGTGCCAAGAAAGCGGTCGAATACGACCCGACACCGCAGTTTGTGCGCATTAAGAAGCAGTTTCAGCCAGGTCAGCTGCTGGTCGCACCGCGGTCATTCTACCTTTATTACGTGACCGAACCCCGCAAGGCTGTCCGCTACGGGTGCGGCGTTGGCAAAGCCGGTCTCGAGTTTACGGGTTCGGCCACCATCGACGTCAAGAAAGAATGGCCGACTTGGCGACCAACCGACGAGATGATCGAGCGCGACCCGGTCACTTACGCCAAATTCAAGGACAACGACTATGTCCAGCCCGGTGGTGGAGACAATCCTCTGGGCGCACGCGCGCTCTATCTGTTCCAAAACGGGGTCGATACATATTTCCGTATCCACGGCACCACGCAGCCGCAGACCATCGGCCATGCCGTTTCAAACGGTTGTATCCGAATGCTGAATGAGCATGTGATCGACCTTTATAACCGGGTGCCGATCGGAACCGTGGTGACAGTGGTCTAGGGGGCCGACCAATCCACATGGTCGGCTTGCTCGATACGCAGCCATCCGTCAGGCCACGGACTGGCGAGGTTTTGGGCCTCTTCTTCTGTTCCGTTCAACCAAAGCTCAACACCATCGCGGTCTAGTAACACGCCCATCCGATGATGGATGGGCTTCACGTCCGCATTCGGCTCGCACGTCACCGCAGCAACCTGATCGACGCGCAGCCCTCCGGGTGCCTGCCAGACGTCGGTGATCGCAGCAAACAGCAAGGGTGATCCATCCTTGGCCGAGATGCGCCAAGCGGTTTTGCGCCGCTTCTCTCCGGTCCACTCATACCAACCGTCAACAGGAATAACCGCACGCCCGACGCCTTCGAAAGCGCTTTTGTCGAAGACGGTCTCGGAGCGCGCGTTGATGATCGTCTCCATCACCGGACGCCCTCGCGCATTCACCCGGCCAACCGGGATCATGCCCCAGCGCATGAGGGTCAGCCCGGTACCGGTCAGAACAACCACCTCCTCTCCCGGCTGGATATTTTGGCGCGCTGGTTGTTCGGGGATGCTGCCCGGAATTCCCAGATCATCTGCGATCTGCGACGTCGGTCGTGTCAAAAAGAACCGTCCGGGCATCGGAAACCTCCTATTTAGCGGCCTCCTCAGCCAGCACCAGCACCTCGGGCCCTAGCGCTTCTACTATCAAGGACACGCCCTGCGCGTTGGGATGAATCCCATCGGCTTGCATATACTGACGCGCCGCTGCCGGATCACCCGAGGCCGTCAGACCCTCGAAGAAGCTCTCGGCATAAAGCGCGTCAAATTGTTGTGCCAGTTCCGGATACATGCTGTCGAAACGTTGTTTATAGTCGGCCCCGTAGTTGCCCGGGGCCTGCATGCCGATCATCAATACCTCAACCTCTGAAGCTTGAGCTGCGCTCAAGATGGCCTGAAGATTGGCGCGCGAGACGTCCGGATCGATCCCGCGCAACAGATCATTGCCGCCAAGCGCTACGATCATCCCGTCCACGTCTGGTGTCAGGGTCCAGTCGACGCGTGCCGCGCCCCCGGCGGTGGTATCACCGGAGACACCTGCGTTGATCAACTGAACCTGCGCTCCCTGATCCTCCAACCAACGTTGCAGCTGCGGAACAAAACCATCCTGTTCAGGCAAGCCGTAGCCCTGCGTCAGAGAATCCCCCAACGCGGCTATCACGACCGGCTGGGCCGTCGCTGCAAAACCGCAACAGATCAACGCTGCGGCCATCAAAGTCTTGCGCATTTTCTGTTTCGCGCCATATCCCAATGAACCGTACTCCCCTAACTGGGCTGATTGATGACGACACCTGTTCTCTCCCTCCAAGATGCCGCTTTATCGCTGGATGGCAATGCCGGACGGGTGGATATCCTGCATGACATCTCTTTGACCGTAAACAAGGGCGAAACGCTGGGGCTGGTCGGCCCGTCCGGGTCGGGCAAATCCTCGCTGCTGATGTTGATGGGCGGGTTGGAACAGGCCACGTCGGGCCGCGTCAGCGCGTTGGGTCATGATCTAAGCACGATGAACGAAGACGCTCTGGCCCGATTTCGGCGCGATGCGATGGGGGTTGTGTTTCAGAACTTCCACCTGATCCCGACGATGACAGCGTTGGAGAATGTGGCCACGCCATTGGAACTGGCAGGCCACAAAGATGCGTTTTCGCGCGCGGAGGCCGAATTGGACGCCGTAGGCCTCTCACATCGCCGGGACCATTATCCGGCGCAATTGTCCGGCGGTGAGCAACAGCGCGTCGCTCTGGCCCGTGCAGCGGCCCCGCGCCCGCAAATCCTGCTGGCGGACGAGCCCACCGGCAATCTGGACGAAACCAATGGGGCTGCGATCATTGACCTGTTGTTCGGGTTGCGCGACCGCCACGGTGCAACTCTGATACTGGTCACACACAGCCACAGCTTGGCTCAGAAATGCGACCGCGTCATACGTTTGCGGGATGGCCGGATCGCAGAGGACACACAGCGCGAGGCCGCCGAATGATCCTGCGCATCGCCGGGCGGCTGGCACGTCGCGAGCTGCGCGGCGGGTTGCGCGGGTTTCGGGTATTTCTCGCCTGTCTCGCGCTTGGGGTTGCAGCAATTGCTGCCGTAGGCTCGGTTCGGCAGGCGATCCAGACTGGTCTGACACAGGAAGGGGCCGCGTTGCTAGGTGGTGATGCCCAACTGGAATTCACCTATCGCTTTGCCGATGATCACGAACGCGCGTGGATGGGACAGACTGCGCAGGCGGTTTCGGAGGTCGTTGACTTCCGGTCCATGGCTGTCACGGAAAACGGGGGCGAAATACAGCGTAGCCTGACGCAGGTGAAGTCGGTGGATACTGCCTACCCGCTGGTGGGTACGGTTCAATTGCTGCCAGAGATGCCCCTGCCCGACGCATTCAAAGGGGCTGATGGTCTGCCGGGGGCCGTAATGGACCCATCTTTGATCGACAGGTTAGGCCTATCGATTGGCGATCAGTTCGCCCTTGGAACCCAGTCTTTTGTCCTGATGGCGTCGCTGGAACATGAACCTGATGGTGCTGCAGATGGGTTCACCTTGGGGCCACGCACCTTGGTGCGCACGCAGGATCTGCAAGCCTCGGGCCTGCTCGCGCCGGGCACTTTGTTTTCCACCAAGTATCGGCTCGATCTACCGCGGGGCGCCGAATTGGAAGCTCTGGCAACCGAGGCAGGACAAACCTTCGACGGCACTGGTATGCGATGGACCGATGCGCGCAACGGCGCGCCGGGTATATCCGAGTTCGTTGGCCGCCTGAGTGCCTTTCTGGTGCTCGTCGGCCTCTCTGGCTTGGCCGTCGGAGGGATCGGCGTGTCCGCGGCCGTACGTGCCTATCTGGCCCAGAAAACGGAAACCATCGCCACGCTGCGCACACTCGGTGCGGATCGGGCAACGATTTTCCAGACCTATATGATCCAGATCGGAGTCCTATCGGGTATAGGCATCCTCCTGGGCCTCATTATCGGTGGAGCGATCCCGTTGCTGATCGCCCCCATCATCGAAGCCCGCCTGCCCGTCCCTGCCGTCTTCTCGCTTTACCTCCAACCATTGGCCGAGGCCGCGCTTTATGGGGTGCTGACAGCCTTCCTGTTCACGCTCTGGCCGCTGGCCCGAACCGAAGAGGTGCGCGCTGCGACCCTGTTCCGCGATGCGTTGTCAACGACCCGCAGCCTACCCCGTCTGGTCTATGTCGTCGCAACGGCAATCGGGCTGGCCCTGTTGATCGGTGCAGCCTCGTGGCTCAGCGGCTCAACCTGGCTGACGCTCTGGACCAGCGGCGGGTTGGCCGGCGCACTTGCACTTCTGGCACTCTCGGCCTTCCTGATCCGCAGACTGGCGCGGATGGGTACGCCCTGGGCCCGAGGTCGCCCGTCCCTGCGGTGGGCTCTGTCGGCAATTTCCGACCCGCGTGAGGGCGCATCCTCGGTGGTGCTGTCTCTGGGCCTCGGCCTTTCGGTCTTGGCGGCGGTGGGTCAGATCGATGGAACCCTGCGCAACGCCATCTCGGGTAACCTGCCGGATGTGGCTCCGTCCTATTTCTTCGTCGACATTCAAAAGGACCAGATGCCGGGCTTTACCGAGCGGCTGGAAACCGATCCCGCCGTAAGCCGTATCGAAAGCGCCCCAATGCTGCGCGGGATCATTACCCGAATCAATGGCAGGCCCGCCCGCGAGGTCGCGGGGGATCACTGGGTTCTGGAAGGCGACCGAGGCGTCACCTATTCAAATCTGCCGCCACAAAATGCAAGGATCACCGAAGGCACGTGGTGGCCCGAGGACTACACAGGCCGAC
The DNA here is from genome assembly GCF_056537765.1 of Ruegeria sp. C2. Classification (NCBI taxonomy): domain Bacteria; kingdom Pseudomonadati; phylum Pseudomonadota; class Alphaproteobacteria; order Rhodobacterales; family Roseobacteraceae; genus Ruegeria; species Ruegeria sp. C2. The sequence continues at coordinate 485,973 of NZ_JBQFRZ010000002.1, read as the reverse complement.
CGCAGGTCAGTTTTGCCGCCGAAGAAGCCGCCGAGATGGGCCTGAAACTGGGCGACGAACTGACGGTTAATATCCTCGGCCGCGACATCACCGCCGAACTTACGTCTTTGCGAGAGGTTGATTTCTCAACTGCCGGCATCGGCTTCATCATGTCGATAAACCCATCGGTCCTTGCCGGTGCTCCCCACAGTTTCATCGCGACGGTTTATGCCGAGGAACAGGCCGAAGCCGCCATCCTGCGCGATCTCGCGGGGCAGTACCCCAATATCACCGCAGTTCGCGTGCGCGACGCCATCGACCGCGTATCCGGTCTGTTGGCGGGGCTCGCCGCGGCGACGTCCTATGGTGCGGGCATATCCTTGCTGACCGGGTTTCTCGTCCTGATCGGCGCAGCAGCGGCGGGTGAGCCCGCGCGGCGGTATGAGGCTGCAATTCTGAAAACGCTCGGTGCCAATCGGGGCCGCATCCTACGCAGCTTCGCCCTGCGCGCGATTCTGCTAGGGGCGGCGGCGGGCTGTGTCGCGCTGCTGACAGGAATCCTGGGCGGTTGGGCCGTTGCGACCTATATCTTCGACACCGGATTCACGATCATCTGGCCATCCGCGCTCGGCATTGTCCTCGCGGGCATCGGCGTGACGCTGGGCGCTGGCGTGGCTTTTGCCTTGCGCCCGCTCTCGGTCCGGCCCGCTCGTATCCTGCGGGCCAGCGACTGATCTCAGCGCACACAGGCCACGGGCTGCAGAATCTTCAGCAACTGGTCGTTGTCACAGACCAAAGCGTCCAGAGTGATTTCGTCCAGCGAGGCGTAAAACACCTCAGCCGCATCCTGCAGCGCCAGCCGCAACCGGCAAGCATCGGTCAGCGGGCAAGTATTGTCGGCATCCGCAAAACACTCGGCAATCGGAAGACCGCCTTCGACGTGACGAAAGACCGATCCGATCCGGATCTGATCCGCGGGCCGCGCAAGCGACATGCCTCCGTTACGACCCCGCTGCGTGCTCAGATACTCCAGCTGGCTCAGCTGGTTGATTACCTGCGCCAGATGGTTTTCCGAGATATTGCACACCTCGGCGATCTCGGCCTTCGTTACCAGCCGATCCTGATGGGCGGCGCAATACATCAGCAGGCGCACCGCTATGTTCGTCCTTTTGGTGATCCGCATCATGACCTCCCAAATTTCAAGATGCAGCCTTATTGCATGTCTCGTAAAAAGATTGTTTGACATACATCAATCATCACCGAAGGACGTGGCCCGCATGGCAGATCCCTATTTCTTTGGCTATGGCAGTCTGGTGAACCTCTCGACACACGACTTTCCCAACCCGCGACCGGCACAGCTGAAAGGTTGGCGTCGCGCGTGGCGGCATACGGATCTGCGCCCCGTCGCCTTTCTAACGGCAGTCCCTGACCCGGCCTCAGAGATCGATGGAATGATCGCCCACGTTCCCCGAAATGACTGGGTCGCGTTAGACGAGCGCGAATGGGCTTATGATCGCATCACCGCAACGCACGCCGTTACACACCCCCTGAAACACGCGGTCGAGATCGCGGTCTATGCCGTCCCGAAAGGCAAGCACACCGAACCAACAGATCAACACCCCTTGTTGTTAAGCTATATCGACGTGGTCGTTCAGGGTTATCTGCGTGCATTCGGGCCCGAAGGCGCGGACCGCTTCTTTAAAACAACCGACGGCTGGGACGCTCCGATCCTGAACGACCGTGCCGCGCCCCGTTACCCGCGCCATCAACAACTGAATTCGGACGAGACCGGTTTCGTTGACGAACACCTGACCCGTTTAGGCAGCAGGATCGTAGACCCAGCATAACAAAGGGGCAGGCGCACCGGCCCACCCCTCCATTAGTTCAAATATACTTTTTTCGAAACACCCCGCCATAAGGCGCGTTGTTACCCGCGCGCCCGGATGACTTGCAACAACGGCAGCAGTGCCGCCATTTCCGGCCCACGCTCCATACCCGTCAGTGCCTTGCGCAGCGGCATAAACAGACCTTTGCCTTTGCGGCCGGTGGCCTCTTTCACAGCTTTGGTCCAAACACCCCAAGTCTCGCCGTCAAACGGGCCTTCTGGAAGCAGAGCGATAGCCTCGGTGATAAACGCGCGATCCTCATCGGCAATCAGCGGCTCGGCCCCATCACGGCAGAGCTCCCACCAGCCCTTCAGATCGGTCAGAGTGGTAATGTTCTCGCGCGCCATCTGCCAGAACGGCTCGGCCAATTCTGCCGGCACGCCCGCATCCGCAACAGCCTCTGCCACATCGGTCAGCGGCAGCGACTGCAGATGTTTCGCTGTCAGCGGAAACAAATCCTGCACGTCGAATTTGGTCGGAGCTGCGCCAAAACGGTTTAAGTCGAAGCCCTCGATCAATTCGGCCATGTCAGACCGCAGCTCGACCGGATCGGACGAACCCAGGCGCGCCATCAGGCTCAGCAGCGCCATCGGCTGAACGCCCTGCTCACGCAGGTCACGCAAGGCCAGCGTACCCAGGCGTTTCGACAGCGCCTCACCCTGCGGACCGGTCAGCAGCGAGTGGTGTGCGAAACGCGGGCAAGCACCGCCCAGCGCTTCGATGATCTGAATCTGCGTCGCCGTGTTGGTCACATGGTCCGAGCCGCGCACAACATCGGTCACACCCATTTCGGTGTCATCGACCACGGACGCAATTGTATAGAGGACCTGACCATCGCCACGGATCAGCACCGGGTCGGAAACCGAGGCCGCATCGATCGAGATGTCACCCAGAATACCGTCTTTCCACTCGATCCGCTCGTGATCCAGCTTGAAGCGCCAGACACCATTGCCGCGCTCGGCACGCATGGCTTCTTTCTCGGCATCCGAAAGGTTCAGCGCCGCGCGGTCATAAACCGGTGGCTTGCCCATGTTCAGTTGCTTCTTGCGCTTCAGGTCAAGCTCGGTCGGCGTTTCGAACGCTTCATAGAAGCGTCCCATTTCACGCAGCTTGTCGGCAGCGTCAGCATAGCGATCCAGCCGTTCAGATTGGCGCTCCACCCGGTCCCAGTGCAGGCCCAGCCAGTCCAGATCCTGCTTGATCGCATCAACGTATTCTTCCTTCGACCGCTCGGGGTCGGTGTCGTCGATGCGGAGAATGAACGTACCACCCACCTTGCGGGCAATCAGATAGTTCATCAAGGCGGTGCGCAGGTTGCCCACATGGATGTAACCTGTGGGCGACGGGGCAAAACGGGTGGTGGTCATGGGTGTCTCCTGTTGGCGCGGCTCTTGTCACAGGATTGGCGAATTGTCCAGTAGAGGAGTTCAGGTCGGCTGGACCGGCCAGTGCCCTCCAAGGTCTTCCAGACCGGCGCGGATCAGTTCGCCCAGAACATCCAGATCGATATCAGCCAGCTTGTTCACATAGAGGCATGATTTGCCCAGCTTGTGCTTGCCCAACCGGCGCAGGATATCCCTGAAATCCGTGTAGCCGGGCATGATATAGATCGACAGCGCCGCCTTGCGTGGGGAAAAGCCGGTGGCCAGAAATTCCCCCTCGCGCCCGGATTTGTAGCGGTAGTGATAACGGCCATAACCCACAATCGACGGCCCCCACATCACCGGTTCGAACCCGGTCGTTTCGCGAAATAACCTGTCCAGCGTTCGTGCATCTTCGGCCTTCATCGCCGGTTGCACGGATGACAGAAACGCCTGGACGCTTTCGCGGGTGGGGACAGTCTTGTTCTCAGATCGCGGCATAAACAAAATTTAACACGCAATGTTCATCCCCGCAGCCCATATCATCTCAGTATATACTGGCAAGAGACTCACGCTGACCTAACTCATCTATTGGTGTTCTGACAGGGAGAACAAAAATGACCATCAAACTCACACGCCGCGCTGCACTAGGCTCCGCAGCTGTTTTGCCGTTTGCCGCAGCTGCAACCCCGCTCTTGGCCGCCGGGACCGAAACCAAAGCCAACTCAACCATCGCCAAATCCTTTACGCTGGGCGATTTCACCGTCACCACATTGCTAGACGGCAGCCTGCCCCGCGACGGCGCCCAAGAGATTTTCGGCGGCGGGGCGTCTGATGAAGAATTTGCAAATGTCTCGGCCGAGAACTTTATTTCCCCGGACGTTGCGCAGTTCTTCTTTACGCCCACGCTGGTCAACACAGGGTCCGAGCTGGTTCTGTTCGATACTGGCCTTGGACAAGGTGGCATTCAGGCCGCGTTGGCGGATGCGGGCGTGACGCCTGATCAGATTGATGTGGTTGTCATTACCCACATGCATCCCGATCATATTGGCGGCATGACCACCAATGACGCTGCGACCTTCGACAACGCGCGCTATGTGACCGCTGCGCCCGAGTATGATTTCTGGGCGGCACAGGACGCGGGCAACCGGGTCGGCGATCTGGTTGCAGCCAAAGTCACGCCACTGGCCGAAAAGATGACCTTCATCGGTGACGGTGGCGAGGTTGCATCGGGTATCACAGGGGTCGCAGCGTTTGGGCATACGCCAGGGCACATGGTCTATCATTTGGAAAGCAACGGCCAGCGTCTTGTTCTGACAGCCGACCTTGCCAATCACTACGTCTGGTCCTTCGCACACCCTGAATGGGAAGTGCGCTTTGATATGGACAAAGCGGCCGCCACGCAGTCGCGGCGCAATGTTCTGGGCATGCTGGCCGCCGACAAGGTGCCGATGATCGGCTATCACATGCCCTTCCCTGCTGCCGGTTTCGTCGAGACCCGCGGCGACGGATTCCGCTTTGTCCCTGTCAGCTATCAGATGATGGGTTAAGACCTTAATATCCTGGGTCCGGCCGCACCTTTGAACCGTCCGTGAAACGGGACAGGCGAAAGGCGGCCGGATCAACACATGGCGCGGTCTGCATTACTAGATCGGCCACGAGGCGACCTGCGCCGGGGCCGATGCCAAACCCATGGCCCGAGAATCCGGTTGCGATGTACAGACCCGGCACGCGCTCGACGCCCGAGATAACCGGGACCGCATCTGGTGTAACATCAATCATTCCGGCCCAGCTTTGCACGACCTCGACAGCATCCAGCGCGGGCAGAGCCTTGCGTGCCTGCGTCCAGGCTCGCCGCAATACCTTCTGCGACGGCTCGGGATCCAGAACCCGGCAATGCTCAAACGGAGTCACATCGGTCGGCAACCATTTGCGGTCCTGTCGCATCTCAGTCAGCCAACGCTGGGACAGACGAAAGCGCAGTGAACGCCATTCCTGACGGAAGGCAGGTAGAAACTGCCGGGCCAACCGGAAGCTGTCGGGAACGATGTCAACTGTGTTCTCATGGCCCGATGCAATCGAGTAGCCACCATCCGATCGCTTGCGAATTGCAAACTCATCGCTCCAAAACGCAGCTTCAGGTCCGGCATCCGTCGGAGACGAGCGCATCACAGTGTTCATCACCTTCAACTGCGGCAACTCAATCCCGGCATTTCCGGCAAACAGGCGCGACCACGCGCCACCTGCCAGAATGACGTGGCTGCAGGCCACTCGACCCCGTTCTGTAAAAACCCCCGATATTCGTCCTGCCTGCATATCGACGCTGCGCACCGCACAATTCGTCATGACCGCAGCGCCTCGATCCCGCGCGGCTTCGACGATAGCCGGAGCAGCCCACTGTGGTTCAGCCCGTCCATCCTGTGGCATATGAAGCGCTGCACGCAGGTTCAGGGTGTTGTCAGGCAGCAGGTCCTCCAGTTCAGGCCCCGATACCATGTGACCACCGGTTTGCATCCCTTCGACATTCTTCAACCAACGGATCAGGTTGCCTTCACTTCTAGCTCCCGAAGCACCGAACAGAATGCCGGATTGGACATAGCCCGTCTTGCGCCCGATCCGCTCATCCAAGCCCTGCCAGATGTGGATGGCCTGCGTCATCAAGGAAATCTCGCGCGGGTCGCGCATTCCGAGCCGCACCCACCCCCAATTGCGTGAGCTCTGTTCACCTGCGATCCGACCTTTCTCGCAGAGCAGAACGGACACGCCCCGTTCAGCCAGTTCAAGCGCGGTCGACGCACCGATTATTCCGCCGCCTATGACGACGACATCTACGCGTTTCGGAAGGATGAGATCAGACTCGACAGGCGTCGGAGTGGGGCCAGGCATCAGTCGCTCGGAATTGGGTCATCGAAGCGGCATCCAGCCCGATAACCACCGCGCTGACAATGCGGAACCCACGCAACCACGAGGGTTTCCACTGACCTGTGGCCATTCGGCCAAAGCGCAGCTCAAACTGCTGCGCTTATCCTTGCTTGCTCAGGCTGCGCCGGACAGTTGCGCCCATTTCTGGCGCAGCGCAGAGGCGAAGCCCGGCTCAGGCCGCACGACCGAAGGTTCCTGCGGTCGCAACACCGGAAACTCTGCACGCGCAGGTTGCTTTTCCGTTGTCAGTGCAGGCGCTTCCTGTCTCAGGATGTCCGCGATTGAGGCATCCAGTGCCTCTTCATTCAGCTCACGCGGAGGCGACTCCATCGTTTTCAGCTGCGTCGGCGCGTGAAGCGGTTTGTCGTAACCATAAGTCATTTTGACCACCAATACTTTTACTGACATCCAACACACGGATGCCCTACCCCAGTTCAGCAGATCCGACGTTGGGCCTTGTAATGCAGGCTTAGCCGCCGGATTGCGTCACGCTCGCCCAACATAAGGCGAACCCCTGTCATAAATGTGGCAAAAAATGGACCACAAGGCAAGGAAAACACCGGGAAAATCTGGCCAAGAGGCTGAAATAGATAAACAATCTAACTTCAGAAGCTCGATTGCAGAAAAACCGTAAACGATGAGTGAGTGAGCAGCGTTACTTCCTGTCGCGCCAACGATTCACGATTGGATAGCGGCGATCCAGCCAGAAGGCCCTTGGTGTCAGCCGGGTGCCCGGCGCAGATTGAAAGCGCTTGTATTCACTGATGTAAATCAGATGTTCTACCCGCCGTGCCTCGGCCTCGTCAAATCCGGCGGCCACGCAATCCGCGACCGAGCCATCCTGATCCACCAGAATGTCCAGTATCGCATCCAAAATGGGGTAATCCGGCAAGCTGTCGCTGTCCTTCTGGTCCTCGCGCAACTCAGCGCTCGGTGGCTTGTCGATGACCGAAGGGCGAATGACCTCGCCGTCAGGCCCCATCATCCAATCGCGGTGATTGGCGTTGCGCCAGCGGCAGGTTTCGAACACGCGGGTTTTGTACAGATCCTTGATCGGATTATAGCCCCCATTCATGTCGCCATAAATCGTGGCATACCCCACCGCGACCTCGGATTTATTGCCAGTGGTCAGCAGCATCTCACCAAACTTGTTCGAGATCGCCATCAGCAGCAGCCCGCGCAACCGGGATTGGATATTCTCTTCGGTCAGATCTTCGTTCCGGCCTTCAAACAGAGGTGCCAAAGTCTCGGTCACCGCGGCCCGTCCCTGTGAGATCGGTACGAAATCATAATGCACGCCCAGCGCCTGCGCGACCGCTTCGGCATCGTCCAACGAGCTTTGGCTGGTATATTCCGACGGCAGCATCACGCAGCGCACATTTTCTGCCCCGATAGCGTCCACTGCGATGGCCGCCACAAGCGCCGAGTCGACGCCGCCTGACAAGCCCAGAACCGCTTTCCCAAACCCGGTCTTACCCATGTAGTCGCGCAGCGACTGCACCATCGCGCGATAGTCCTGCTCCCATGTGTCGGGTTGGGGCACGACATCACCGGGCACGATCTGCCAGCCGTCCTCCCCACGCAGCAAGTCGATATGCTGTACCGCCTCGTCAAAGACCGGCATGCGAAACGCCAGCTCTCCGCCAGGGTTCAGGCCGAAGGTGGCGCCGTCGAACACCTGATCATCCTGACCGCCGACCATGTTCAGATAAATCAGAGGCAACCCGGTCTCGACCACGCGCGAGACCATGTGGTTCAGCCGGATGTCATATTTGTCACGGAAATAGGGCGAACCGTTGGGGATCAGCAGAAACTCGGCCCCGGTTTCCTCAAGCGTTTCGGCCACATCTTCATGCCAGCCGTCCTCGCAGATCGGGCTGCCAATACGGATGTTACCAACCGCATAGGGCCCACCCAGAGGGCCTGCATCATACAGCCGAACCTCATCAAAAACAGTTTCGTTGGGTAGATGGTGCTTGAGAACTTTGCTGACGATCCGACCGCCCTTGAGGATCAGGTAGGCATTGTAGAGCTTGCCTCCTTCGACCCACGGCCCGCCGATCGCCAGCGCAGGACCCTCAGCGCATTGTTCGGCCAGCGCCTCGATCGCCGCCATGGCAGCGCGATGGAACACCGGTTTCATAACCAGATCCTGCGTGTTGTATCCGGTGATGAACATCTCGGGCAACGCCACTAGATCAGCCTGCGCATCGCGCCCTTCGGCCCATGCAGCGGCGGCTTTGGCAGCATTGCCATCGATATCCCCCACGGTAGGGTTCAGCTGCGCCAGAGTGATACGGAAACGATCGGCCATCTTGCCCTCTTGCCTTCGTCAGTCTTTCAGGGATTTAGCAGATCACAGCGCAAGTAAAAGGCAAATGCGGCAAAAGCCGTTGCTCTGCCCTTAGCGGTATCCTAGTTTTGCGCCAGAACCACATTCAATCTACCCCGCAGGCAGGTACGACCATGAACGCGATCCGCATCTCAGTTGCCGCAGCAACGCTTGCCTTGTTGGCGCAGGCGACCATCGCCCAGCAAGACGGCCAGGTCGTTATTGCAGATGACGATGTGGGTGGCGTCTATGAAGGCACGTTTGAAAACGGTTTGCGTCACGGGACGGGAACCTATCGCCTGCCCAACGGGTTCGAATATTCCGGAGAATGGGTCGAAGGTGAGATTCAGGGCCAGGGAATCGCACGCTACGCCAATGGCGCTGTCTATGAAGGATATTTTTCCAAAGGCCGGCCCGAGGGACGCGGTAAGATCATCTATGCCGATGGACGCACCTATGAAGGCGACTGGTCCGAGGGCGCGATCAACGGGGCGGGTATCGCAGAATACACCAACGGAATGCGCTACGAAGGTACCTTTGAGGGTGCCAAGCGCCACGGCAAAGGCGTGCTGACCGGCCCGGACGGGTATGTTTATGACGGTGACTGGATTGAGGGCCGCAAAGAGGGCACGGCCAAGATCACCTATGCCGATGGCAGCACATATGAAGGCGGCATTAAAAACGGACAACGCCACGGAACGGGCGCTCAGAACATGGCTGACGGCTTCACCTATTCCGGTGATTGGGTCGAGGATACGATGACAGGCGCCGGGCGTCTGGTTTATGCCAACGGCGATGTCTATGAGGGCACTCTGGCCAATGGACGACGACAGGGCGAAGGCAAGGTCACCCATGCCAATGGCGCCGTCTATGAGGGCAATTTTGCCGATGATATGCGCAATGGACAGGGAACCTTCACCGGTACCGACGGTTTTCGATATAGCGGCGAGTGGCAAAACGGTCAGATTCAGGGCTTGGGCGAAGTGACCTATGCGGATGGTTCGGTCTATGTAGGCGATTTTCAGGATGACCTTCCGCACGGCAAAGGCCGTACGACATACCCGAACGGCACCGTTTATGATGGCGATTGGGTGGCGGGTATTTTCGAAGGTTCTGGAACCGCGAGCTACCCCAACGGCACCGTTTACAAGGGACAGTTCAGGAATGCCCGCAGCCACGGCAAAGGCGTGCTGACCTTTGCCAATGGTTACAAATACGACGGCGAATGGATTGACGGCGTTCGGCATGGCAAGGGCAAGGCTACATTCCCGGATGGCACCGCCTATGACGGCGATTTCGAGGATGGGAAACGTCAGGGTCAGGGCACGCTCACCCGGCCCGGCGGGTTCAGCTATACCGGCGCTTGGGTCGACGGAAAGATCAGCGGCTTTGGCACGGCCACCTACGAGACCGGCGATATCTACGAGGGCAACTTCCTCGACAACAAACGCCATGGCGACGGCACCATGCGCTATGCCGGTGGTGAGGTTGAAACCGGTGTCTGGGACAATGACACGCTGGCAAGCGAAGCTGAAACGCCACCTGAGCCGGCGACCTCAGCGACCGACGCCGAAGCGTCAGAACCTGAATCGGATCCGACCAACACGGACGCAAATGACGGCTGATACCGCCTACCAGGGCACGGGTTTCCCAGCCCAATCATAGAACCCTCCCGTTTCGGCCGGTGTCAGACCGTCGATAACGGAAAGCAAATTGGCTGCGGCTTCACTGGGTTCAACGGCGGGATGGCGGCCCAGGTACTTCTCGGTAAAGGCGGTCTTGACCGTCCCTGGATGCAACGCGACGCACATGGCCAGCTTATGCGTCCGTGCGAGTTCAATCGCTGCCGTATGAACGATTTGATTCACCGCCGCCTTGGACGCGCGATAGCTGACCCAGCCACCCAGCCGATTGTCGCCGATGGACCCGACGCGCGCAGACAGTACGGCAATCGTCGCCCGGCGATCTCGCGGCAGCAGACGAGGCGCATGGCGCAGAACCAGCGCCGGACCCACCGCATTGAGGGCAAACTGATCCATCATCGCCTGTGCCGTGACTGCCCGAATAGACTTCTCGGGCGGCGTTTCATTGATCTCCAATGCGCCGGACGCAACCAGTATCACGTCGAATGGGCCGGTAAGGTCGGACAACATCTGGTCCGCCACTTCGGGTTGGGTCAGATCAAACCCATCCCCGGATCGCGACAGACGGACCACAGCCGTGCCCTGCGACTGCAGGCATGTACTCAGGGCGCGACCAATTCCGCCGGATGCGCCGATTATCAATGCGTTTTTCATGCTGCACGAGCTAGGTGGAAAGCCCGCCCCATCAACTGTGCATCCAAATTTCACCGCAACTGAATTTCCTTCTTTTCAATCGCGCCCCGCGCTGTATAAGCTCAACCCCATGATCAACCGCGCAGATATCCTTGTTGCCGACACCGCCCTTCGCGGTGCGTCGCTGCGTGGCCTACTGATCCTAATCCGCCTCTGAGCGTGCCATCCGGCGCGCCCGCTCAGAGGAGGACGCCCGCGCGCCAAAGGCTTTAGGACAGAAGAAGAAAGAGATTCCCATGACTAACGTGACCGACCAAAACCGCGTCGTGATCTTCGATACCACTTTGCGCGACGGCGAGCAGAGCCCCGGCGCAACCATGACCCATGACGAAAAGCTTGAGATTGCCGAGCTGCTGGACGAGATGGGTGTCGACATTATCGAGGCCGGTTTCCCGATCGCCTCCGAAGGTGACTTCAAGGCCGTGTCCGAGATCGCGCAGCGTTCGAAAAACAGCCGCATCTGCGGTCTGGCCCGCGCCAATTTCGCCGACATCGACCGGTGCTGGGAGGCGGTGAAACACGCCGAAAAGAACCGTATTCACACCTTCATCGGCACGTCCCCGCTGCACCGAGCCATTCCAAACCTGACTCAGGACGAGATGGCCGAGAAAATCCACGAGACAGTCAGCCACGCCCGTAATCTGTGTGAAAACGTGCAGTGGTCGCCGATGGACGCGACCCGGACCGAGTGGGACTACCTCTGCCGCGTGATCGAAATCGCGATCAAGGCGGGCGCAACCACCATCAACATCCCGGACACCGTGGGCTACACCGCGCCGGTCGAAAGCGCGGATCTGATCAAACGCCTGATCGAAACCGTGCCTGGCGCGGACGAAGTGGTGTTCGCCACCCATTGCCACAACGACCTTGGCATGGCGACCGCGAACTCACTGGCCGCTGTCGCGGGTGGCGCACGCCAGATCGAATGCACCATCAACGGATTGGGCGAGCGCGCAGGCAACACGGCGCTGGAAGAGGTGGTGATGGCGCTGCGCACCCGCAACGACATCATGCCATGGAATACCGGTATCGACACCACCAAGATCATGCATATCTCGCGCCGGGTGGCGACTGTGGCGGGCTTTCCGGTGCAGTTCAACAAGGCCATCGTCGGCAAGAACGCCTTTGCCCATGAAAGTGGTATCCATCAGGACGGGATGCTGAAGAACCGCGAGAATTTCGAGATCATGCGCCCCGAGGATATCGGCCTCTCAGGCACCTCATTGCCGTTGGGCAAGCACTCAGGTCGCGCAGCGCTGCGCGACAAGCTGGAAACGCTGGGCTATGAGGTTGGGGACAACCAGCTGAAGGATATCTTCGTGCGGTTCAAGGATCTGGCCGATCGCAAGAAAGAGGTCTTTGATGATGACCTCATAGCGCTGATGACGCTGGACGATGATGAGGCCAACGATCACCTGCAGCTCGTCTCGATGAAGGTCACCTGCGGCACTGGCGGTCAGGCAGAATCGACCGTGGAGCTGGAGGTCGACGGCAAGGATATCATCGCGACGGAACACGGTGATGGTCCTGTGGACGCAACCTTCAAGGCGGTCCGTGCGATTTACCCGAACAAGGCCCATCTGCAGCTTTATCAGGTTCATGCAGTGACCGAAGGCACCGACGCGCAGGCCACTGTGTCCGTGCGTCTGGAAGAGGACGGCATGATCGCCACCGGTCAATCTGCGAACACGGATACCGTGGTGGCCTCTGCCAAAGCCTATATCCATGCCCTGAACCGTCTGATCATGCGTCGCGAAAAGGCTGGCCCGGGTGCCGATACGCGCGAGATCAGCTACAAAGACCTGACCTGATCAAAGCGGAGGGCTCCCGCATCCGCGGGTGCCCGGCAGCGCGCCTGCGGCATGCTGCCGGGCCCAACTCGTTTGACGGCATCTTTGATGCTGGCAAACGAGGCGGCAGCAATTCCGTTCTCTTATCATCCAGCTTCTCAGAGTTTTGCGAACAAGCCCGAGAGGCGATCCATCTCATCTTCGATACCAAAAGGCGCATTCAGCATGAACATACCCGACCCAACCATTCGATGCCCTTCGCGCACCGGCGGGAACGTCACCTCGTGGCAAATCGACTTGGGATAGCCCGCGGCATCCAATGCCGAAACCATGGTTTTGTGGCGTGCATCTGTCAGGATCGGGTACCAAAGCGCGATCACTCCGACATTCCATTTGCGGTGCAGCTTGGCGATCAACCCCGGCAACCGCTCGTAATCCGCCTTCACTTCATAGCTGGGGTCGATCAGCATCATTCCACGTCTTGGCACCGGAGGCAGCAAGGACTGGGCCAATTCGAAACCGTCCTGCCGATAAACCTTTGCCCCGTAGGGCGACAGCGCCAGCGAGAGCGCCGCGTGCTCCTGCGGATGTAGCTCAGCGAAATGCAGGCTATCCCGTTCCCGCAAAAGATTGGCCGCAATCAATGGTGACCCCGGGTAGGCTGCAGCGCCATGACGGGGCTGCACCGCCTTCAGCACGCGGGTCATCGGATGTTCTGCACCAAACCACCCCTCCTGCTGCGCGCGCGCAATCCCGGCGGCAGCTTCGCCTGTGCGGACAGCTTCGGCCGCATCAAGATGATAAAGACCGCGACCGGAATGCGTCTCGACATAGCTGATCGGCTTGTCCTTTTGCGTCAGATAACGCAGCGTCCATGCCAATAATGCGTGCTTTTGCACATCAGCCAGATTTCCAGCGTGGTAAATGTGTTGATATGAGAGCATTTTGCCTTCTAAAGTCCCTATCAATAAGGCGGAAAGGTGCTGATTGTCGCGGAATCAGCCCTTTAACCGGGCGAGTTGGCACCCTATAAGGCATCCGTCCCGGAACCGTCGAGTCGCGGGCAGTGGAAATTCTGACAAACGGGATCAGTGAAAATATGGGCATCTTTGGCAATCTGGGCGGCCTGTTCTCAGCAGACATGGCAATTGACCTCGGGACGGCGAATACGCTGGTCTATGTCAAAGGGCGCGGTGTGATCCTGTCTGAACCATCCGTCGTGGCCTATCACGTCAAGGATGGTGTGAAAAAGGTTCTGGCCGTCGGTGAAGATGCCAAGCTGATGCTGGGCCGGACCCCGGGCTCTATTGAGGCCATCCGCCCCATGCGCGAAGGTGTCATTGCCGACTTCGACACCGCCGAGGAGATGATCAAGCATTTCATCCGCAAGGTGCACAAGCGCTCGACATTCTCGAAGCCCAAAATCATCGTCTGTGTCCCGCATGGCGCGACACCGGTCGAAAAGCGTGCAATCCGCCAGTCGGTACTCTCTGCTGGCGCTCGTCGCGCTGGCCTGATTGCCGAGCCGATTGCGGCTGCGATCGGCGCAGGCATGCCTATCACCGACCCAACCGGCAACATGGTCGTCGATATCGGCGGCGGCACCACCGAGGTCGCCGTCCTGTCGCTGGGTGACATCGTTTACGCCCGCTCGGTCCGCGTGGGTGGTGACCGGATGGACGAGGCGATCATCTCATACCTGCGCCGTCAGCAAAACCTGCTGGTTGGTGAGTCCACGGCTGAACGCATCAAAACCACTATCGGCACCGCTCGTATGCCTGACGACGGCCGTGGCCAGTCGATGCATATTCGGGGTCGCGACCTGCTGAACGGTGTACCCAAGGAAATCGAGATCAGCCAGGCACAGGTGGCCGAGGCACTGTCGGAACCCGTCCAGCAGATCTGCGAGGCTGTGATGACCGCACTGGAAACCACTCCGCCCGATCTGGCAGCCGACATTGTCGACCGGGGTGTGATGCTGACCGGTGGTGGTGCTCTGCTGGGCGATCTGGACCTTGCATTGCGCGAACAGACAGGTCTGGCCGTGTCGATCGCCGATGAAAGCCTGAATTGTGTGGCTTTGGGCACCGGCAAGGCTCTGGAATACGAAAAACAGCTGCGCCACGCGATTGACTACGACAGCTAAGGCGCGCACCCTGATAGGGTAAGACCTCGGGCACGAGCAGCACGGGAAGGTAACCTGTGGCAAAGGACCGATCACAGCGCGATGAATACACAACCCCCTTACGCCGCCTGCTGCTGGGGATCGTGGTTCTGTGCTTGCTGGCGATCTTTCTGGTCTGGCGCATCGATAGCCCGCGAGTCGAGCGGTTCAGGGCGCAGGTGGTGGATACGGTTGTCCCTTCGATGGAATGGGCGATGGTGCCGGTCACTGGTGCCGTCAATCTTGTGCGAGACTTCCAAAGCTATCAGCGCCTGAGCGAACAAAATCAGGAGCTGCGCAGCGAGTTGCGCCTGATGCGCGCCTGGAAAGAGGCCGCGCTGCAGCTGGAGCAGGAGAACGCGCGCCTGTTGGACCTGAACAATGTGCGGCTTGATCCCCGGCTTACATATGTGACCGGCGTGGTGATGGCCGATAGTGGCTCACCTTTCCGGCAGTCCGTGCTGCTGAATGTGGGCGAGCGTGACGGGATCGTCGATGGCTGGGCCACGATGGACGGGATCGGCGTGGTCGGACGTATCTCGGGGGTTGGGCCGGATACGGCGCGGGTGATCCTGCTTACGGATGCATCCAGCGCAATACCGGCAACCATTCAGCCCTCGGGTCAGACTGCGCTGATCGCAGGTGACAACAGCGCATCGCCGCTGGTTGAGTTCCTCGAAAATCGCGAGTTCGTCCGCCCCGGAGATCGCGTTGTGACATCTGGGGATGGCGGCGTGTTTCCAGGTGGATTGCTGATCGGTCAGATTGCCGTCGATCCGGGCGGCAGGTTGCGCGTGCGGCTTTCAGCCGATTTTGAACGGCTCGAGTTCCTGCGCGTCCTGCGCTTCCAATCCGCCCAACCCATTCAGGACCCCGGCGGCATCGTCGGACCCCGGCAACCTGCGGCTGCACTAACTCCGCAAGAGGTTACCGATGGATAGGCCAACCTCACATCTCTGGCTGAAACGCGGGCTTTATATCGCGCTTGCAGTGCTGGTGATGTTCCTGCACCTACTGCCGCTCGATAGCAAGCCGGATCGATGGCCCTTTCCGGATATCCTGATTGCACTGACTTTTGCATGGGTGCTGCGCCGCCCGGAGTATGTGCCGATCCTTGCGATTGCGTTCGTGATGCTGATGGCTGATCTATTGCTGCAACGTCCTCCGGGGCTGATGGCTGCGTTGGTGGTTTTGGGTGCAGCCTATCTGCGCAATGCTGCGCCGGGGATGCGGGATGGCGGGTTCGTCAGCGAATGGACCAACGTAGGCGCGGTGATCACGGCAGTTTTTGTGCTCAACCGCGTCATTCTTGCTATTCTGTCTGTGCAACAGGCAACGCTGGGACCGGTGGTGATACAAGTTGTTCTGACAATTGCGGCTTATCCTGTGATCGCCCTGCTCAGTCAGAGCGCGTTTGGCGTGCGTCGCAAGTCTGTCACGGACAGCACAACCCCGGGGGCGCGGGCATGAAACAGCGCAAACCGAAATCACAGGGCCTCGCCTATAAGCGGCTGCCTCGCCGGGCGCTGGTTTTAGGCGGGTTGCAGGCCGCGTTCATTGGCGGGCTGGCGGTCCGCATGCGGTTCATGCAGGTAGATCAGGCCGACGAATACCGCCTGCTGGCCGAGGAAAACCGCATCAATATCCGTCTGATCCCCCCGACACGCGGGCGGATCTATGATCGCAACGGGCAGATCATCGGTCAGAATTCGCCATCTTATCGCATCGTGATGGTGCGCGAAGATGCAGGCGATATCGACAAGGTCATTACCAAGCTCTCCGAGCTGATCCCCCTCACCCAAGACGAAATTGAGCGCGCGAAAGCCGAGATGCGCCGCTCTGCCCCATTTCTGCCGGTCACGCTCGCCGATCAGGTCACATGGGAAGATATTTCGAAAGTCGCCGTCAACGCCCCTGCCCTGCCCGGTGTCACGCCCGAGGTGGGATCGACGCGTCAATACCCTCGGTACGAGGATTTTGCTCATGTGGTGGGCTATGTTGGCCCGGTCAGCGATTATGATCTCAGCCAGATCGACGACCCCGAACCGGTGCTGCGCATCCCTCGGTTCCAGATCGGCAAGGTCGGGCTTGAGGCCAAGCAGGAAATTCCATTGCGCGGCAAAGCCGGAGCCAAGCGGGTCGAGGTTAACGCCACGGGCCGCGTGATGCGTGAACTCGACCGGCAGGAAGGCACTGCCGGGGCGGATCTGCAACTCTCGGTCGACGCAGATCTTCAGCAATACGCGCAGGCCCGCCTGGCCGGAGAAAGCGCCGCCGCTGTTGTGATCGACTGCGAAACCGGAGATATCCGCGCCATCAGTTCGGCCCCAAGCTTCGATCCGAACCTGTTTGTTCGCGGTATTTCAGTTGCTGATTACCGCACGCTGACCAATGACAAGTACCGCCCGCTGGCCAACAAGACGGTGCAAGGCACCTATCCGCCCGGTTCGACCTTCAAGATGATCACCGCGCTGGCCGCGCTTGAAGCCGGAGTGATCGGCCCGTCGAACACAGTATACTGCCCCGGCCATCTGAAGGTCGGCAGCCGCCGATTCCACTGCTGGAAACGCGGCGGGCATGGAACTGTTGATCTGGAACTGTCGCTGAAGCGCAGCTGCGATGTCTACTACTATGATGTCGCCCTGCGGGTTGGCATCGACAAGATATCCGAGATGGCGCGCACCTTTGGACTGGGGGTCAAGCACGATATTCCGATGTCCGCCGTGGCGGCTGGCCTGACCCCCAACCAGGATTGGAAAGAGCGGGTACACGGGCAGGAATGGCTGATTGGTGACACGGCGAACGCCTCGATCGGTCAGGGCTTCATGCTGGCTTCACCGCTGCAGTTGGCGGTGATGACGGCACGGCTGGCGACCGGGCGAGCGGTGACACCACGCCTTGTTCGCTCGATCAACGGGGTAGAACAGCCCTCGGGAGCGGGCGAGCCTCTGGCGGTGAACCGAAACAATCTGGAACAGGTGCGCAAAGCCATGTTCTCGGTCTCGAACGACCGGCGCGGCACGGCCTATCGCAGCCGTATCATCGCAGATGACTTCCGCATGGCGGGCAAGACGGGTACCAGTCAGGTGCGCAACATCACCAAGGCCGAACGCGCCGCAGGCGTGATCCGCAACGAGGATCTTCCATGGGAGCGCCGCGACCACGCACTATTTGTTAGTTTCGCACCCTACGACAATCCAAAATACGCAGTCGCTGTTGTGGTTGAACATGGCGGCGGCGGCTCAAAGGCCGCGGCCCCAGTGGCGCGCGACATCATGCTGCAAGCGCTTTACGATGGAACGCCCCCGCTTGAGGCGTATCCGACCGGTGATCGTGAGCGCATCAAGGAACAACAAAAACGGCTTGAGGGGGATCGCCGCCCCAAAGCGCGTCCTGACGTGAAGGACCGCGCATGAGCTATCTCGAATACGCCGTCAAATCCACGCCCTCCGGGTTCCGCAAGTTCTTCTATATGAACTGGCCGCTGACCCTGCTGCTGATCAGCGTGGCGAGCGCAGGTTTCCTGATGCTCTATTCGGTAGCCGGTGGGTCATGGACACCATGGGCTGAACCGCAGATAGAACGGTTCGGTCTGGGCCTAGCGGTCATGTTCATCATTGCGCTTGTGCCGATCTGGTTTTGGCGAAATATGTCGGTCGTGGCCTATCTGGGCTCAATCGGCTTGCTCATCGTGGTGGAGCTGTTTGGAACGATCGGCATGGGTGCCCAGCGTTGGATTGACCTCGGCTTCATGCGACTCCAACCCTCTGAGGTGATGAAAGTGGCGCTGGTGATGGTGCTGGCTGCCTATTACGACTGGTTGCCTGCCCATAAAACATCGCGACCACTCTGGGTGATCATCCCAGTCATTCTGATCCTGATCCCGACCTTTATGGTCCTACGTCAGCCAGACCTCGGCACTTCGATCCTGCTGCTGGCGGCAGGCGGAGGTTTGATGTTCCTCGCCGGTGTCCACTGGGCCTATTTCGCCGCCGTAATTGCGGCAGGGGTCGGCCTGATCGCCACCGTTTTCAATAGTCGCGGAACAGAATGGCAATTGCTCAAAGATTACCAGTTCCGCCGGATTGATACCTTTCTGGACCCTTCAACCGATCCGTTGGGGGCTGGATATCACATCACCCAATCCAAGATCGCTTTAGGCTCGGGCGGCTGGAACGGGCGCGGGTTCATGCAGGGCACGCAATCACGGCTGAACTTCCTGCCCGAGAAACACACCGATTTCATCTTCACCACATTGGCCGAAGAGTTTGGCTTCGTCGGCGGTATCACCCTGCTGATCCTCTATGCCATGATCCTGATCTTCTGCATGGTCACGGCTCTGGCAACCAAAGATCGTTTCTCGTCCCTGGTGACGCTGGGCATTGCGCTGAACTTCTTCCTGTTCTTTGCCGTCAACATGTCGATGGTCATGGGGCTTGCCCCGGTTGTCGGTGTGCCATTGCCGATGGTCAGCTATGGCGGCTCGGCCATGTTAGTGCTGATGGCCGCCTTCGGCATCGTGCAAAGCGCCCATATCCATCGTCCCCGCTAAGAGGTACCAATGCCCGTTAACGTCCTGTTTTCCGCCCGCCCCGGGTTGTGGCCGGAATATGAACCGCTGCTGCGCAAGGGTCTGACCGAGGCCGGGTCAGATTTTCATCTGGCCACGGACATCCCCGCGGATCAGGTCGATTATGTGGTCTATGCCCCGAACGGAGGGCTGCGGAATTTCACCCCGTTCACCCGCCTCAAGGCGGTGTTCAGTCTTTGGGCCGGGGTAGAAAGCATATCGGGCAATGAGACTCTGACCGTACCGCTGACGCGCATGGTGGACAGCGGGCTGAAACAGGGCATGACGGAATGGGTGGTGGGCCATGTGCTGCGCTATCACCTCGGCATGGACCGCCATATCACCCAACAGGATACAACATGGGAACCGGATGCGCCGCCTTTGGCATCCCAACGCACCGTGGTCGTTTTGGGTTTGGGTGAGCTGGGCGCGGCTGCTGCGCGGGCGCTGGCGGATTTGGGCTTTCACGTCATCGGCTGGAGCCGGACCGCAAAGAACATTCCCGGAGTGACCTGCCTGCACGGGACGGACGGGTTGCGTGATGCCCTGTCACAGGCCGAGATCGTGGTTCTGCTACTGCCAGACACGCCCGCGACCGAAAACACGCTGAACGCAGAAACGCTCGCCCTGTTGCCAAAAGGGGCCAAGATCATCAACCCGGGCCGCGGACCTCTGATCGATGATGACGCCCTGCTGACCGCGCTGAATTCTGAGCAGGTCGGACATGCCACGCTGGACGTCTTCCGCACCGAACCGCTGCCCACCGAGCATCCCTATTGGGCGCATCCGAATGTGACGGTGACGCCCCATATCGCATCTGAGACCCGACCGGTGACCGCCGCTCAGGTAATCTGCGAGAACATTCGCCGAGGTGAAGCGGGCGAGCCCTTTCTCCACCTCGTTGACCGCGAGCTGGGGTATTAGGCCGCGATCAGCCCGCGACCCTTCAGCAAGGCCTCAACCCCCGGCAGACGCCCGCGGAAGGCCAGATACAGCTCCTCCGCCTCGCGCGATCCACCGGTTGAGAGGATATTGTCCTCCAGCGCCTTGGCGCGTTCTGGGTCAAATGCGCCGCCTGCTTCTTCGAACGCAGCAAAAGCATCGGCATCCATGACCTCGGACCACATATAGCTGTAGTAGCCCGAGCTGTATCCGTCGCCCGCAAACACATGGGCGAAATGTGGGGTGGCGTGGCGCATTCCTATAGCGGACGGCATGCCAATATCGTCCAGAACCTCGGCCTGTTTCGCCATCGGATCAGCGGGTGCAGCGCCGTCATGGAATGCCAGATCGACCAGGGCCGAGGCCACATACTCTACCGTCTGGAATCCTTGATCGAAATTGGCCGCCTTCAGCACCTTTTCCAGCATCTCTTGCGGCATCGGCTCGCCCGTCTCGGCATGGGTGGCGAATTCGGCCAGAACCTCGGGCACTTCCAGCCAATGTTCATAAAGCTGGCTGGGCAGTTCAACAAAATCACGCGCAACGGAGGTGCCCGAAATGCTTTCGTAGGTCACATTGGACAGCATCTGATGCAGCGCGTGACCGAATTCATGAAACAGCGTGCGCGCGTCGTCATAAGACAACAGCGCCGGGTCACCTTTGGCGAAATTGCAGACGTTGATCACGACCGGTGTCTGCGCTTTCGGGAATTTCGCCTGCCCTCGCATCGCGCTGCACCATGCGCCCGAGCGTTTTGCTCCGCGCGCGAAATAATCCCCGATGAACACCGCGATGTGCTGCCCGTCGCGGGTCACCTCCCATGCACGGCAATCAGGGTGGTAGAGCGGCACATCCAGCGGCGCAAATTCCAGTCCGAACAGGCGGTTGGCACAGGCAAATGACGCCTCAATCATGCGATCCAGCTGCAGGTAGGGCTTCAGCGCTGCCTCATCCAGATCATGCTCGGCCTTGCGGCGTTTCTCGGCGTAGTAGCGCCAGTCCCAAGCTGCCAGCGGGCCATTGACGCCATCCTCTTGCATCATTGCGGTCAACACTTCAGCATCCGCGTCTGCGCGGGTTTTGGCGGGCTCCCACACGTCCATCAACAGCTCACGCACACGGTCCGGGGTGCGGGCCATCTCGGTTTTCAGCTTGTACTCGGCGAAACTGTCATAGCCCAGCAGCTTGGCGCGTTCTTCACGCAAGCGCAGGATTTCCGCCGCTATTTCCCGGTTGTCAGTGTCGCCACCATTCGCGCCGCGCGCAGTCCAAGCGCGGTAGGCTGTTTCGCGCAGGTCCCGGCGTGGCGAGAATTGCAGGAACGGCACAATGATCGACCGCGAGAGCGTAACTACAGGGCCGTCCACGCCCTTCTCCTGACCTGCAGCGCGTGCGGCATTGACCGCAAATTCAGGCAGGCCCTGCAGATCATCCTCGGTCAGCTCCATGAACCAATCGCGCTCGTCCGCTAATAGGTTCTGGGTAAAGGACGTGCCCAGCGAGGCCAGCCGTGCCTTTATCTCTTGCATGCGCGCATCGGCATCACCTTCCAGCGAAGCACCTGCGCGCACGAAACCACGATGCGACAGCATCAGAACACGCGCCTGTTCGTCACTCAGACCCAGCTCATCGCGGCGTGCCCACAGATCAGCCACGCGCCGAAACAAAGTCTTGTTGGATGAAATCCCCGAAAAATGCGCCGCCAGTTTCGGGGAAAAATCGCGCTGCAGCTCTTCGCGCTTGGGATTGCTGTCCGCGCCCGCAACCGTGAAGAACACCGACAGGACCTTATCCAGTTGCTCGCCTGCGGCCTCCAAGGCTTCGATGGTATTGGCGAATGTTGGGACTTCAGGGTCGGCCGCAATCGCCTCGATCTGCGCGTTATGGGCCTTCAGTGCCTCTTCCAGAGCAGGGGAAAAATCGTCATCCGAGATCTTGGCAAAGGGGGCGAGTTCAAACGGAGTTGTCCAGTCGGACAGGATCGGGTTCGTCATTCTGATCTCCTTTGCTGGTCAAGCTAGGTAGGCCGGGGACAATGGTCCAGAGGCAGCGGATCGGAAAGATCGGATTCTGTCGCAAACCCGCTTGCGCGAGCGATCTCGCCTGCGCAGTGTTCCTGTCAAAGGAGACAGGACATGACCAGATCGAACCGCCCCGCCGGGATCATGACAACCGCAATCCATGCGGGCGATCCGCCCGACACCGCGACCAATGCATCGGCCCCCCCGATCCATATGAGCTCGACCTACCTTGTTGAGGATCTGGCCGGATTCTCTGCGCATGATCTGACGCCGGACAGCCCTTATCTCTATTCCCGCTGGGCGAACCCGACAGTCGCGGGGTTGGAGGCCAAGATTGCGGCCCTGCAGGGAGCCGAGGCCTGTCTGGCGACGGCCTCAGGCATGGCGGCGGCATCGGCCATTTTCCTTACTTTCCTGTCGGCTGGCGATCATCTGATCGTCTCGGATGTCTCTTACGCTGGCGTCGCTGAACTCGCGCGTGAGACCTTGCCTCGGATGGGTATCGAGATTTCGGCGATCAATATGTCTGATCTGGAAGCGGTCGCAGCCGCGATACGGCCCAACACCCGGCTGATCCATACTGAGACCCCGGTGAACCCGATCAACCGCCTGACCGATCTGGCGGCTGTCTCACAATTGGCGCGCGAGGCTGGTGCGCTGCACAGTTGCGATGCAACCTTTGCCTCGCCCCTAGGCATGGACACTGTCGCATTGGGTGTCGATCTGACGATGCATTCGATCACGAAATATATCGGCGGGCATGGCGATGCCGTCGGTGGGGCCGTCGCCGGATCGGCCGAGCTGATATCCAAGATGCGTGCCGAGGCGAGCATCCATCACGGCGGAATCCTGTCTCCGTTCAATGCCTGGCTGATTGCCCGAGGCGCGTCGACCCTGCCATTGCGTATGAAGGCGCACCAGTCCGGAGCCATAGAGGTTGCAAGGTGGCTTGAAGCGGATCCGCGGGTTTCGCAAGTGATTTATCCGGGCCTGTCTTCGCACCCGCAGGCAGAGCTGGCTGCGCGGCAAATGTCGAACACATCAGGCATGATTTCGTTCCAGGTCGGTGGTGCCGCTGACGGAGAGCGCATTGCGCAGCAAATGATCGAACGCCTGGAGGTTATCCACTACGCAGTGTCATTGGGGCACCATCGCAGTCTGATTTTCTGGATGGAAACCGAAGGCCTGATGGAGACTTCTTTCAAACTGCAGGGAGATCAACTGGAAGATTACCGCAGATATGCGGGCGACGGGATTTTCCGCCTATCTGTTGGTCTGGAAGATGCCGAAGATCTGATTGCCGATCTGGATCGCGCTTTAGGTTAAGGAAAGCTCCCGCCCCCGCAGCGTGCATCAAAGATGCACCTTGGCGGGGTTGGGCCAGGCCGCGTGCCCGTGGCATGCGGCGGTTGCTTTAAGCACCCACACCTGCGCAGATCGGACAATCGGCAGCTTTGGAAAGTTTGATTTTGCGACTTTCGCCATAGAGGGCGTCATAGATCAACATCTCGCCGCGCAACGCCTGCCCGGCCTCGGTGATAACCTTGATCGCCTCCACCGCCATCATTGACCCAACGACGCCAGGAAGCGGCCCGATCACTCCTGCTTCGGCACAAGACGGAGCAAGGCCGGGGGCCGGGGCTTCGGGGAAG
Source organism: Ruegeria sp. C2 (assembly GCF_056537765.1). Lineage (NCBI taxonomy): Bacteria > Pseudomonadati > Pseudomonadota > Alphaproteobacteria > Rhodobacterales > Roseobacteraceae > Ruegeria > Ruegeria sp. C2. The sequence goes on along the minus strand of NZ_JBQFRZ010000002.1, from coordinate 462,018 downwards.
ATACATTGGTAACAGGGACCGGCCCTGGCGGGATCGAAGACACTCAGTTGACCTTCCCATTGCGACAGAGCGCCCGAAATCAGTGGCTTGCCCAGCGCGACTGCGGTTCGGTTGGCCAGATAGCGTGTGTCGAAATTATCGGTGCCGTCGAGGATCAGATCGAAGTCGGCGAACAGATCGGCAGCGATCTCTTCCGTGAGCCTACGGTGATAGGGCAGAACAGTCACGTTCGGGTTCTGCGCCTGCATCGCGGCCTGAGCCGAGAATACCTTGGGCATCCCGATATCCGCATCGCGATGGATCACTTGCCGCTGAAGGTTGGCGTTTTCAACCTCATCATCGTCAATCACACCGATTGTGCCAACGCCCGCCGCAGCCAGATATTGCAAGGCAGGCGCACCCAGACCACCAGCCCCGATCACCAGAACCCGCGCCCGTTTCATCTTTTTCTGCCCCGGGCCGCCCAGCTCTCGCAGGACGATGTGGCGGGCATAGCGTTCCAGCTCGGTCTCGGTGAACTGATCTGAGGGCATTTTAGGTTCCTTGGGCTCGGCAGCTTCCGCTCGGTTTCGCAACGCTTTCACGCCTCGCCCATAAAGCAGAACCAGCACCGCAGAGCCAGCAAGGATCAGCCACATCGCAGCAGAGCCGCCGGTTGCCTGACGCAACGGATGTGCCTCGGGCAACACCAGCTGAGCGATGATGACGCCAACCAGCAGCGTGCCAACTGATGCCATCCGCGCGGTACGGGACACGCCCGCGATATAGCCGATCCCCCATAGGCCTGCCGCAAGGATCAGGACCAGCAGCATCAGCCGCGCCCGGTCGAACCGAAACCGCCCGCGCCCCGGTCGGTTTCAGACAGCGTGTCGGTGGCTTCGAATGTGGCTTGCACCACTGGAGCGACGACAAGCTGGGCGATGCGTTCTCCGTGGGTGATTTCGAACGGGTCCTGACCTGCGTTCAGCACGATCACACCGAGAGGACCACGATAGTCACTATCGATGGTTCCGGGCGTGTTCGGCAATGTGATGCCGTGTTTCAGGGCCAAACCCGAGCGCGGGCGGACCTGCACCTCAAACCCTTGCGGAATCTCGATCCGCAGGCCGGTAGGCACCAAGGCGCGTTGACCGGGGTCCAGTGTAATTGTTGCCTTTCCCGGTAGATTGGCCCGAACATCCGCCCCTGCGGCCCCCGTAGTTTCGTACGAAGGCAACGGGATCGAGGGATCGGCCCCGTCCTCGCGGATCACACGAATTGCAACCATCCCCAAACCTCTCATTTTCTACGGAGTTTACCCTGCCAAAACCGCGGCAATCTTCTGCGCCAATCGTTCGGCCACCGCGTCCTTGCCCATGCGCGGCCATTCCTCAGCCCCTTCGTCCGAGATCAGAATCACCGCATTCTCAGAGCCACCCATGATACCCGTCGCCGGGCTCACATCATTCGCAACGATCCAATCGCAGCCTTTGCGCGCACGTTTCGCGATTGCGTGCTCAATCACGTTATCCGTCTCGGCGGCAAAACCTACAACGAGCGCAGGGCGTCCCGCCTTCATCCGCGCTACACGTTTCAAGATGTCCGGATTCTCGGCGAATTCCAAAGTAGGCAAACCGTCTCGGCTTTTCTTCAGCTTCTTGTCCGTGGCCGTCGCAACGCGCCAATCCGCTACCGCAGCCGCAAAGACCCCTGCATCCACGGGCAAAGCGGCCTCGACCGCATCGGACATCTCTTGCGCCGTCTCGACCGGCACGACCTGAACCCCTTCGGGTGGCGCAACCTCGGCAGGTCCGGTGACAAAAACCACCTCTGCCCCGAGCGCCGCCAGCGCCCGTGCCACTGCCGTCCCCTGAGCGCCCGAGGACCGGTTCGCAATATACCGCACCGGGTCAATCGGTTCATGTGTCGGGCCAGAAGTTACCAGCACGCGTTTGCCCCTGAGCGGCCCATCACCGAGCTGCGCCTCGATCGCAACCACGATCTCCAGCGGTTCCGACATGCGGCCCGGGCCGTACTCGCCGCAAGCCATATCGCCCTCATTCGGACCCACGAAACGGACACCGTCCGCCTGCAGTTGCGCCAGATTGCGTTGCGTCGCTGGGTGATCCCACATCCGCACGTTCATAGCAGGCGCACACAGAACCGGCGTGTCGGTTGCCATCAGCAGCGTCGAGGCCAGATCATTGGCCAGCCCCCCGGCCATCTTGCCCATCAGGTCAGCAGTCGCAGGCGCCACCACGATCAGATCAGCAGAACGTGATAGCTGGATGTGCCCCATCTCGGCTTCATCGGTCAGGTCAAACAGATCGCGATAGGCTTTCTCTCCGGCCAGTGCCGAAACGGACAAGGGGGTCACGAATTCCTCTGCCGCACGAGTCAGCACCGGTGTCACCGCTGCACCGCGTTCGCGCAGCCGTCGGATCAGATCCAGCGACTTATAGGCCGCGATCCCGCCGCCGATGATCAGCAGAATGCGTTTGGTTGCCAACATGTCTTGCCCTTCCGTCCCGGTCGGCCCCGACATTAGGCAAGGCAGCCGGGCAGTTCCAGCAGTTAATTCTGTGTCTCAAAGGCTTTGCAGGGGTCTTCACGCTCGACAATGGGGCTGTCAATCACCGCATCAAACTCACCAGAGATGAGACCGTCCTCGGACTGTCCCAAAACGAAGACCTTCAACCCCGGACGCAAGCGCGACAGGAATGTGGGGATACCGCGATCCTTGCGAGCATGGCCATTGCCGGTGATCACGGCAACCGGGCCACCGGTTTCATCGGTGGCACGCAGGATGGCACGTGTCAGAACGGCATCGCGCAAACGCTGGATCGCCACCATCTGCGGTAAAGCCTCGGCAGGCAACGCGTCGCAATGAGCCGCAAGCTGATCTGCCTCGCGCGCCGCCTGATCTTCGGGTGAGAGCGGAATGGTCAGCCCATATCGCGCCGCATCCGCACCCAGCGCAGTGGCTGCGCCCCGTTCCATCGCGGCCCGCGCAGCAGTTCGTGGGACCATCGCACCGTAAACCGGAGCATTCGACGCCTGGAATACCGGATAATACATGCTGAGCGGGGGCCATCCGGATTCGGCCCAGCGTAGAATCCGTGACAATTCCTCGGGGTTGGCCGCCGCCTTCTGCGCCAAACGCTGAGCGCCCTCTTCCGTCACCATTTCCCAGACCACGCCCGAGGGCCCAATAGCTTCGATCGCCTCGGTCTGGACGAGGTGATGCCGCGGATTGTCGTGAATTTCGCCCAAGATAACGACATCTGCCGATTGCATGGCTTCCAATACATCGTCAGGTATCAATTCTGCAGCGCGGACCGTTTGGCCAGCACTTGCAAACAGCACAAACGCTACAAGAATCGCAAAGAGTTTCATGCGAAGAAGTGTTGCACCTCGCGCGATTGCGCTTCAAGGTTCTTGCGCATCTTAACAAAAGCTGCAGCCTCAAGCTGACGTACACGTTCCTTTGACAGTCCGAGTTCCTTGCCCAGGCTCTCCAGCGTCCGCGACGGTTCACGCAGCTTGCGTTCGCGCACGATGAAACGTTCACGATCATTCAGCGCCTGCATCGCGGTGACCAACCATTCGCGCAGCTGTTGCCTGTCGTGACTGTTTTCTACGGTTTCAGCCGCTTGCTCCCGATCATCTTCCAGCGCATCAATCCACTCGCGCCCGTCTTCGTCCGTCGACTGAACCGCATTCAGGGAAAAATCGGACCCGGCAAGCCGCCCCTCCATCATTTCAACATCGCGCAGGGGAACGCCGATTTCAGAAGCGATCATCTGATGCAACTGGTGTCGGTCCAGATCCAGACCCTCGGTCGCGGCCTCGCGCTCTAACCGTGCCTGCACCCGGCGCATGTTGAAAAACAACGACTTCTGAGATGAGGTCGAGCCAGTGCGCACCATGGACCAGTTGCGCATGACGTAGTCCTGAATGCTGGCCTTGATCCACCAGACCGCATAGGTCGAAAAGCGCACACCCCGATCCGGATCGAACTTGTCTGCAGCCTTCATGAGGCCCAGCCCGGCCTCTTGGATCAGGTCGTTCATCGGCGCGCCATAGCGTTTGAACTTGGCCGCCATCGAAATCGCCAGGCGCATATAAGCGGTGATCAGACGATGCAGGGCCTGCTCGTCCCGGTCATCACGCCAGGCATAAGCCAGCTTCAATTCGGTCTCGGCATCCAGCAACTCAGCCTTCATTGCCTGTCGGGACATCGAAAAATCGTTTGCGTTGTCCAGTGCCATGCAACTCTCCCTTTACCACAGGCTATAGACCGGGCTTGTCTTGCCGACCTGAGGTCGATACGCAGAACAAAACCGGGTGGATCACCAGAAAGGTAATAAAAGTGCACCCCAATTTAACCTTTGTGTTGGGCGGCGCGGCTTCGGGAAAGTCGCTTTTTGCCGAACAACTTGCTGTTTCCACAGGGAAAAGCCGGGTTTATCTGGCCACATCACAAATGTTTGATGATGAGATGCGCCAGAAAGTTAGGCAACATATTGCACAAAGAGGCAGCAAATGGGTGACAATAGAGGCACCTTTTGAGCTGCCTCCCGAGCTGGCGAAGCTGACGGAAGATCAGGTCTGCCTGATCGATTGTGCCACCATGTGGCTAACAAATCATTTGCTGGCTGAAGCCGATCTTGATCAGGTTCAGGCAAAATTGCTTGGCGCCTTGAAAGACTGCGCAGCGCAGATCGTCATCGTATCGAACGAAGTCGGCCATGGGATCGTCCCCGACAACGCCCTGTCCCGCCGCTTTCGCGAAGCGCAGGGACGGCTGAACATCGCGCTGGCTGCCCAGGCGGATCGGGTCGTGCAAGTAACCGCCGGGTTGCCTCTGGTCCTGAAAGGTGCGCCCCTGTGACCCGGCTGCATCTGGTCCGGCACGGGCCCACTCATGCAAAAACCATGGTCGGTTGGTCCGATCTGCCCGCTGACCTGAGTGATACGGCAGCGATTGATCGCCTCTCTGCCCATCTTCCGACTGAGGCAATCGTGATCTCATCCGACCTGTCGCGCGCGGCCGACACCGCCAGTGCCATTCAGGGCGCACGGAAACGATTGCCGCATCACCGCGATCTGCGCGAGATCAACTTTGGCAGTTGGGAGCTGCGCAGTTTTAAGGAGATCGAAGCCGAAGACCCCGAACTTTGCTTTGCTTATTGGGACAATCCGGGCGAGGTGCGTCCACCGAGTGGTGAAAGCTGGAACGAGGTGCGCACACGGGTTGATGCAGCCATCGATACGCTGATTTCGGCCCATACCGGGCGTGATCTAATCGTAGTGGCCCATTTCGGTGTGATCCTGACCCAGGTCCAGCGCGCGCTGGAAGTCGACGCGCAAGAGGCCTTTGGCCATAGGATCGACAACCTCTCGGTCACCGAGATTACCCATCACGGCGACCGCTGGTCCGTGGGCCGCATCAATCATCAACCGTGATGGACTTACGCACAAATCAACGATTTACCTGCGCCACCTGATCCGACATCGTTCAAACATGACCTATGACCTTTTCATCGGCGACCGCCTGTTTTCCAGCTGGTCCCTGCGCGGGTGGCTTATGCTCGAGAAATTCGGCCTGCTTTACCGCTCTCACATGATTGGCCTTTATGCCGGAACAATGGCTGCGGATATGGAGTCTCTGGCCCCCGCCCGCCTCGTCCCGGCCCTGAGGTTGCCGGACGGAACCGTGGTCGGCGAAAGCCTCGCCATGGCAGAAACACTGGCCGAGCGACATCCCGAGGCTGGGCTTTGGCCCACCGATCCCGCGGCGCGCGCAACGGCCCGCTGGCTATGCGCTGAGATGGTCGCAGGCTTCTCGGCCCTAAGGGGTGAATGCCCGATGCAATTGCGGCACTGCTGGGAGGGGTTCAAGCCGTCACCGGACACGCTGTCCGACCTAAGCCGGATCGAGACACTGTGGGCACATGCCCGCAACATCTCGGGCGCAGAAACCGGCCCGCTGTTCGGGACTTATTCCCTGGCAGATGTGTTTTACGCTCCGGTCGCTGCGCGGATCATTGGCTATGGCCTGCCGGTGTCAGAGGCGAATCGTGCCTATTGTCTTGAGCTTCTTTCGGATTCGCCTGTCCGTCAGTGGCGCGCGATGGGCCTGACAATTTCTTATGATCCTTTTCCCTATCCGCAAAACCTGCCTGAACAGAACTGGCCGATTGGTGGATCCTCGAAGGCAAAAGCCGTTGAAACCGGCCCATCGGTCAACACGGACTGCCCGTATTCCGGGAAACCTGTCACGGACTACCTTGAACTCGACGGTCAGGTCTGGGGCCTCTGCAATCCGTCTTGTCGTGACAAAACCGTTGCCGATCCGGGTGCATGGCCGAAATTCACCGCAATGGTGGCCGGCGTTAACCATTCCTAAACCGCAACCATGGCAGCAACGTCCTGTTAACCAAGAACAGGATTGCCATGGTCGCCCGCGCCCATACAGTTGCCTTTCAGGGCGTTGACGCCCGCCCGGTCGAGGTGCAATGCGCCGTCTCGCCGGGCCTTCCGGCCTTTTCCATCGTCGGGCTTCCCGACAAAGCCGTATCCGAGGCGCGCGATCGGGTGCGCAGCGCGCTCAGTTCGATGGCGATCGCACTTCCGTCCAAGCGGATCACCATCAACCTGTCCCCTGCCGACCTGCCGAAAGAGGGCAGTCACTTCGATCTGCCCATCGCAGTAGCGCTGCTCTCGGCACTTGAGATCATACCAACCGATGCCGCCGAAGGGGCTGTGGCCTTGGGCGAGCTTTCGCTCGACGGGTCGCTGGTGCCCGTCGTTGGCGCTCTGCCCGCCGCCATGACCGCCGCAGCCGAGGACCGTTCATTGCTCTGCCCATCGGCATCCAGCTCCGAGGCGGCGTGGGTCGACGCCACTCAAGTCATCGGCGCGGGGTCTCTGGGCGATGTGGTCCGTCACTTCACCGGCCAATCCGCGCTGCCCGCCGCGACCCCGGGCGAGGTCAGCCTATCGCCCATCGCGCGGGATTTGCGGGATGTCAAAGGCCAGGAACGCGCCAAACGCGCGTTGGAGATTGCCGCGGCAGGACGGCATCATTTGATCATGATCGGCACGCCCGGTTCCGGCAAATCCATGCTGGCGGCGCGGCTGCCCGGTATTCTGCCACCATTAACGCCCGTTGAAGCGCTGGAGACTTCGATGATACAGTCGCTCTGCGGTTTGCTGGACGAAGGTGGTATCAGCCGGGCACGCCCATTTCGCGAACCGCATCACACCGCATCGATGGCGGCCATTGTCGGTGGCGGCAAAGGTGCCAAACCCGGAGAGATTTCGCTGGCGCATAACGGCGTTCTGTTCATGGACGAATTCCCCGAATTCCCGCGCACTGTTCTGGAAACCCTGCGTCAACCCATTGAGACCGGAGAGGTCATGGTCGCCCGTGCAAATGCGCACGTCAAATACCCCTGCCGGTTCATGCTGGTGGCGGCAGCCAACCCCTGCAAATGCGGCTACTTGACCGACCCGTCGCGCGCCTGTTCCCGCGCCCCGGTCTGCGGCGAGGATTATCTGGGCCGTATCTCAGGGCCTTTGATGGACCGCTTTGATCTGCGGATCGAGGTTCCGCCAGTCGGGTTTACCGATCTTGATCTGCCACCCTCGGGCGATAGCTCAGCCACCGTTGCCGCGCGCGTCGAAGCGGCACGGGAGGTACAGGCTGAACGGTTCGCTGACCTGCATGGTGCACGTCAGAACGCCGACCTCGAAGGCACGTTTCTGGAAGAATGCGCAACGCCGGACGCAGAAGGCAAGGAGCTGCTTCTGAACGCGGCAGAACGGTTTGGCTTATCCGCCCGCGCCTTTCATCGAATTCTGCGGGTTGCCCGCACCATCGCAGATCTGGACGGCGAGGCGGACATTCGTCGCCCGCATATCGCCGAGGCGCTGAGCTTTCGCATCAGCGCCAAGGTTGGGGCCTAAAGCTTTGCTTCAATCGCCTGCCAGATCTTCTCGGCAATATTCTCGCCGTTGAAACGCTCAAGCTCCTGAATACCGGTGGGCGAGGTCACGTTGATCTCGGTCAGATAATCACCGATGACATCGATCCCGACGAAGATCTGACCCTTTTCCTTCAGCAGCGGGCCGATTGCGGCGCAGATTTCCATGTCCCGTTCGGTCAGACCAACCTTCTCGGGCCGCCCACCCACATGCATGTTCGAACGTGTCTCGCCCTCAGCCGGAACGCGATTGATAGCGCCCACAGCCTCACCATCGACCAGGATCACCCGCTTGTCGCCATTACGCACATCGGGCAAGAACTTCTGCACGATCAGCGGCTCACGTGAGAAGCCAGTGAACAACTCGTGCAAAGAGGTCAGGTTGCGGTCATTCGCATCCAGCCGGAACACCCCGGCGCCGCCATTGCCATAGAGCGGTTTGAGGATGATATCTTCATGCTTTTCTTTGAACGCCTTGATGGTCTGCAAATCCCGCGCGATCGTCGTTGGTGGGGTCAGATCGGGGAAATCCAGTACCAGGAGTTTTTCGGGATAATTCCGCACCCAGAAGGGGTCATTCACCACCAGCGTTTGCCCTCTCAGGCGATCCAGCAGATGGGTCGAGGTGATGTAATGCATGTCAAACGGCGGGTCCTGCCGTAGCCAGATGACATCGAAATCGGCCAGATCGACCTCGCGCTCCGGACCCAGCACAGCCGGGTCACCCTGCATCCTCTGAACCGACATGTCATGACCACGCGCGGTTATGCGCCCTTCTTGATAGGCCAGTTGGTCCGGGCCGTAGAAAAACAGCTCATGCCCGCGGGCCTGTGCTTCTTCGGCCAAACGGAACGAGCTGTCGGCATTGATATCCACGGCCCCGATCGGGTCCATCTGAAAGGCGATTTTCATGGCTTGTCCCTTACGTTCTACGCCCGATACATGGCGCAGAGACCTATCGGGTTCAATGGCGATCAGCCGTGGCCAAAGGCGTTTTCGATAATTTCAACCGCACCAGTGCCATCAACCAAGGCTGCGTCAAAGCGCACATTCGTCAATTGCCCATCTGGTTCATGCTCAAGAAATTGGGCGGCTGAGGCACAGATGCGTTTAATCTGCCGAGGGCTGATCCGGGCCGCAGCCGATGCGAAACTCGCGCTTTTCTTGACCTCAATGAACACGATGCCATCGGTGTTCCGGGCGATCAGATCAATCTCACCCCCTGCACCGCGCCATCTGCGATGCGCAATCGTATAGCCGCGCCGCTCATAATCGGTTGCAACAGAAAGCTCTGCAGCCTGCCCCGCGTGATAAGAAACCGAACCCCGAACGGATCGCCCCATGTTTCATCCCTTACCTAGCTTCAGGGCTTTCTGATAAATCGGGCGGCGCGGCAGATTGAACATTTCTGACACCAGATCCGCCGCATCGCGCACCGAATGACTTTCCAAAGCCTGTCTCAAAGCCTCTTCTACGTCAGAATCCTTAACGGTTTGCGAATGCGCACGATCCACCAGCAGAACAATCTCTCCCTTGACCGAGGCTCCCTCATATCCTGCCGCCAACTCGGCAAGCGTTCCGCGCCGGACCTCTTCGAACTTCTTTGTCAGTTCGCGGCACACAGCAGCTTGCCGATCGCCGCCCAACACATCCGCCATATCGACAAGGCAGTTGGCCAGACGCTTGGGGGATTCGTAAAAGACAAGCGTTCCGGGAATATCGCGCAGCGCCTCGATTCGGGTCCGACGTGCACCCGAGGCGTTGGGCAGAAACCCGGCAAAAAAGAACGCATCGGTCGGCAGACCCGCCAAAGTCAGCGCCGCCAGCGCCGCTGAAGGGCCCGGCGCGCAGGTAACCGCAAAACCAGCTTCAGCCGCCTGCCGGCCCAGATCGTAGCCCGGATCGGCGATCAGCGGCATTCCGGCCTCAGAGGCATAAGCGACCGACTGCCCAGCCCCAAGCGCTTCGAGTATCTTGCCGCGCGCACCAGCGCCGCTGTGGTCGTGATAAGCAAGGATTCGGCGACCCTCTAACGGAACACCATGAATTTCCATCAACCGCCGCAGGCTGCGGGTGTCCTCGGCGGCGATCATATCGGCCGAGGCCAACACGTCGAGCGCCCTCAGCGTAATGTCGCGCGCGGTTCCGATAGGAGTGGCAACAAAGTACAGGCCCGGGGCCAATCTTGTCTTTTGGAAATTCAAAGCTGGACCCTCACAGCGTGACGTTTATTATCGCGGATCAATAGACCAAGGTGCCCTCAGACGCCGGATCAGGGAGTTTTCATTTAGATGTTTACCGTTTGCAAGCCCACACGCAAACTGGCGAAATCCGCCATTGCTCTGGCCACCGCCGCCTTTCTGGCCGCCTGTGAAGTCGGCGGTATCGGCGGAGGCCCCTCGATCGATACCTCTGATCCCGTGCCGGTGGCGCTGCTGGTGCCTAGCGGCTCGTCACAATCGGGGGACGCTGCGCTGGCGCGAAGCCTCGAGAATGCGGCGCGTCTGGCGATGGCAGATTTGCAAAATGTGAAAATTGATCTCCGCGTCTACGATACCGCGGGCAATGCAGGAACGGCGTCAACGGTCGCTCAGCAAGCTGTTGCGGATGGGGCCAAGATCATTCTGGGTCCGGTTTATGCGCAAGCAGCGAATGCGGCGGGCCTTGCGGTTCTCAACAACAACGTCAATGTGTTGTCCTTCTCGAACAACACCAGCATTGCGGGTGGAAATGTTTATGTCCTGGGGCCGACTTTCCAAAACACCGCCAATCGTCTGGTCAATTTCGCCGGACGCCAGGGCAAAACCGGCACGGTAATCGTGCACAGCAATGACTCGGCAGGCCAACTCGGACAATCCGCAATCGCAACGGCGCTCAGCAGTAGCCGAGTAAACAATGCCGGCACCGTCGCTTATGATCGATCTCAGCAGGGCGTGATCAATTCTGTCCCAACCATCAAGGCCACAGTGGATTCGACCGGTGCGGATTCGATCTTCCTGACCGCGACGACTGCAGGTGCGTTGCCGCTGTTCAGCCAGCTGCTGCCCGAGGCGGGTGTCTCTCCGGCCAATGTGCAATATATGGGCCTGACGCGCTGGGACATCCCGGCACAGACGCTAGAATTGCCAGGCGTTCAGGGCGGATGGTTTGCATTGCCGGATCCGGCCAAAGCGCAAGCCTATCGCCAACGCTACAACAACACCTATGGCGAAGCCCCGCATCCGATCAGTGGCCTGGCCTATGACGGAATCGCGGCCATTGGCGCCTTGGTCAGCCAGGGTAAATCCAATGCATTGACTGGGGCAGCCCTGACCCAGAATGCAGGGTTTCAGGGTGTCGGCGGTATCTTCCGCCTGCGTCCTAACGGTACCAACGAACGCGGTCTGGCGGTTGCCACGATCCAGAACAAACAGGTGGTTGTGATTGACCCTGCCCCACAAAGCTTCTCTGGCGCCGGATTCTGAGCAACCGGCGCAGGCAACCATGCCTGACAACAAACTGATCTGCCCCGCTGACCGGATTTTTGACTCGGTCGGTATTCAAGCCAACCTGTCCGCCGCCGTTGAAAGTGGTGCGGACAATGCGGCTCTGCGGGCTGAAACCGTCCGCATCCTGCGCGACGCTCAGAAGGCGGGGCGCGCGGCCATCGCCGACGCATTCGCCAAAGCCCCGTTTGATGCGCGTCCGCTGACGCGCTCTTACACCTATCTGACGGATCAACTGGTCTGTACTGCGATGCGCTTGGCCAGCGAGTACCTGCACCCGCTGGCCACACCGACGCAGGGCGAAAAGATCGCCGTGCTCGCTGTGGGCGGCTATGGCCGAGGCGAAATGGCGCCCTCGTCCGATGTCGATCTGCTGTTCCTGACCCCCTACAAGATCACCGCCTGGGCCGAGAGCGTGATTGAATCCATGCTCTACATTCTTTGGGATTTACGGCTGAAGGTCGGCCACTCATCCCGCACGATCAAGGATTGCCTGCGACTGGGGGGGGACGATTTCACCATTCGCACCGCCATGTTGGAGCAGCGCTATCTGGCCGGGAACAAAGAGCTGGCCGAAGAGCTTGAGGCACGGCTGAAAGCGGATCTTTTCAAAGGCACTGAGCGTGATTTTATCGAAGCCAAACTGAAAGAGCGTGACGAGCGACACCTCAAACAGGGTGAACGCTATATGGTCGAGCCCAACGTCAAAGAGGGCAAGGGCGGCTTGCGCGATCTACAGTCGCTCTACTGGATCGCCAAGTATATCTACGGCGTTCAGGATGTGGCCGAGTTGGTCCCGCTGGGTCTGTTCACACCAGATGAATTCAAAGGGTTTGTTCAGGCCGAAGACTTTCTCTGGGCTGTGCGCTCTCACCTGCATCTGGTGACCGGTCGCGCCACTGAGCAGCTGACTTTCGACCTGCAGGTCGAGGTTGCCGCGCGGATGGGTTATGAAGACCGCGCAGGGCGGCGCGCTGTCGAAGTATTCATGCAGCGCTATTTCCGCGAAGCAACCCGCGTAGGTGAGTTGACCCGCATCTTCCTGACCAAGTTGGAAGCGGCTCATATGAAAGGCGCGCCGCTATTGGAACGCATCTTCCGCCGTCGCCCCCGGGTGAAAGCCGGATACAGGGTTGTGCATGGCCGGTTGGATATCGCAGACCCGGATACCTTCCTGTCAGACAAGCTGAACATGCTACGGCTCTTCGAAGAAGGCTTGCGCACCGGGATGCTGATCCATCCGGACGCAATGCGTCTGGTCACCGCAAATCTGCGCCTGATCGACGAGGATATGCGCACCGACAAGGAAGCACAGCGCATCTTCCTTGATCTGATGTTGAAGCACGGCAACCCCGAGCGCGCCTTGCGACGGATGAACGAGTTGGGGGTTCTGTCGGCCTTCCTGCCCGAGTTCGAGCACATCGTGGCGATGATGCAGTTCAATATGTATCACAGCTATACGGTCGATGAGCACACGATCCAATGCATCGTAAACCTCGCCCAGATCGAACGCGGTGAATTGATCGAGTCGCTGCCACTGGCCTCGTCTATCCTCAAAGAAGGGGTCAACCGTAAGGTGCTGTATGTGGCGCTGCTGCTGCATGACATCGCGAAGGGGCGGCCCGAGGATCACTCGATCCTTGGTGCGCTGATCGCGCGCAAGGTGGCCCCGCGGCTGGGGTTGAACAAATCGGATTCCGAAACGGTGGAATGGCTGGTGCGCTATCACCTGCTGATGTCGGATATGGCGCAGAAACGCGATATCTCGGACCCGCGCACCATTCGCGATTTCGCCAAGGCGGTCGAGACGGTCAAACGGCTGGACCTGCTGACGGTTCTGACCGTTTGCGATATTCGCGGCGTTGGCCCGAATACGTGGAACAACTGGAAAGCCACCCTGCTGCGCGCGCTGCACGCTGAAACCAAGCGTGCGTTGGAAACGGGGATGGAAGACCTCAACCGCGCCAATCGCGGTGCCGGGGCGAAAAAACTGCTACGGGCTGAGTTGGCCGATTGGTCCAAAGCCGATCTGAAAACCGAGACCGGGCGGCACTACGATCCCTATTGGCAAGGTCTTAATCTCTCGACCCATGTCGAGTTTGCCGAGATGCTGAAAGCGCTGGAGGACAGCGGTGATCCCGGAGAAATGGGAATTCGCCTGCACCCCGACGAAGATCGCGACGCGACGCGGGCCTGTTTCGCCATGGGGGACCATCCGGGGATCTTTGCGCGGATCGCCGGGGCCTTGGCACTGGTCGGGGCCAACGTCGTCGATGCGCGCAGCTATACGACCAAGGATGGCTATGTGACGGATGCCTTCTGGATTCAGGATGCCGAGGGCCATCCCTATGAGACGTCGCGCATACCGCGCCTGACCCAGATGATCCACAAGACACTGAAGGGTGAGGTGGTGGCGCGCGACGCCCTGAAATCGCGCGACAAGATCAAGAAACGCGAACGCGCCTTTAATGTGCCGACCCATATCACCTTCGACAATGACGGGTCCGAGATTTACACGATCATCGAGGTCGACACCCGCGATCGCCCCGGCCTGCTCTATGACCTCGCGCGCACGCTGGCCGCAGCCAATGTCTATGTCGCCAACGCCGTTATCGCGACTTATGGTGAACAAGTGGTCGATACCTTCTATGTGAAGGATATGTTCGGGCTGAAATACCACTCGGAAAGCAAGCAGCGCGCACTTGAATCAAAGCTGCGCAAGGCCATCACCGAGGGCGCCGAGCGCGCCGCCTCATGAAGCAGATCCGCCTGTTTTCGGGTTTCTTTACGGTGGGCTTCTGGACGCTCGCCAGCCGTATCCTTGGCTTCCTGCGGGAAATCCTGCTGACCGCCTATATCGGGCCGGGTCCGGTGATGGACGCCTTCGTTGCTGCCTTCCGGCTGCCCAACATGTTTCGCCGGTTTTTCGCCGAGGGTGCGTTCAACGCAGCCTTCGTGCCTATGTTCTCCAAACGGTTGGAAGGGGGCGAGAACGCGGAAGGTTTCGCACAGGATGCCTTCAACCTTCTGGCCATGGCCGTATTGGCATTGGTCGGTTTGGCGATGGTTTTCATGCCTGCACTGGTCTGGGTCACGGCCGAGGGGTTCTATGGCGACGAACGCTTCGATCTGGCGGTGGACTATAGCTATGTCGTCTTCCCTTACATCCTGTTCATGTCGCTGGCCGCGCTGTTTTCCGGGGTGCTGAACGCCACTGGCCGGTTCGCTGCTGCCGCCGCTGCGCCGGTTCTGTTGAACATCTTCGCCTGTTCCGCACTGATCTTCGGAACTCTCTCGGGCGGCGAAGTGATCCGCTGGTTGATCGCCGTTATCCCTGTCGCAGGCGTTGCTCAGCTTGCGCTGGTCTGGGTCGCAACCGAACGCGCCGGCATCCGTATCCGTCCCGGCCTGCCGAAACTCAGCCCCGAAATGCGACGAATGGTGCGTATCGCGGTACCTGCCGCGCTGGCCATGGGGGTGACACAGGTCAATCTGGTCGTCGGGCAGTTGGTGGCCTCGAAAACTGAGAAAGCTGTTAGCTGGTTGTTCGCGGCAGATCGCCTGTACCAACTACCCTTGGGCGTGGTCGGGATCGCCGTAGGCATCGTCCTGCTGCCCGATCTATCCCGACGTCTGCGGGCCGACGACAGGGACGGCGCACGCAATGCCTTTTCTCGAGCCGGAGAATTCACGCTACTACTGACCATCCCATCAACCGTAGCTTTTGTGATCATACCCGTGCAACTGGTCTCGGTTCTGTTTCAACGCGGCCAGTTCACCGCCGAGGATACCGCGGCCACAGCTCTGGCCGTCGCCATCTATGGAATCGGCCTGCCTGCTTTCGTGCTGCAAAAGCTGTTGCAGCCATTGTTCTTTGCCCGGGAAGACACGAAATCTCCGTTCCGCTATGCCGTTGTTGCGATGGTGATGAACGCCGTTCTGGCCTTTGGTCTTTATCCCGTGGTCGGCTGGATCGCGCCCGCCATCGCCGCCTCAACCGCCGGATGGGTGATGGTCCTGTTGCTGGCGCTGGGTGCGCGGCAATTCGGGGACGAAGCGCGCTTTGATGACCGGTTCAAGCGCCGGGCGGGACGGATCGTTGCGGCCTCAATCGGGATGGGGGTCGTGCTCTATGCAGCCATTCATCTCTTTGGTTGGGCCTTCGAGCTTTCTGGTTTGCGTTATCTCGCGCTGCTGCTGCTGATCGCAACGGCGGGGGTCGTCTATTTCGCACTCGGCCACCTGTTCGGGGCCTTCAAACTGTCGGAGTTCCGCACCGCGCTGCGACGCGGATGATCGCTCAATCGCGGCGTATCCTGCCTACGATACGCGCCCATCCACCCGGAGCCAGAAAGAACGACAGGCCGAACCCGGTGGCAAATCCGCCCAGATCCGCAACCCAGTCCGACGTACCGCCAAAGAGCAGACCGAACAGCAACTGGATACCCATCAGCATCGCAATCAGGCTGAAGGCGCGGGACTGGTTCGCCCCGACCAAAGACAGCTTGCGCCAGAGCAGCCATGTAAATGCGCCGATCAGCCCGTAGACGGGCGGGAATCCTCCAACCAGCGGATACGCAGGATCGAGCAGCACCGCATATGCGAGCGCACCACCGACACCGGACAGCACAAAGATGATCAGCATCGCGACGCTGCCAAACACCTCTGCCACCATCTTGCCCATCGCCAAAACAAAGACACAGACAAAGATCGCCTGCGTAAAATTGGCCGAGACAAAGGGATAAGTGACAAAGCGGATCACATGTTCGAATGGCCAGCGCCCGTTCTGCATCATCCAGTCGAAGATGTCGGGGGAGAACGTATACTGCTGCAACGCATCCAGCCGCCAGCCCACTGCCGACGGCCCACCGACAATCCCACGTGCGCCCAGTTGCAGGACCACTTCAATCCCCATGATGAACAACGTCAGCGCCACAACCACGGGCGGCAGAGGATTCACAGGCGGGGTATAATGCTCACTGCTCATTGGGCTTTACCTTTGCGGCTGTTGACGTCCCTTGACCTCATGGGTAAGCGACGGGGACTGATTTTTCCAGACGGGAGTTCCCTTCGATGACCGAGACCAATTTCACGCCGCGCGTGTTCTCCGGCATCAAGCCTTCAGGAAACCTGCACCTTGGCAACTATCTGGGTGCACTCAAGCGCTTTGTGGACATGCAGGGCCCTGAGTTCGAAACCATCTATTGTATGGTTGACCTGCACGCGATCACAGTCTGGCAAGATCCAGAAAAACTGCGCGAAAAGACGCGTGAGGTCTGCGCCGGTTTTATCGCCGCCGGTCTGGATGCAGAAAAATCTATCCTGTTCAACCAGAGCCAGGTTGCCGAGCATTCGCAACTGGCCTGGATTTTCAACTGCGTGGCCCGCATGGGCTGGATGCAGCGGATGACGCAGTGGAAGGACAAGGCCGGCAAAAATGCGCAGAACGCTTCGCTGGGCCTGTTTGCCTATCCCTCGCTCATGGCGGCAGACATCCTGATTTACCATGCCACGCATGTGCCCGTTGGCGAAGACCAGAAGCAGCATCTGGAGCTGACCCGCGATATCGCAACAAAGTTCAATCATGACTACGGAGTCGATTTCTTTCCACTGACAGAGCCTGTCATCGATGGACCAGCTCCACGCGTGATGAACCTGCGAGACGGTACAAGCAAAATGTCATCTTCCGATGCCTCGGATATGACCCGGATCAACATGATTGATGATGCGGACACAATTGCCAAGAAAATCCGCAAGGCCAAGACCGACCCGGATGCTCTGCCGTCTGAGATCGATGGCCTGTCCGAACGTCCTGAGGCGCGCAATCTGGTGAACATCTATGCCGCGCTCAGCGATCAAACGGCCGAGCAGGTTCTGGCTGAGGTTGGTGGCAAGCAATTCGGTGAGTTCAAGCCGATGCTGGCCGAACTGGCAGTCTCAAAGCTAGCGCCGATCTCGTCCGAGATGGCGCGCCTGATGGGGGAAGAGGCCGAGATCGATCAGATCCTCGCACGCGGCGCCGAACGCGCGCGTGAGATCGCCGCTCCGATCCTGCAGCAGACCTATGAGATTGTCGGAATGGTGGGCGCAGGCAAAACCTGATCTCTCAACCAATGGAACGCCGCCCCAATAAGGGCGGCGTTACTTGCTTCAAGCGGCTTCGGCACGCAGCGTTTCGTATACGATGGCCTCGGCAATCTCGTGCGGGCTGATCGCCTCAGCCTTCGCTCGCATCAGAATACGATCCATGGTCTGCTCCAGCGCCTGCAACCTGTGCGCCACCCAATCTTCGCGATCAGCCACGCGCAGAATCTCGGTTGCGACATTTATGATCCCACCACCGTTTGCCACGAAATCCGGGGCATAGAGGATGCCCCTGTCGTGCAACAGTTGCGCGTCGCTGTCATTGGCCAACTGGTTGTTCGCGCCGCCCGCAACTGCCCCGACCCGCAGCAGCGGGACACTGGTTTCATTCAGGATACCACCGATGGCGCAGGGGGCGAAGATGTCGGCCTCGACACCGTAAATCGCGTCGGGGGCAACCGCCTGCGCGTTGAACCGTTCGGCAACGCGCGCCGATTGCTGTGCATCGATATCGGTAACGATCAAATGCGCGCCTGCGTCGTGCAACAGGTGGCAGAGATGCTCACCCACATGGCCCAGCCCCTGGACCGAGACCCTTAAGCCATCAAGATCGGTCTTCCCGAACCGGTGCCATGCGGTTATACGGACCGCGTTGAAAATCCCACGCGCAGTAATGGGCGACGGATCACCGCTGGCGAAGGCTCCGTCGGCCAGCCCGGCCACGTAATCCGCCTGCGCCCCGATATGCGCCATGTCGGCGGGTGTCATGCCCATATCCTCGGCGGTCCAGTAAAGCCCGTTCAAGCTCTGCACGACGCGCCCGAAAGCCTTGAGCAGTTCAGGTGATTTGTCGATGCCGGGATCACCGATGATCACCGCCTTGCCACCGCCCAGCGGCAGATCGGCTGCGGCGTTCTTGAACGTCATGCCACGCGACAGGCGCAGCGCGTCCTGCAGCGCCTCGGCCGCGTGACCATAGGGCCGCATCCGCACGCCCCCAGCCGCTGGTCCGCGCTGGGTTGAGTGGATTGCAACATAGCCCAACAGGCCCAGCGCGTTGTCTTTGAATTCAACCACGCGCTCGTGCCCGGGCGCATCAACTTCGGTGATTTCCATAAGCCTCCTCCGGAATGTCCCGAAGAGTTTGCCACTTTCAGGCGAGAGATTTTCGCCATTGTACAGCTGGATATCGCCTTAGGTTGGAGTTATTCTCTATGAACGTATAAACTAATAGGTATATCCTCTATGGATGCCATAGACGCAAAGATCATTCGCGCCCTGCAAAAAGATGGCCGCATGACCGTCATCGATCTGGCTGAGCATATCGGGCTGTCCCCAACCCCCTGCGCGCGGCGGCTGGAGCGTTTGCAGCGCGATGGCATCATCACCGGCTATGCCGCGCAGGTCGATCCTGAACAGCTTGGATTTGGCGTCTCCATCTTTGTCTCGGTCGAGTTGGAGAAGCAGGACCGCAATGCGATCGATGCCTTTGAGAAAGCGATCCGTCGGTGCGACGAGGTGATGGAATGCTATCTGATGACCGGATCTCGGGACATCCTTCTGCGCGTTGTTGCGAAAGATCTGAACGCCTTTGATGCGTTCTTGGAAAACCGGCTGATGCAGATACCGGGGATTCGAAACCTCAGATCGAACTTCGCGCTGCGCACCATGGTCAAACGCGAAGCACTGCCGTTGCATCATGGATAAACCACTGGACCTTGCGCCAGCCCCAACCTAGGTTTTCCCCGAACTGAGGGAGAACACGATGGCAGTCGGCACAAACATCCGCACCTATTTCGACGGTCAATGGCATGACGGGGACGCACCGATCATGCGCGCAGCCGACCATGGCGCATGGTTGGGGTCGTCGGTTTTTGACGGCGCACGGTTCTTCGACGGGTTGACGCCTGACCTGGACGCTCATTGCGACCGCGTGAACCGCTCTGCCGAGGCGTTGATGCTGACTCCGACCATCACAACTGAACAGATGGTTGAGTTGGTTCACGAAGGGCTTGAGGCCTATGCGCCTGACACCGCCGTATACATCCGCCCAATGTATTGGGGCATCGACGGCGATGTTACGGCGATTGTGCCGCAGGAAAACAGTACGGGATTTGCGATCTGCCTCGAAGCGATTCCGATGGCCCCCGAAACTACCTCGGTCACGCTGACAACCACACGGTTTCGTCGCCCAGTGCTGGAATCTGCCGTCGTAAATGCCAAGGCTGGCTGCCTCTATCCAAATAACGCCAGAATGCTGGCCGAGGCGCGGTCCAAAGGGTTCTCGAATGCTCTGGTGGCGGATGCGATGGGTCACGTGGCCGAAACGGCAACGGCCAATATCTTCATGGTTCGCGATCGAGAGGTTTTCACCCCCATCCCCAACGGTACATTTCTTGCCGGGATCACCCGCGCCCGCCACATCAAGAACCTGCGCGCAGATGGCGTGGCCGTGCACGAAACCGTTCTGAGTTTTGATGATTTCCACAACGCCGATGAGGTGTTCATGTCCGGCAACATGAGCAAGGTGACTCCGGTCACCGCGTTGGATGACACGCAATATCAGGTCGGCCCTGTTGCCCGCCGCGCCCGCGAGATGTACTGGGATTGGGCCGCGAGCAGCCGCTAGTTGCCAGTGCATGCCCGGTCGGGCATGATCGCGAAAACAGTCAGGGGACAAATATGCGTAAATTCCTGGTCGTTCTGGATGACAGCCGCGAATGCCTGAATGCAATGCGTTTTGCGGCCATGCGCGCGGCGCATACAGGCGGTGGTGTCACGATCCTGTCCGTCATTCCTCCGGACGAATTCAACCACTGGATCGGCGTGGCAGAAGTCATGCGCGAAGAGGCTCGTGAACGCATTCATGCCCATTACGAAGTTTTCGCCAAATGGATGCGCGACAAGCAAGAAGTTGAACCTGAACTGGCCATTCGCGAAGGCGACCCGGTGCCCGAGATTATCGCACATGTTCAATCCGACCCCGAGATCGGCGTTCTGGTGTTGGGTGCAGGCACCGACAAGAAAGGCCCCGGCCCATTGGTAACGCAACTGACCCGCAACTCAGGTAGCCTGCCGATCCCGATCACCATCGTGCCCGGCGATCTAAGCAAGGAAAAGCTTGAAGAGATTACCTGAGGCCGACCCGTGAGTGCAAAACTCCAGTTCTGGTTCGATTTCGCCTCGACCTATTCTTATCTCAGCGCAATGCGGGTCGAGGCCGTGGCCTCGGATCATGGCGTGGCTATCGAATGGCAGCCTTTTTTATTGGGTCCGATCTTTGCCGCACAGGGATGGGAAACCTCGCCGTTTAACCTTTATCCTGCAAAAGGTCGGTATATGTGGCGCGATATGGAACGTCTCTGCGCCGCGCGCGAACTACCGCTCAAGCGCCCGGACATCTTCCCTCAGAACAGTCTGAAAGCGGCACGCCTTGCGCTGGCCATCGACGATCCTGACCAACGTGCAGCCTTTTCCCGCGCCGTCTATTCGGGGCAGTTTGGCGCGGGTCGGGATATTTCCGACCTGCAGTTTCTGGCAGATTGTCTGACGGTTGCGGATGCATCACCTGACCTGATCGACAGTATCAATGACCCTGCAATCAAGGCCGCTTTGTTCGGTCAGGTCGACCGGGCCAAGGCGCTGGATATCTTCGGCGCACCCAGCTTTGTTGTCGGGGATGAGCTGTTCTGGGGTGACGACCGTTTGAATGACGTGATTTCTTACGCCACATCAATTTAGAACGGTTCCAAATCTTGACTTCACACGCGCCTGAGCGCATATCAGGGTCACCTTAAACGGAGCCGCGCCATGTTCATCCAGACCGAATCCACACCCAACCCGGCCACATTGAAATTCCTGCCTGGCCAGACGGTGCTTGAGGCGGGAACGGCAGATTTTCCAAGCGCCGAAGCGGCTGAGAAATCACCTCTGGCACAGCGCATTTTTGGGGTGAACGGTGTGACGGGCGTGTTCTTTGGCAACGATTTTGTCACTGTCACAAAATCTGATGACGTTCAGTGGGACCATATCAAACCCGCCATCCTTGGCGCGGTGATGGAGCATTATCAGTCCGGCCAACCGGTAATGGGAGAAGATGCCCAAACCGCCTCGGGCCATGCTGAGCATACGGGTGAAGATGCTGAAATCGTCAACCAGATCAAAGACCTGCTGGACAGCCGTGTGCGCCCCGCTGTTGCGCAGGACGGCGGCGATATCACCTTCCACGGCTTTGACCGCGGCGTTGTCTATCTGCACATGCAAGGGGCTTGCGCGGGTTGCCCATCTTCGACTCTGACGCTGAAGATGGGAATTGAGAATCTGCTGCGCCACTACATCCCCGAGGTAACCGAGGTACGCCCCGTTGCGGTCTGACCCAACGATTCTGGCATTTGACACATCGGCCGCGCATTGCGCGGCCGCTTTGCTGTGTGGCGATCAGATCATCGACACAATCGTCGAGCCCATGACCCGCGGTCAGGCCGAACGGCTCATGCCGTTGCTCGAAGAGCTGCTGACGCGGAATGGGCGAAGCTGGCAAAGCCTTGATGCGATCGGCGTCGGCATTGGCCCAGGCAACTTTACCGGTATTCGGATCTCTGTCTCTGCCGCGCGCGGGCTCGCGCTGGGGCTCAGCGTTCCAGCGGTCGGAGTATCCGGGTTCGATGCATTGGCGGAACTGGCTGCCCCGGGTCAGATCCCCGCGATTCCAGCACCACGCGAACAGGTCTATATTCAGCCCGACACAACACCGCGCCTGGTCGCTCGCAACGAAGCGGAAACGCTTGCCCCCCTGTTCTTCTGCGATGAACCTGCCCGTCAGGTTGAGGCGATTGCGCAACTGGCGGCCCGCCGCTGGCAATCCACCCAAACGTCGCCAGCTCCGCTTTATGTCAGGCCTGCCGATGCCGCACCGTCGCGCGATGTGCCACCGGTCCTGCTGGACGAATGACTCCGGACGCGCTCGCCAAGATCCATGCGGCGGCTTTTACGCAGTCCCGCCCCTGGAGCGCATCAGAATTTGCTGATCTGCTGAACGGACGATTCACCCATCTTGCTGGCGACGAGCGATCCTTTGCCTTGTTTCAGGTAATCGCGGATGAGGCAGAACTGCTGACCATCGCGACTCACCCAAAATACCAACGACGAGGCCTTGCCCGGCGGGTGATGGCAGATTGGCAAGCTCGCGCTCAGCAACTGGGGGCATCGCGGGCGTTTCTTGAGGTCGCTGCGGACAATACTGCGGCCATCGCATTGTACGAAATGTCAGGATATACGCCCTGCGGACGGCGCACTGCCTATTATCGGCGCAATAACGGCCCGAAAGTGGATGCCATCATGATGGAACGCCACTTAGACAGCAAATAATCCAATTTTTTTGACCAGCCGATCAAAATTCAGTTGACCGGGGCTGTTGCAAACGGCCTTAATTCCCGCCATCACAACAAGTATGCTCGCTCTGAGTGGGTGGCGGGGTATATTGGCCCCAGACCGATAATAACCAACGGGAGTAACAAATGACCCTTATGAAATCCTTGATGGGCGCCGCAGCAGCGGTTGCACTGACAGCTGGCGCGGCACTGGCCGAACCCGCCTTGATCTTCGATCTGGGTGGCAAGTTCGACAAGTCGTTCAACGAGGCGGCGCATAACGGTGCTTCACGCTGGGCGGAAGAGACCGGCGGCACCTACCGCGAGATCGAGATGCAGTCCGAGGCCCAGCGCGAACAAGCCCTGCGCCGCTTTGCCGAAGCGGGCTCGAACCCGATCATCACCATGGGCTTCGGCATGGCCGACCCGCTCAGCGCTGTTGTGGCCGACTACCCGGACACGACCTTTGTTGTGGTCGACGTGACATGGCTGGACGCGCCTAACCTGCGTCAGGTCGGTTTCGCCGAACATGAAGGCTCGTATCTGGTCGGCATGATGGCGGCGATGGCGTCCAAATCCGGCACCGTGGGTTTCATCGGCGGTATGGATGTTCCGCTGATCCGTCACTTTGGCTGCGGCTATGCGCAAGGCGCCAAAGCCGTGAACCCCGATATCAACGTGGTTGCAAACATGACCGGAACCACTCCGGCGGCATGGAACGACCCGGTTAAAGGTTCAGAGCTCACCAAAGCGCAGATCAGCCAGGGTGCTGACGTGGTTTACGCCGCTGCTGGCGGTACCGGTGTTGGCGTGCTGCAGACCGCTGCGGACGAGGGCATCCTGTCTATCGGTGTGGATAGCAACCAGAACCACCTGCATCCGGGCAAAGTTCTGACCTCGATGCTGAAACGTGTGGACGTCGCCGTTTATGAAGCGATGAAAGCGGGTGAGGGCGTTGAAACCGGCGTATTCGTCATGGGCCTGTCCGAAGATGGCGTTGGCTATGCGATGGACGAAAACAACGCTCCGCTGGTTTCCGATGACATGAAAGCCGCGGTCGACAAGGCCCGTCAGGATATCATCGACGGCAACGTGAGTGTTGTCAGCTATTACGAGAACGACAGCTGCCCGGCACTGCAGTTCTGATATCGCGCGGGGCGGTGGATATGTCCTCCGCCTCGCAACCATTCTGCCGCATGCGGCCCCTTCGGCAATTGAGGACAAGACATGACCGTCCCCGCCATTGAGCTCAAAGGGATTTCCAAAGCCTTTGGGCCGGTTCAGGCTAACAAAGACATCTCCATCAGCGTCGCCCCCGGCACGATCCACGGGATCATCGGTGAAAACGGTGCGGGCAAATCCACGCTGATGAGCATCCTCTACGGCTTCTACAAAGCCGACAAAGGTGAGATCTGGATCAACGGAACCAAGACCGACATTCCCGACAGTCAGGCCGCTATCGCCTCGGGCATCGGGATGGTGTTTCAGCATTTCAAACTGGTGGAAAACTTCACCGTTCTGGAAAACATCGTTCTAGGTGCTGAAGATGGTGGGCTGCTTGCACCATCGCTGGCGAAAGCCCGCAAGGAACTGAAAGCGCTCGAAGAAGAATACGAGCTGTTTGTCGATCCGGACAAACGCATCGATGAGATCGGTGTGGGCATGCAGCAGCGGGTCGAAATCCTGAAAGCGCTCTACCGCAAAGCCGAGATACTGATTCTGGACGAACCCACCGGCGTTCTGACCCCTGCCGAAGCCGATCAACTGTTCCGTATCCTCGACCGGTTGCGGTCCGAGGGGAAGACTATCATCGTGATCACCCACAAGCTGCGGGAAATCATGGAAAACACCGATACGGTCTCGGTGATGCGGCGGGGCGAGATGACGGCGACCGTCAAAACCGCCGACACCAACCCACAGGAGCTGGCCGAATTGATGGTGGGCCGCAAGGTGTTACTGCAGGTCGACAAAGTACCTGCCCAACCGGGCAAGCCGGTTCTTGAGATCGAAAATCTCAGCGTCATCGACGGTGCCGGGGTCGAGCGTGTCAAAGGCATCAACCTGACGGTCCGCGCGGGCGAGATCGTCGGCATCGCCGGCGTCGCCGGGAACGGGCAATCCGAATTGCTTGAGGTTTTGGGCGGAATGCGGCCCGGTCAAGGATCAATCAAACTGAACGGAGAACCTCTTGCTCTCAGCGGTGCGGGTTCGGACGGTCAGGCGCGGCGCGCGCAGCACATCGCCCATGTCCCCGAAGACCGACAGCGCGAAGGCCTGATCATGGAGTTTCACGCGTGGGAAAATGTGGCCTTCGGCTATCACCGCGATCCTGCCTACAAGCGCGGCATCTTCATGGATAACGCCGCCCTGCGCGCCGACACGGAAGCCAAGATCGAAAAATTCGACGTGCGCCCGCCCAATGGCTGGCTGACCGCCAAGAGCTTTTCGGGCGGTAACCAGCAGAAGATCGTCGTTGCACGGGAAATCGAGCGTAATCCTGACCTGTTGTTGGTCGGGCAACCCACGCGCGGCGTGGATATCGGTGCGATCGAGTTTATTCACAAGCAGATCGTCGCTCTGCGCGATCAAGGTAAGGCGATCTTGCTGGTCTCGGTCGAGTTGGAAGAAATCTTCTCGCTCTCAGACCGGATCGCGGTGATGTTCGATGGACATATAATGGGCGAGCGTCTGCCCGCCGAGACGGATGAAAAAGAACTGGGCCTGCTGATGGCCGGTGTTGCAGGAGAGGCCGCCTGAATCATGGAAAAAATGCCCAAATGGGCCGATGTGGTACTGATCCCGCTGATCAGCCTGCTCTTGGCCACAATCCTTTCGGCACTTGTCATCCTCGCGATCGGAGAAGACCCGATTGAAGCGGTGAACCTGATGGTCACGGGCGCTTTGGGGTCGACTTATGGCTGGGGATACACGCTCTATTACGCGACGAACTTCATCTTTACTGGTCTGGCCGTTGCCGTGGCCTTTCACGCACGCCTGTTCAACATCGGTGGCGAAGGTCAGGCCATGCTGGGGGGCTTGGGCGTTGCTATCGTCTGCCTATCCGTGCCCTGGCCGCACTGGACCATTGCTTTGTTGGCCGCCTGCGCCGCATCGATGATCTTTGGCGCAGCCTGGGCGGCGATCCCGGCCTATCTGCAAGCCAAGCGCGGCAGCCATATCGTGATCACCACGATCATGTTCAACTTCATCGCTGCTGCTTTCCTGAACTACATGCTTGTCAACGTGATGCGCCCGCAAGGCTCGCAAGACCCTGCGACCGCGCGTTTCCCCGAGGCAGTTCATCTGCCAACGTTCCAATCCATGTTCTCAACCGCTGAGAACGTGATGTTCCGAGGCGCGCCTGCGAATATCTCGTTCTTCGTGGCGCTTATCGCCTGCGTCGTTGTCTGGGCTCTGATCTGGCGCACGCGTCTGGGGTATGAAATCCGCGCCTACGGCCATTCGGAAACCGGGGCTGTTTACGCCGGTATCTCGCCGGTCAAAATCACCATCATTGCCATGCTGATCTCGGGCGCTCTGGCAGGCCTGATGGCGATCAACAACGTAATGGGCGAGGCTGAACGGCTGGTTTTGAACTCGACCGAAGGGGCCGGGTTCATCGGGATTGCGGTTGCGCTGATGGGCCGCTCGCACCCGTTCGGCGTGTTTTTGGCCGCAATCCTGTTTGGCTTCCTTTATCAGGGTGGCGCAGAACTAGCGCTGTGGACATCGATCCCACGCGAGCTGATCGTGGTCATTCAGGCGCTGGTCATCCTGTTTACCGGCGCACTCGACAACATGGTACGGATGCCGCTTGAAAAGCTGTTCCTGAGCTTCCGGAAGGGATCGACCTGATGGATATCTTCCTGACTCTCATCCAGGTTCTGGATTCGACCATTCGTCTGGCAACACCTCTGCTGCTTGCCTGTCTGGCAGGGCTTTATTCCGAGCGTGCGGGCATCTTCGACATCGGCCTCGAAGGTAAGATGCTGATGTCAGCCTTCTTCTCGGCTGCCGTGGCCGCGGTAACCGGATCGGTCTGGCTCGGCCTGCTGGCGGGAATCGCGTCCTCTCTGGTCCTCTCGGCGCTGCACGGGTTTGCATCGATCACGTTCCGGGGCAACCAGCTGATCTCGGGCGTTGCGATCAATTTCCTCGCCTCTGGCATGACGGTTCTTGTAGCGCAGAGCTGGTTTCAGCAGGGCGGTCGCACACCGTCCCTGTTCGGCGGTGGGCGGTTTGAATCCGCTGAGTTCCCCTATGCCATCGGTCCTACGGACGCCGAATTAACCGGGCAACCGGTTTCCGAACTGATGTCCGAAACCAACGTCCCGCATATGATCTATTCCGAGCTTCTGTCCGGCCATTCTGTCCTAGTCTATACGGCCTTCCTAATGGTGCCTCTGACCTGGTGGATTCTGTTCCGCACCCGGTTTGGGCTACGCCTGCGCGCGGTTGGCGAAAACCCAGCTGCGGTGGATACCGCCGGTGTCTCGGTCGTCGGCCTGCGCTATGCGGCTGTAGCGATCTGCGGTGTGCTATGCGGGATCGCAGGGGCCTATCTGGCAACAGCGCTACAAGCAGGGTTCGTAAAAGAGATGACCGCAGGGCGCGGGTTCATCGCTTTGGCTGCCCTGATCTTTGCGAAATGGCGGCCCTGGCATGCGATGTGGGCCTGCCTGTTGTTCGGGCTGCTGCAGGCCATCGCACTTCGATTCCAGAACATCGATCTGGGAGGAGTGGTGATACCGGTACAGGTCATGGACGCTCTGCCTTACATCCTGACCGTGGTGATCCTGGCTGGGTTCGTAGGCAAAGCTGTACCGCCACGCGCAGGCGGCGAACCCTATGTGAAAGAGCGCTGATAAGGCCAGTTCTGGACTGCCCTGCAGTCCTGTTTGCTGCAAAGCGGCATACGGAGTTGATTTTGTATGCCGCAACCGTTCTAAAGAGGTATGGACTTGCCCCGCAACAACTCTGCAGCTCAGGCATCTACCGGCCAAGCTGTTGCGTGCGCTTCGTCTGTTGAGTTTTACGTTGTCCCGGGATCCGCTGCCGCGCGCGGCGTGACCCTTCCCGTTTAGAAGAAGCCATGCAAATCTATCTTCCGATTGCCGAAGTCTCCGTAAATGCCTTTTTGCTGTTTGGCCTGGGCGGCTTGGTGGGGATCTTATCTGGCATGTTCGGAGTAGGCGGCGGCTTTCTGATGACGCCGCTCTTGTTCTTCATCGGAATACCCCCCGCCGTTGCGGTCGCGACCGAGGCCAATCAGATCGTCGCATCGTCCTTTTCGGGCGTTCTGGCTCATTTCAGGCGCCGAACGGTTGATCTTAGAATGGGAACGGTGCTTCTGGTCGGCGGCTTGATTGGGGCCGCCCTGGGTGTGATCCTGTTCAACTATCTCAAAAGCCTTGGACAAGTCGATCTACTGGTCAAGCTTTGCTATGTCGTTTTCCTTGGCGTAATCGGCAGCCTGATGTTTGTCGAAAGTCTGAATGCCCTGCGCAAGTCCCGCAAGGGCGGCGGCGCAACCCCAAAGCGCCGTCAACGCGGATGGGTGCACGCGATGCCGTTCAAGATGCGGTTTCGGACCTCGGGGCTGTATATCTCGGTCATCCCGCCGGTGATGGTTGGACTGTTTGTTGGCATTCTGTCCGCGATCATGGGCGTTGGTGGCGGGTTCATCATGGTGCCTGCGATGATCTACCTGCTTGGGATGCCCACCAAGGTGGTGGTCGGAACCTCGCTGTTCCAAATCATCTTTGTGACGGCGTTCACCACCATGCTGCATGCCACCACCAACTATACGGTTGATGTAGTCCTCGCGGTTCTGCTGCTGGTCGGCGGCGTGGTTGGTGCTCAGATCGGTACGGTGATCGGAGCGCGGATGCCAGCCGAGCAGCTGCGTGTTCTGCTGGCTGCCCTTGTTCTGGTGGTTTGTGGCAAACTCGCGCTGGACCTGCTGCTGCAACCGGCTGAGCTGTATTCACTGGGCGATGCGGGAGGTCATTGAGATGTTGCGTCTGATAGCCGCCCTCTGCCTGATCTGCTTGCCAGCTTACGCCGCCGAAGAACAGGTTGTTCTTGGCCTGTCTCAGGACCGCGTTTCGATCACCGCGAATTTCGACGGCTCGGAGATTCTTGTCTTTGGTGCGGTCAAGCGCGAAGCTCCGATCCCTGAAGGACCTCCGCTTGAAGTGATCGTGTCGGTCGTCGGCCCGTCCGAACCCGTCACCGTGCGGCGCAAAGAAAAGAAGTTTGGTATCTGGGTGAACACTGACAGTCTTGTCGTCGATCTTGCCCCCAGCTTTTACGCAGTTGCCACCAGTGCACCGTTTGGCGAAGTACTGACCAATACGGAAGACCTACGTAACAAGGTTTCGATCGAGCGCGCCATCCGGTCGGTTGGCGCAGATATGAACATTCAGGGCGCGCAGGACTTTGCGGCTGCGGTTATTCGCATCCGCGAAAGCGAAGGACTTTATTCGATCCGGGAGAACACCGTTGCGGTGGATGAGCAAACCTTGTTCCGCACATCGATCGAAATGCCTTCAGATCTGACCGAGGGTGACTATACCGCCCGCATTTTCCTGACCCGCGGCGGCAATGTCGTATCGAGCTTTGAGACATCGATCGACGTGCGCAAGGTGGGGTTGGAACGGTTTCTATATAATATGTCCCGTCAGCAGCCGATCTGGTACGGCCTGATGTCGCTGGCTATCGCCATCGCTGCCGGTTGGGGGGCATCGACCGCCTTCCGGTTATTGCGCGAAAATTAACCGTTATCCTCGCCCGATATAGGGCATGGTCGTTGCCATGACGGTCATGAACTGCACGTTCGCCTCCGGCGGCAAACTGGCCATATGCAAAACCGAACGGGCTGCATCGTCGACATCCATGGTTGGGTCGGGCATCTCCCCTGCAGCGATGGCCTTGTCGACCAGATCCTGAATCATCGGTGTGCGCGCATTTCCAATGTCGATCTGTCCGCAGGCGATATCAAACACGCGCCCATCCAAAGACAGGCTGCGGGTCAGGCCGGTGATTGCGTGTTTTGTCGCCGAGTAATGTACCGAGTTCAGGCGCGGCACATGGGCCGCAATCGAACCGTTGTTGATGATCCGCCCACCCTGAGGCTGCTGTCCCCGCATGGCTGCAAACGCTGCACGGGCGCATAGAAACATGCCATTCAGGTTTACATTGACCGAGTTGTACCAGTCCTCAAGCGCGATCTCGTCGATGGTGCCGCCGGGCGCGAAAATGCCAGCGTTGTTGAACAGGACATCCAGTCGGTCGGCCTTCGCCATGAACTCAGAGAAGGCGGTTGTAACGGCATCAGGATTGGTCACGTCCGCGACCAGAGGAACTGCGTTGTCGCGCCCGTCGGCCATCTTGTGCAGCTTGTCCGCGCTGCGCGCCAACAATCCGACGACCCATCCCTCGGAGAGGAATAGCTCGGCCGTCGCTCGGCCTATGCCCGAACTAGCGCCGGTGACTATGATCGTTTTCATGTCTCTTCTGCCTCTAAAGTCAGTGCAGGCGCAGCCTCGGCCCGCAAATCGTCCACGCGCAGGGGGTGGGTCGGCTTGGACAACCGATTACGCACCACCCAGACCAGCCGCTCCTGCGCACGGGTGATGGCCACATAAGCAAGGCGCTTCCACAAGGGCTGCCCTGCCTCGGTCCGTCCCATGCGGGCAGCAGCGTAGATATCGGGCGCGAACACCTGAACCGTATCCCACTGGGACCCCTGCGCCTTGTGAATCGTCACGGCAGCACCGTGCAGGAATGTGGCCCCCATACGGGCAGCATAGGGAATGAACGGCTCTTCCTCATCCGGTTTTTCGATCTGTACAATCGATGCCGCGCTGACCTGAGGGTCTTCGGCCCCCATGACGTGCAGACGCGAAAACCCAGGCTTGCGGCCAGGACCCAGATAGATGACCTGCGCGCCCTTGATCAGGCCACGCGCCTCAAGGTCCAGCCGCTTCTTGCGGTGCTTCAAAGGAAGTTCAATGCCATCGCAAATCAGTGGCTCACCTTCCAGCAACTCTGTCTCTGGCGCACCATGAACATTGCGGAATGCCTGGATCAGACGAATTCGGGTGGCGTTACGCCAGACCAGAACCGGGCTGCGCGCCATCAGATCAACCTCGACCCTTTGCCCCCAGATCACACGGTCGTCCTTACGGGCAGTCTCTTCGATCAGACGTTCGAAATCCTCAAATCCCATCGCCGGATCGGACAGTGCATGTGCGAGGTCAAGGATCGGGTTGTCCGCTGTCTGCCGATGCACCCGGTGCAAAATCTGTTTGCGCGGCTCTGGCAAGCTGTCGAACACCATTGAGCCCGACTGATTCACAGGCGCCAGCTGCGCGGGATCACCGAACAGCAGCAATGTAGGGAAAATCTCCTTCAAATCCTCGAACTGGCGATCGTCCAGCATAGAGGCCTCATCAACGAAGCCGATGTCCAAAGGCTCTTCCCGGCGCTTCCAGCCGGTGATGAAGTCGGATCCACGCAATCCGGCCGCAGCCAAAGCACCCGGGATGGATTTGTTGTTGGCATAAAATGCAGCGGCACGATCCAGCGCCTCGTCCGTCAGCCCCTCAATCTCGGGCCGTTCGTCATTGCCGGCCAACCATTCCGCGATCCGCTCATATTCCGGGTCGTAGACCGGAGTGTATAGGATGCGATGAATGGTTGTCGCGGGCACACCACGCAAACGCAATACGCTGGCGGCTTTGTTCGTCGGGGCAAGGATCGCAAGGCTGCGCTTATCTCGGGCTTTGCGGCTTTCGAAATCGCCCGAGATCAGGTTGACTCCGGACTCGGCCAACGCCTTATAAAGCTCGGCCAGTAACAGGGTTTTACCCGATCCCGCCTTACCAATCACAGCCATGACACCCGATTGCCCGCCGCCCGGCAGTTTCAGCAGAGCATCGTCGTGAAGGTCGACACCGGCGGTGCGCAACATCTCGGCAATGTTGTCGAAGGCGGTGGCCTGATCTTCGGAAAAGGTGACTTGGGGCAAGGACATGGCGCGACCCTACAGGGACGCGCCGCCCGCCACCAGACACCGAATGCGATTTCCACCCGGGTCAGGCGGACAAAGCAAACCGATGCTGTGCGGTGTTGCCGAACGCCGCCTTGAACCACAGTCGGGACAGCTCACGCGGGATGCCCGCACGGGCCGCAACCCGGTTACAATCGTCTGCCGAATAAGGCCACAGGCCGACCGATATCTGATCCCGACCAGCCCCTTCCGAACCCAGCACCACCGGTGAAGACCCGATCATGCGGTAAATCCGGATCATCCGCGCATCAAACACGCCCGCGATGTGAGTCAGACCAAAGCCTTCCATCACCTCGCCCCCACTGAGCATGATGGCCCCCGCCGTATGCGCGCTTGCGGTGCGCGACAGGCAAAATCGTGTCACTTCCCAGATCAAGGGGCTACAGATCGGGCTGGCTCCGGTCAGGTGCCCGAATACTTCGTTTACCATCACCGGGCCAGTCGTCGGCAGGATCCGCATCGATCCGCCATGGCTGCCATCCGCCTCTTCCCAGATCACATAGAGCGGGTTCAGATCGTCATATTGATCCCGCTCTTCCCCGTGTTCGTTAACCTTCACATCCCATCCCAGCCGGGTTTTGAACTGATCGGCGCGGTCCCGAAACATCCCCTTGGCCAGAGCTGGAAATTTATGCAGCTCGTCCGCGTACAGATAACGCAACATGACGTATTCCCCTTGTCGTCCACTTGGAACAAAGGGGGTACGTACTTGTGGTTAATTTGCAGTTTGGGCAACGTACGGTCGTTAAACGACTATTAAACCTCGGCTAAGCGCGGTTGCGATGGCATGAGTCGTGTTCTGTGCGCCCAGCTTGGCGCGCGCGCTTTCGATATAGGCGCGCAATGTATGTTCCGAGATCGAAAGCGAATGCGCAACCTGCGCCCTACTATAGCCCAGCGCCAACAGCGTCATGGTATCTATTTCACGCGGCGAGAGGCTGCGCGTGGCTTCCGGTTGCCGATCCTTGGCAAATTCCAGCGCTTTGCGATTCAGAAAATGCGCCACAAGAATCAGATCACGACCATAAGTCGCAATGAAGCTCTGCCAGGTCTTATCGTCACAATTGTGGTTCACCGTAAACAGCGCAAATTGCCCGCTTGGACCGCGCAACGGGATTGAATAGCCCTGATTGCCAACGCCATGCGCCAGTGCATCATCCAAAAAGGCGCGCACTGCCTTGCCGGACCAGTTCAACTGCTTCCAGTCCACCGCATGAAAGCGCTGAAAACAGCCTAATATGACGGGATCAATCCGATGGTAATTCTTGTCCCGATATCGTTCGTCCCAAGCGTCCGAGTAAGTGGTAAACCCATATTGGTCTCCGGCGCCGTCAACCCAATGATAGGTGATGTGATCGATCTGCAACCGGTCTCGCAATTGGACCGAAACATTGGTCAGCTCTTCAAGCGTGCTGGTGCTTTCCAAATCCTCGAGGATTTGGCTCAAATCGAATTGTGTTACCATTCGTCGGCGCGCAAGCCTCATCCTTCAAGGACGCGATCTCGGCCGCAGCGATCAGCCTGGTATCGTCAAGCTGTTCGGCAAGCGCGATTAACCCGTTTGCCACCGCAAAGGCGTTGAGGTCCGACAATACGTCCAGTATCCACTCATTTTGCGCCATCAAGGTGTCCCCGAAATAGTTAACGAAGAGTTAACACAACCATAACATGTGCAGACTATTTCGGCCTACTCGCTGCTTTCTACTCCCCAAAAATGGCGGGGTCTCTCCTGCTAAGCCTTTGATAAAAATCACCACTGCCTCAAACGCAAAACACCCGCGCAGCAAGGGCGTGCCGCGCGGGTGCTTCGATCTTGTGTTACAGTCTGGACGTTAGTCGCCTGCAGCGAGAACTTCTTCCAAAGTCCGCATGCCTGTATGTGGCGCCTGAACCAGAACGGACATGTTGCCGGGCTTATGTTCGTTCCGCATCATTTTCATATGCGCCTCCGGCAGATCCTGCCATGTGAACACTTCGGACATGCAGGGATCAAGACGGCGCTCAACCATCAGCTGGTTTGCCGCCGCGGCCTGTTTCAGATGAGCGAAGTGAGACCCCTGCAGACGCTTTTGGTGCATCCACATATAACGAACATCGAAGGTCAGGTTGTAACCGGTCGTACCGGCGCAGATAACAACCATTCCGCCCTTCTTCACTACGAAGGTCGAGACGGGGAAAGTGCTTTCGCCCGGGTGTTCGAAGACCATGTCGACATTCACACCCTTGCCGGTGATATCCCAGATCGCCTTGCCGAACTTACGAGCCTCTTTGAACCACTCGGCATATTCCGGCGTGTTCACGGTGGGCAGCTGACCCCAACAGTTGAAGTCCTTCCGGTTCAGAACGCCCTTGGCACCAAGACCCATAACAAAGTCGCGCTTGCTTTCGTCCGAGATCACGCCGATCGCGTTTGCACCTGCTGTATTGATCAGCTGGATCGCGTAAGACCCCAGGCCGCCCGACGCACCCCAAACCAGAACGTTCTGGCCCGGCTTCAGGTCATGCGGTTCATGCCCGAACAGCATCCGATAGGCCGTGGCCAGCGTCAGCGTATAGCAGGCGCTTTCTTCCCAGGTCAGGTGCTTGGGCCGTGGCATCAACTGCTGCGCCTGCACATTAGTGAACTGGGCAAAAGATCCATCGGGGGTTTCATATCCCCAGATCCGCTGGCTGTCCGAATACATCGGATCGCCACCGTTACAGTGCTCGTCATCGCCATCGTCCTGGTTGCAATGGATCACAACCTCATCACCGACCTTCCAGCGGCGCACCTTGTCGCCTACAGCCCAAACGATACCCGAAGCATCAGATCCCGCGATGTGGAACGGCTGACCATGACCGTCAAACGGGCTGATGGGCTTACCAAGCGAAGCCCAGACACCGTTGTAGTTGACCCCCGCAGCCATCACCAGCACCAGTACCTCGTGGCTGTCCAATTTCGGAACATCGACCACCTCAAGCTGCATCGCCGTGTCCGGTTCGCCATGGCGTTCCTTGCGAATTGCCCAGGCATACATCTGCTTGGGAACATATCCCATCGGAGGGATCTCTCCCATTTCATAGAGGTCTTTTTCGGGCGCATCGTACGACGCGATGCCACTGTCGACGTCTAAAGCCATGCTGGCCTCCTTTAACTCATCCATTGCCGCGCCGCAGAATCGCGGCTTTCACCAACTGGGATATTGGCGACAAAGAAATATTGCAATAGTTTTTGGTGCTACTTTTGTAATTTTATGACCCAGCAGTTGCAGAAACTGTTTCTGCAACTGCAAAATTACCGTCCCGAGGGGCAGGCTCTGATGCTGCGGCATAATAATCAAGTAGCTCTGCGCGCTCACCCGATGGGCGCAAGATGCCATTCTTGCGCGACAGAATCCGGCGTTCAGTCAGCTGATTGATGGCATCGTCGATGGCATCGCCCGCATCCGGTTCGAGTGCTCCACCCTCAGCGCCCAGCAAACGGGCCTTAAGGTCATCCTCAGTCATCTCACCCTCTTGCTGGATCAGGCGACACGCCGCTGGGAGAGGGGCGAAAGGAATAGCCGCGCCAATCCTTTGCATCAGTTCACGCGCAAGATCAGTGGTCAGATCCCGCTCGTGCGTGGCGCGGAATTGCTGTAGCGAGATTGGGGTGGCGTAGCGCACCGAAGCTACGCCGAACCGCTTGTAGCGCCCGACCACGCGCCGCCATAACTGTTTCAGGGTCCATCGCGTGATCACACCGATCCGAGCACGGAAACGACGTTCCGTATCCTTCGCAGCGGCGGTCAGAACGGTATCTTCCAGAACCCGGTCATAGTTCAGCGCAACCGGTACGAAAACCACATCGCGCCCCTGCGGGTCTGATGCATCAACTATGTATTTAAGAAGACCAAGCTTGGGCCGACCCAGCTTACCGGCCAAACTCAAGCCTCCCTCAGGAAACATGGCCTGAGTGACGCCCGCCTCGGTCGCGTGGCGCACATAGCTGGCCAGCACCTGGCGATAGAGATCACTGCCCGATTTGCGGCGAATAAAGTAGGCCCCCATTGCACGGATCAGGCGACTCAGCGGCCAGACGCGCGCCCATTCCCCCACTGCGTATGACAGGGTGGAATGATCTGCCGCCAGATAGGTGACCAGAACGTAATCCATATTGCTGCGATGGTTCATCACATAGATGACCGTCGCATCAGGATCGATGTTGTCCACGGCAGCCTTGTTCTCATAGCTCAGCCGAACGTTATAGAACGCATTGCTGAGCATACGGGCCAGACGGATCGCAATGCTGAAATAAGCAACCGTCGAAAACGAAGGCGCGATCTCGCGCGCATAGCGTCGGGCCTGCTCGGACGCTACCGCATCCGGAACGCCTTCCTCTTTCGCATGCCGCTGTACTGCTTTGGTGACCTGAGGGTCATAGATCAAACGCTGGATCATATCGTGCCGTCCCGCCAGCTTGAACGGCTGGATCGGGCGCTGAAGGCGATCGTTCAGACGCGCAACAGCGCGTTCAAGCCTGCGGCGGAAGAACCATCGCACCGACGGGAACAGGAAATGCGATGCAAAAGTGACCGCGGCAAACAGCACGATCAGTACAAACAGCCAAAGCGGAAGTTCCACGGTCTGAGTCATGGGGGCACAGTGCCATCAAACGCGACCGCTCACAATCTGAAGAAAGCAGGTTATGCCGCGACGCAGCGAATTGACATATGCTGAAAATTACGATTTATCACCATGGAACGTAATTTTATTGCTCATCGACTCGCGAGGCCCATCCATGACGCAGACGCAGAAAGACCGCCCCTGGCTGATCCGAACCTATGCTGGTCACTCTACGGCCAAGGCGTCCAACGCGCTCTATCGTGCGAACCTTGCAAAAGGGCAAACCGGCTTGTCCGTCGCCTTCGATCTGCCGACGCAGACCGGGTACGACAGCGACCATGTTCTGGCGCGCGGTGAGGTCGGCAAGGTGGGCGTGCCGATCTGCCATCTGGGCGACATGCGCATGCTGTTCGATCAGATTCCGCTGGAGCAGATGAACACCTCGATGACAATCAACGCCACTGCACCATGGTTGCTGGCGCTTTACATCGCGGTGGCCGAGGAACAGGGCGCGGATGTCTCCAAGCTGCAGGGCACGGTTCAGAACGACCTGATCAAGGAATATCTGAGCCGCGGTACCTATGTCTGCCCGCCGAAACCATCGCTGAAGATGATCGCCGACGTGGCCGAGTATTGCTACACCAACGTGCCCAAATGGAACCCGATGAATGTGTGTTCCTATCACCTGCAAGAGGCCGGCGCGACGCCCGAGCAAGAGCTGGCCTATGCTCTGGCTACGGCCATCGCGGTGTTGGACGAATTGCGCCCCCGTGTTCCGGCTGAAGATTTCCCGGCACTTTGCGGTCGCATTTCATTCTTCGTGAATGCGGGCATCCGCTTTGTTACCGAAATGTGCAAAATGCGCGCCTTTGTCGATCTTTGGGATGAGATTCTGCAACAACGCTATGGCGTCGAAGATCCCAAGTTCCGCCGATTCCGCTATGGCGTTCAGGTCAATTCGCTGGGCCTGACCGAGCAGCAACCCGAAAACAACGTCTATCGCATCCTGATCGAGATGCTGGCGGTGACACTGTCCAAGAATGCCCGCGCGCGCGCAGTGCAACTGCCCGCGTGGAACGAAGCACTTGGCCTGCCGCGTCCCTGGGATCAGCAGTGGTCAATGCGGATGCAGCAGATTCTGGCCTATGAAACCGACCTGCTGGAGTATGGCGATCTGTTTGACGGCAATCCGGTGGTTGATGCCAAGGTCGAAGAACTCAAAGAAGGTGCGCACGCCGAGTTGGCGAACCTCGAGTCGATGGGCGGAGCGGTTGCCTCAATCGAGTACATGAAATCCCGACTGGTGGATTCGAATGCTGAACGGCTGAACCGGATCGAGCGCAATGAAACCGTCGTGGTCGGCGTAAACAAGTGGACCGAGGGTGAACCATCCCCCCTTCAGACCGAGGATGGCGGCATCATGGTCGTCGATCCTGCGGTCGAACAGGATCAGATCGGGCGCCTGAATGACTGGCGCGCAGATCGCAACGACGCGGCCGTTGCAGCCGCGTTGAACGACCTGCGTGAGGCAGCGCAATCGGGGGCCAATGTGATGGCACCTTCGATTGCAGCGGCAAAAGCGGGCGTCACCACCGGCGAATGGGCCGAAGAAATGCGCAAAGCCTACGGCACCTATCGTGGACCGACGGGCGTTTCCGGCTCGGTGTCCAATAAGACCGAAGGGCTGGATGATCTGCGGGCTGCCGTTGATGCGGTCAGTGACAAGCTCGGTCGCCGATTGAAATTCCTTGTTGGTAAACCGGGTTTGGACGGACATTCAAACGGCGCCGAGCAAATCGCTTTCCGCGCCCGCGATTGTGGCATGGATATCAGCTATGAGGGCATTCGCCTGACACCCGAAGAGATTGTCTCCGCCGCGCGTGAGGACAATGCTCATGTCATTGGTCTGTCCATCTTGTCCGGCAGCCACCTGCCATTGGTGCAAGATGTGATGACCCGCCTGAAAGACGAAGGTTTGAGCCATATCCCCGTCGTTGTTGGCGGGATCATTCCCGACGAAGATGCCGAGAGCCTGCGCGCCATGGGGGTAGCTGAAATCTATACGCCCAAGAACTTTGAGCTGAACACGATCATGGGCGATATCATCACTTTGGCGGACCCAAAAAATATGGCGGCGGAATAAGAACGCCACCTCTATAAAATCTCCATTTCTATTTCCAATAAAAAAGGAATAGACAGGACCGGAAATTGCGATTTCCCAATTCCAGTGTTTTGGGAGCAAACGGTGTGGAGAAAGAAAATGGCGATCGATCTTGAAAAAATGTCGCACAAAGAATTGCTTGAATTGCGCAATAAAGTCGAAAAAGCGCTGAAGGGCGCCGAGGCACGCGCACGTAAAGAAGCTTTGAAAGCGGCGGAAAAAGCGGCCGCGGAATTCGGGTTCTCCTTGTCCGAATTGTCGCCCGAAGGTGCAAAAGCCACGAAATCCACCAAGGCCGCACCCAAATATCGCAATCCGAGCAATGAGGCCCAAACCTGGACGGGCCGGGGTCGCAAGCCGCAATGGGTGCATGACGCCCTGAAAGCCGGGGCCGACATATCTGATCTGGAAATCTGAGCGGAGGCATTTGCCGAGATGACAATTCATATCGGAGCCGAAACAGGTGATATTGCCGAAACCGTTCTTTTGCCCGGTGACCCCTATCGCGCGAAATGGGCGGCAGAGACATTTTTGAGAGACGTCAAACTGGTCAATGACGTTCGTGGCATGCTTGGATTTACCGGCACGTGGAACGGAAATCCGGTGACCATTCAGGGTAGCGGCATGGGGATGCCGTCGCTGTCGATCTACGTCAACGAACTGATCCGTGATTACGGGGCGAAAACCCTGATCCGCATCGGCTCCTGCGGGGGTATGCAGGACAGCGTCAATGTACGCGATGTCATTCTGGCAATGACGTCCACCACGCTCAGCACACCGTCGCGCGGGATCATGAAAGAGATGAACTTTGCGCCTTGCGCCGATTGGGACCTGCTGCAGGCCGCCGCGCAAGCGGCAAAGGCCAAAGGCACACCAACCCATGTGGGTGGCATCTATTCCTCGGATGTATTCTATGACGAACGCCCTGATCTGAATGAACAGATGGTGCGCCACGGCGTTCTGGGGGTCGAGATGGAAGCCGCCGAGCTTTACATCCTCGCGGCGCGCCACAAATGCCGTGCTCTGGCCGTCCTGACTGTCTCGGACCACCTGCTGACCGGCGAAGCGCTGCCCTCATCCGAGCGCGAGCGCAGCTTTGGCGACATGGTCGAGATCGCGCTTGAGGCGGCGTTCACAGCGTCTTAACCCACCTCTAAACGCTAAAGCCCATGCGTGCGATCATATGCATTGCGCGCAGGGCTGCTCCACCCTTCCAACGCGCCGTCGGCAGGGGCAAAGACTTCGACCAGCAGTGGATGGCACGACGCCGTGTCCGAGGAATGTTCGGATGAGCAGTCACCACCAGGACAGGCACTGAGATTGCCCAGCAGGTCGATCTCGGCAAAGAACTCCAGGTAATCACCCGGCCGCACGGGTGAGGCTTTCATGAAGTACTGACCGGTATCGCGGGTGAACCCGGTGCACATGAACACGTTCAGAACATCGTGCACCGCAGGCTCAGCCTCAGCTAGGGAAATACTCAGGTGACCTGCCAATGCGCGGGTCAGGTTCGAATGACAACAATGATGGTACTGAGTGCCCGAGAGCAGATTGCCCGTATATGGATCACAGCGGGTACCGATCACATCATGAACCGAACCGCCAAACGCATCGATCCCATACCAGCCCAGCGTATCGGCAATGATGGTCGCCATTGGGCGCATATGCGGGAAGCTTGACCACATCTGCTCACCCGTCGTCAGGTGGGTGCCGTGTAGCGCGCGGGTTTTGCCGGAATAAAACCGTTCAGACAGGTCGTTCAGGTTCCAGATATTCAGGTCCCCGACCTGCGGACCTTCGACCGAGGTGATGCGAAAGAAATGCCCGGCAGGCACCTCAAAACAACGCGCCTCACGCGCGGGCACCAACACTTCATCGGTTTTTTGCGCGGTTTCGCGGGCTGCTTGGTACAGCGCCAAGTGCGGCTTCGGCAACCCGTCGGTGGGATAGCAAATAACGGGCGCGATGGCGCGGCGGTCTTCGGCGTCGCTCGGCGGTTGGGGGAAGTTCTGAGAATCTATCATGGCTCGAGATTGGCGCAGTTCGCGTCGACGTAAAAGCCCAAAGCTGCACGGTCACGGGCCAACAGGGGCGAATTTTAGGTGACTCAGTTTGGAGACGACCGAGGAGCGATACCGCTAAACACTTCTCAGCCTAAGCTTCGGGATTCGCGTGCTAATAGCGGCCATCCCAGCTTCAGCTTCGACTCTCGGCGTTACGAATAAGGCGTGTTTTTTTATTTTTGTCAATAGGTTACCCGTTGCAAATCGTGAGTCGCTCCGCGCGGCGACACATCCCATCGGAGCGTCAGACATGAACACCAACACACCGTCCGCCCCTTTCCTCAGGGCCGCCTTCGTAATCATCCTCGCGATCGTACTGTACGATGTCATGGGGGCGATTGTGAAACATCTCAGCGCTCAGTTCTCGACCCAAGAGCTTACGGTATTTCGCAACCTATTCGGGCTCATCCCTGCGTTGGCGATCCTGCTGTCATCGCGCGACTGGATCGACGCGGGTCGACCAATTGCCGTAAGACAATGGCGGCTGGCCATCGCGCGCGGAGCCTTGGGCGTCATGGCGCAGATGAGCTTTTACCTGTCGCTCATCTATATGGATCTTGCGACTGCCACGACATTGGTCTTTGCGGGCCCTTTATTCATCACCGCCTTATCGGTGCCGATCCTTCGGCACAAAATCGGCCACTGGCGGTGGCTGGCGGTTGGGTTGGGCTTCGTCGGTGTGATGATGGTGCTAAAGCCGGACACAGCGCATTTGAGTTGGCACACGCTGCTGCCGATCTGCGCCGCGCTTGGCTATGCAAGCTCCAGCGTGACCGCAAAGCTCTTCGATCGCTCCGTACCGACCGCATTGATCAACCTCTACTACACCATAACCGCGCTCATAAGCTCGACCATCTTCGTACTGGCGACTACCGGATTCTCTCTGATCGAAGAACCAGTCATCTGGATATGGCTTGGCTCGATGGGTCTGGTCGGAGGACTGGCCGCCCTTTGCATGACAACAGCAAACCGAATGGCTGACCCCAGCAGCCTGTCACCCTTTCAATACTTCGGCATCCCGTCCTCATTCATTCTGGGTTGGGTCTTTTTTGCCGAGACTCCTTTTGATGATCTTATCCCCGGAGTATTCCTAATCGTTGGCGGCGGCCTTCTGATCATCGGGCGCGAAAGAACCATCGCCAGGCAATCTGGCCCCTGATTGCTGAGAAACCAGACCCTTCCCCGAAAACCCGATCAGCGCGAAAAACCGGAAGCTCGTCACCCCTGCCCCTTCAGGCAGCGGATTGGTTCTTCATCCGATTGAGAAACCGCACCGCAGAAACTGCAACGCCATTGCCCTTCGTCCCGATGCTGCCGCCATCTGCACTCGCGCGTCAGCGAAGAGGTTCGCGAACGCCAAAAGAGATAAGCGAAAACACCAGCGGCAAGCAAAAGCAGAAGGACAGGCATCCTTCTGCTTTGCTGATTGCTAAGAGATTTTCAAGGTCAGGCAGGCGCTTTACGCTGCATTAGCGTATTCGAACAGCTCCGGCGCTTCCTCAAAAGCTGGGACCTTGGGTTCGGGTGCATAGTAGCTCCAAGCCTGCTCTAGAAGCTCAAGAGCCTTAACTGCATCGGTTTTCTTTTTATCTGTGCTCATAGGAGTGATCCCGTAATCGTCTTATCACTCCTCCCCATCCGAACCATACGCCTGCCCAAAGGCGGGCGCATCGTCCATTTTTGCAGATGGGGATTGCACTTGCCGCAAACCGGCAAGTGCAATGTTTCGCTTTACACCGCGCGTTCGACCATCATCTTCTTGATCTCGGCAATCGCCTTGGCCGGGTTCAAGCCTTTGGGGCAGGTCTTGGCGCAGTTCATGATCGTGTGGCAGCGGTACAGCTTGAACGGATCTTCAAGCTCATCCAGACGCTCACC
Organism: Ruegeria sp. C2; assembly: GCF_056537765.1. Lineage (NCBI taxonomy): Bacteria > Pseudomonadati > Pseudomonadota > Alphaproteobacteria > Rhodobacterales > Roseobacteraceae > Ruegeria > Ruegeria sp. C2. The sequence continues at coordinate 419,348 of NZ_JBQFRZ010000002.1, read as the reverse complement.
CGTGGCCTCATCCCGGCTGTCGATGATCCAGCGATAGGCATGCAGAAGCGCTGCGGGGCCGAGGTAGCGGTCACCGTTCCACCAATAGCTGGGGCACGAAGTCGAACAGCTGGCACACATCACGCATTCGTACAGACCATCCAATTTTTTGCGGTCTTCGATCGACTGCTTCCATTCCTTCGCAGGACGGTTGGTCTTGGTCTCCAGCCACGGCATGATGCTGGCGTGCTGGGCGTAGAAGTGCGTCAGATCAGGGATCAGGTCCTTGACCACCGGCATGTGCGGCAGCGGATAGATCTTCACGTCACCTTTGATCTCATCCATGCCATAGATACAGGCCAGCGTGTTGATCCCATCGATGTTCATCGCGCAAGAGCCACAGATGCCCTCACGACAGGACCGGCGGAACGTCAGGGTCGGATCGATTTCGTTCTTGATCTTGATCAGCGCATCCAGAACCATCGGGCCGCAGGTGTCCATGTCGACGAAATAAGTGTCCACACGTGGGTTCTGGCCATCATCCGGGTTCCAGCGATAGATCTGGAACTTGCGCACGTTGGTTGCGCCTCCGGGCTTGGGCCAGGTCTTGCCGGTGGTGATCCGGGAATTCTTGGGGAGGGTCAGTTGTACCATAAGTTCCTCTCCTTAGAACGTCCGCGCCTTGGGCGCGATTTTCTTGAGGCTGATGCCGCCTTCGTCCTCGGTGGTCAGCGGATCGACGATCACTGGGCGATAGCTGAGGTCTACATTCGTGCCCTCGACCCGGCTGATGGTGTGAACCCGCCAGTTCTCGTCATCTCGGGTGGTGAAGTCCTCATGCGCATGGGCGCCGCGGGATTCCTTGCGCGCCTCGGCGCCAACGATGGTGGCCAGCGCGTTGGGCATCAGGTTGGTCAGTTCCAGAGTCTCCATCAGGTCGCTGTTCCAGACCAATGAGCGGTCGGTGACCTTCAGATCGTCCATCTTGGATGCGATGGCTGTCATCTTCTCGACCCCTTCGGCCAGTGTCTTGCCAGTCCGGAACACAGCAGCATCAGCCTGCATGGTCTTTTGCATTTCAAGCCGCAGATCGGCGGTGGCGATGCTGCCATTGGCATTGCGCAAGCCGTCGAACCGGTCGAACGCCTGGTCGACCGATGCCTGGTTCAGCACCGGGTTGGGCGCGTTTGCGTCCACCACCTGACCGGCGCGGATCGCCGCCGCGCGGCCGAATACAACAAGGTCGATCAAAGAGTTCGAGCCCAGACGGTTCGCTCCGTGGGCCGAGGCACAACCTGCCTCGCCGACGGCCATCAGGCCGGGCACCACGGCATTGGGATCGGCGGCGGTGGGGTTGATCACCTCACCCCAATAGTTGGTCGGGATACCACCCATGTTGTAGTGCACGGTGGGCAGAACCGGGATCGGTTCCTTGGTGACGTCGACACCGGCAAAGATCTTGGCCGATTCCGAAATACCCGGCAGCCGTTCCGCCAGCGCCTCGGGCGGCAGGTGGCTGAGGTTGAGGTGGATGTGATCCCCCTCACCCCCGACGCCGCGTCCCTCGCGGATTTCCATCGCCATTGAACGGCTGACATAATCGCGCGGCGCAAGGTCCTTATACTGGGGCGCATAGCGCTCCATGAACCGTTCGCCTTCTGAGTTGGTCAGGTATCCGCCTTCACCGCGCGCACCTTCAGTGATCAGGCAACCCGAGCCGTAGATACCGGTGGGATGGAACTGCACGAATTCCATATCTTCCAGCGCCAGACCGGCACGGGCCACCATGCCACCGCCGTCGCCGGTGCAGGTATGGGCCGAAGTAGCGCTGAAATAGGCGCGGCCATAACCGCCGGTCGCCAGCACAACCATCTTGGCGTTGAAAACATGCATGGTGCCGTCGTCCAGCTTCCAGCAGACGACCCCCTGACATTGCCCGTCATCGGACATGATCAGGTCGATGGCAAAATATTCGATATAGAACTCAGCGTTGTTCTTCAGCGACTGACCATACAGCGTGTGCAGGATCGCGTGGCCGGTGCGGTCGGCGGCGGCACAAGTCCGCTGCACGGCAGGGCCTTCGCCGAACTCGGTGGTGTGACCACCAAATGGGCGCTGATAGATCTTGCCTTCTTCGGTACGGCTGAACGGCACGCCATAATGTTCCAGTTCATACACCGCCTTGGGTGCCTCACGCGCGAGGTATTCCATGGCATCGGTGTCACCCAGCCAGTCGGACCCCTTGACGGTGTCATACATATGCCACTGCCAGTTGTCGGGTCCCATATTCGACAGCGATGCGGCGATCCCGCCTTGCGCGGCAACGGTGTGCGAGCGGGTCGGGAACACCTTGGTCACGCAGGCCGTGCGCAAACCCTGTTCCGCCATGCCCAGCGTTGCCCGCAGGCCGGCCCCACCAGCGCCGACAACGACCACGTCATATTCATGCGTTTCGTATTCGTATGCAGCCATTTCTTTCAGCTCCGGGAATTAGAGGGCAATGCGCGCGATGGCGAAAACGCCAGCCGCAGCTGCGCCATAGGACAGACAGGTGGTGAGGATGATCAGCACCTTTTTCAGGGTGCCGTGAACATAATCCTCAAGCATCACCTGCGCGCCTTCGGCAAAGTGTTTGAACCCGACCACCAGTGTCAGCGCGGCGACAATCGCCGGGAAAGGGCGCGCGTAATAGTCCAGCACCACATCATAGGGCTGACCCAGAACCGGGCCGAATGTGAAGATAAACAGAGGAACAAGGATCAGCAGAGCCACCGAACTGACCTTCATGCTCCAGAAATGGGCGGTGCCCGATTTGGCCGAACCAAGACCGATCGCGCGTTTGCGGTCCGTCAGATAACGCATCGTGAGACTCCTTTACGCTACGATCAAAAGAGTGAGCAGGGTCAGAACGACCGAGCCGATGACAACGGCCCAGCCCAGCTTGGTTGCTGTGGGCAGGTCCAGACCAACCGCGTTGTCCCAGATCAGGTGCCGGACGCCCGCCAGTGTGTGATACCACAACCCCCACAGAGAGAATGCCATGACCAGATCACCCAGTACCGAGGTCAGCCACCAATTGGCGCGCTCAAACGCTTCGGGAGACGTCGCTGCGGCCAGGAACCACCAGACGATCAAAAGCGCGGCAACAATCATCGCGTTTCCGGTGATACGGGTCAGGATGGATGTGACCGACGTCAGCTGAGGACGATAGATCGACAGGTGCGGCGAAAGCGGGCGGTTGCCCCGATTTACATCGGCCATGGCGGCTCCTTTTCGGTTGGCTACCGAACGTTTTACTGTTTTTTGCGACACTGTCACGCGCTGCAGGTGCAAAAAGCGTTAAATTTGCCGCAAATCGCATGATAAAACTGTTTTGTGATCACGAGCATATTTTGCGTGATCACAAAACGAACTCAAGGCCGCCAATGTTAGCGTTTTCAACGCTAAAGCAATGTGATCACGAATCTATTCCTGGCCTTGTTTCAACCCCGCAGTCTGCTGCGTCACTTCGCGCAGCAGTTTTTTGCGAATGCGCTCAGGGTAGTCGGCAAATCCCGCAGCCGAGACGACAAAGGCCCCCTCGCCCACAATGACGTTTTCGAAAAAATACGCCGTCAGATCAGGTTCGCTCTCTTCAATGGCAATTGCGTTTACGGTAACGCCCCGCTCGCGCAGTTTGGGGCGCAGTTTTGCAGGCTCGATACCCTCGTTCGAAATTCCATCGCCCGAGAGGTCTATAAGATGGCGCTTGCAATCGGTCACCTTGTCGAAATGAGCAATTGTCATTTCAAGAGCTTCGCCAATCGCGGTTGAAAAGTTGCGCCAGACACGTGGGTCTGCGGCGACCTGCCCCGCGAAGTTATCGAGGGTGGCAAAACTGTCGATCCGGGTCCATGGAAGCGTAACGCGCTGACGCGAACTGCCGGTCCACTGCACCAGCATCAATTGAGCCTGTCCGCGCACCAACGCCTCAGACACAATCGGATCACGTAGACCGGCGGCAAGGCCATCCATTTGTATCCGATATTCCTCGGAATCGACCGAGCCCGAAACATCCACCGCCAAAGCCAGAGCCAGATCACAGGCGTGGGCCTGTGAGGCCAGGCACAGGCTGGCAGTGATCGCGCGCAACATCATCATTAGGCAAACGTAGCACGGAATTCCCGGACCGCGATCACTTCAATGTCAATGGGCGGGCTTGCCTTACATGGGCATCAAGGCCCAGTAGTCGAGATCCAGAAGGACGTTTGGCAGGTATTTCCCGTCGTCATTGCGCAAGGCAAAAGGCTCACCACCCTTGGTGGCCACCAGCCTCAGGCGCAGTGCTCCGACACCCGGCGTTCCGGTCTCGGCCTTGTCCAGAACCTCGGACCAAGCCTTGATCGTATCGCCTGAAAAACAAGGGTTGGCATGGGCGCCACCGTTCAGGCCAACGATCATCTGTGCGTTTGCCAGACCGTTGAACGACAAGGCCCGCGCCATCGAGATGACATGCCCGCCATAGATCAGCCGACCATCAGGACGGAAGGTCAGGTCGAAATGCACCTTGGCGGTGTTCTGCCACAGACGGGTGGCCAGCATATGCTCGGCCTCTTCGACGGTCACGCCATCGACGTGATCAATCGTTTCTCCCGTGTTGTACGCATCCCAGCGATGGTTTTCACCGGATTGTACAAAATCGTAATTGGAGAAATCGAGGCTTTTCGGCACCGCCAGATCGCCGACATCCAGCGCTTTCTTCAACTCGGGCACGACTGTCTCGGGCGCGGGCACGTCGAGGTTCGATTTGCGCACCATCACCCAGCGCACATATTCGATGACCACTTCGTCGCGCTGGTTTAGGCCGCGTGTGCGGACCCAGACCACCCCGGTTTTGCCGTTTGAATTCTGCTTTAGACCAATCACTTCGGATTCGGCGCGCAGGGTATCGCCGGGATAGACAGGTTGCAGCCAGCGTCCCTCGGCATAGCCCAAATTGGCAACCGCGTTCAGTGAGATATCGGGAACCGTTTTCCCGAACACCACATGAAAGGCTGCCAGATCGTCAATCGGGCTTTGGGGTAAGCCACAATTCCGGGCGAACTCGTCCGAGGAGTAGAGCGCGTGACGCGCTGGGTAGAGCGCGTGATACAAAGCACGCTCGCCATCCGTCACGGTGCGCGGCACGGCGTGGTGCAGCACCTGCCCGACGGAATAATCCTCGAAAAAGTTACCCGGATTGGTTTTTGCCATTATTGCTGTCCCAGTTTCATGTCGGGGGAATAGTCGGCGTCGACCTCTTTGGTCACGGCCTGCGCGCAGCGCATCACATTGGTGGCGGCGTCAAAGGCATAGGAGGGGTCGCCATAGAGCTCCCATCCTTTTGCCAATGCGTCCGAGACTTTGTGGCAGAAGGCCGACGTGTCTTCTTCTGTCAACAAACGATAAAGTTTCGCCATTGCCTCAGCCCCTTATCCGCCGAACGGAGATGGGCCAACCAGCCCGTGTATATAGCCGATGATGCCCATCAGCACGATGGAGCCAACGAAGAACATCGCGTCCTTGCCGTAAGTTCTGGGTTCGCCCGGGGTCCACTCGGGTTCGGACTTGTTGATCACAATCACTTCGACAATGGCCCAGGCCAGCAAGCCGCCAAACAAAACGATCGACGCCAGATCACCATTCACCAGCAAATGCGCAAAGGCCCAGAGCTTGAAGCCGCCCAGCATAGGGTGACGGACCTTGTTCAGCAGGCGACCCTTGGTTCCGGCAGGGCTCAGCAGATATATCGCGATCAAGACCAGCAGGTTGTTGACGTGAATCAGGAAGGTCGGCGGCGCCCAGACATAGATGAAATCGGTCATGCGGTAGCCGAAAATCATCAGCAATATCGAGACCACCAAAGCCAGCGCCACGACGCCCTTGCCCGCATCGCCCATGGCGGCACGGCGTTCCGGCATCACACGTTTGAACAAATGTGCGGCCCACCAAAGCGCCACACCAAGGATCAGAAGAACAAAGCCCATTGCTGGCTTACCCCGCTTGCAAAGCTACTATCGCCTCTGCTTTTGCCAGAGTTTCACGGGCAGTTACAACGTGCAGGTTCTCAACAATCTTGCCATCGACCACGGCGACGCCCTGCCCCTGTGCCTCGGTCTCTTCAAAGGCGGCGATTTGGCGTCGGGCCAGATCAATCTCATCTTCCGAGGGCGCAAAGGCCGTATTCGCGATGTCAACCTGAGCGGGGTGGATCAGCGTTTTACCGTCAAAACCCATATCACGGCCCTGGGCACATTCGGCCTGAAGACCGTCGGCATCCTTGAAGGCGTTGTAGACGCCGTCGACGATGATCAGACCTTCGGCCTTTGCGGCCAACAGGCACAGGCCCAGTGAGGTCATCATCGGCAGGCGGTCAGGGCGGAAGCGGGTTTGCAGTTCTTTCGCCAGATCATTGGTGCCCATCACAAAGCCTGCCATCAGCGGATGTGCGGCAATTTCCGCGGCGTTCAGCATTCCGCGCGGCGTTTCCATCATCGCCCAGATCGGCAGGTCTCCGGTAATCGCCGCCAGCGCGTCCACGTCAGCGGCAGAGCTGACCTTAGGCAGCAATACTGCATCCGCATCCATCTCGCGCACGGCCTCGGCATCGGCGCGCCCCCATTCGGTGTCCAGCCCGTTGATCCGCACGATCTTGACCCGCGCACCATAGCCCCCGGTGGCCAGAGCCGCCTTGAGCGTCTCGCGTGCATTGTTCTTTTCGTCGGCTGAAACCGCGTCTTCCAGATCAAAGATGATCGCATCCACTGGCAGCGTGCGCGCCTTATCCAATGCCCGCTCGCGCGAGCCAGGGATATAGAGAACAGAGCGATAGGGGCGTTGACGCGGGTCCACGGGACTCTCCCTTTGAAATAATGTTGCGCGGAATGGGGCATTTTTTGACGGAAAGTTCAAGGACAAAAACGCCGCAGCGCAGCATTTACAACAAGCGACGCAACGTGCGTTGCCTTAACGCGATCTCTTTCTGGCTGCAGCACGCTGTTATCCGAAAGGAACCGAAAGGGGTGACCGATGAAGACAATATTGCTGAAAATGACGATAGGTCTGGGCATCATGGTGCTGGCAGCGCAGCAGGTCAGCGCGCAGAACTGCGCTCCGCGCGAAGATGTGATCAAACGATTGGCGAAAACCTACGGTGAAACCCGCCGGGGTATCGGCATCGCGCGTCAGGGTGCGGTGATGGAGATGTTTGCCTCGGACCAGACCGGCAGCTGGACGATTGTTGTGACCTTGCCCGAAGGTGTGACCTGCCTGATCGCCTCGGGCCAGTCCTTTGAGGCGCTGGCCGAGAGTTTGCCGCCCAATACTTAAACCAGCGCATCCCAGATCAGTTTGCTGCCGGTCAGGCTGAGCAGAACATAAGAGATGCGAAAGAACACGCGTTCGGACAGCTTGAAATGTGCCCGGACGCCCAGCCAGGCCCCAAGGATCGCGAATGGGGTCAGCAACAGATCGGCCAACGCCGTGTGCCAGGTGAAGAGGCCCAGATAAGCGAAGGGCACGAATTTCACCGCGTTGATCACCCAGAAGACCAGCACGGTCGAGGCCTGAAACTCGGTTTTCGTCAGACGTTGGGACAGCAGATAAACGGCGGCGGGCGGGCCGCCTGCGTGGCTGACGAAGCTGGTGAACCCGGCGACCAGCCCGGCAAACAGGCCCGCCGAAGGTGGCAGCCGGTTGGCGAAGCCGCGCACCCAGCCCCTGGTCTGGGCAACGTGCCAGATCACGAACCCCACCGATATCCCGCCGATCAACAGGCGCAACATATCGTCGTCGGTGGCACGATAGAGCCACGCGCCCAGCGCGACACCCGGCACGGCACCAAGGATCAGCAGGCGTGAATCCGACCAGCTCCAGCGTTTCCAATAGGGCCCCAGCGTGGCCAAATCGATCACCATCAGGATCGGAAGCATCAGCGCCAGTGCCTGCCCGGGCGTCAGGATCAGGGCCAGAATCGACGAGGACGCAAAGGCCACGCCCGAGCCGAACCCGCCTTTCGATATGCCCGCAAAGATCACCGCAGGGATCGCCACGGCAAAAAACATCAAGTTCATCTCGAACATGGGGCGTCCCGGAAATAGGCATGATTCACAGGCGGTTTAGCGCAATCGGCGGGGTGTGTGCAAACGGTATGCGGTGGCATGCCGCGCCGCAGAAGGCTTGCGTGACGCCGCTTTTGCGACTAGCACAACCGCGATTTCAAAACCGACCGGAGATATTCCAAATGGCCAGACCCAAGATCGCGCTGATCGGCGCAGGTCAGATCGGCGGCACGCTCGCCCACCTCGCAGCAATGAAAGAACTGGGTGACGTCGTGCTGTTCGACATCGCCGAAGGCACCCCGGAAGGCAAGGCGCTGGATATCGCCGAATCCGGCCCTTCGGAGGGCTTTGACGCCAAGCTGAAAGGCACCCAGTCCTATGAGGACATCGCAGGCGCCGACGTCTGCATCGTCACCGCCGGTGTCCCGCGCAAACCGGGCATGAGCCGCGATGACCTGCTGGGCATCAATCTGAAGGTCATGAAATCGGTCGGTGAAGGCATCGCCGCCAACGCGCCCGACGCGTTCGTCATCTGCATCACCAACCCGCTGGACGCGATGGTCTGGGCCCTGCGCGAATTCTCGGGCCTGCCGCACAACAAAGTCTGCGGCATGGCGGGTGTTCTGGACTCAGGCCGTTTCGCACACTTCCTCTCGGAAGAGTTCAACGTTTCGATGCGCGATGTGACAGCGTTCGTTCTGGGCGGTCATGGCGACACCATGGTTCCGTCGATTCGTTACTCGACCGTTGCCGGTATCCCGCTGCCCGATCTGGTTGAGATGGGCTGGACCACGCAAGAAAAACTGGACGCCATCGTTCAGCGTACCCGTGACGGCGGTGCCGAGATCGTAGGTCTGCTGAAAACCGGCTCGGCGTTCTATGCACCCGCCACATCGGCGATCGAAATGGCCGAAGCCTATCTGAAAGACCAGAAACGCGTGCTGCCCTGCGCCGCCTATTGCGATGGCGAGCTGGGCGTCGAGGGCATGTATGTCGGCGTACCCACAGTGATCGGTGCTGGTGGTGTCGAGCGTGTGGTCAATATCAAGCTGAACGAAGAAGAGCAGGCCGGTTTCGACAACTCGGTCAACGCCGTGAAGGGCCTGATCGAGGCATGTAAGGGCATCGACAGCTCGCTGGCCTAAGTTACAAACTTAGAACCAATGAACCGGCCCCCTTCACGGGCCGGTTTTCTTTTGCGCGATACCTCACGAGTTTAAAGATGTTCGCGCAAACGTCGCAAAACTCATCTATGAATGTGTTTTGCAAGCATGTTGCAGGATCATCGAATCAAATCCCATAGCTCACAAATTTTGTGATCACACCCCAAAAACCTGTGATCACAAATACCGAAAATCTTCGACAATTTCCCGTGACACGTCAAAAAACTCTTTAAATTTGACCCTTAGACACCCCTATAACAGGGCAATCGTAGTCAGACGGGACATATTTCGATGAACATTCACGAATATCAGGCCAAAGCGCTTCTTCGCAGCTATGGCGCTCCGGTCTCCGATGGTCGCGCCGTGTTGCGCGCCGAGGAAGCCAAAACCGCAGCCGGTGAACTGGACGGACCGCTTTGGGTCGTCAAGGCACAGATCCATGCGGGTGGACGCGGCAAGGGCTCTTTCAAAGAGGCCGACGCTGGTGAAAAAGGCGGTGTCCGTCTGACCAAATCGGTGGAAGAAGCCGCCGAGGAAGCCAAGAAGATGCTGGGCCGCACGCTGGTCACGCATCAGACAGGCCCCGCAGGCAAGCAGGTGAACCGCATCTACATCGAAGCCGGCTCCGGCATCGAGCGCGAACTGTATCTGGCCCTGCTGGTGGATCGCCAGACCAGCCGCATCTCATTCGTCTGCTCGACCGAAGGCGGCATGGATATCGAGGAAGTGGCCGCCGCCACGCCCGAGAAGATCCTTTCGTTCTCGGTTGACCCTGCCACCGGCTATCAGGCTTATCACGGCCGCCGCATCGCCTTCTCTCTGGGTCTGCAGGGCGCGCAGGTCAAGCAGTGTGTCAAACTGATGAACCAGCTCTATAACGCCTTCGTCGAGAAGGACATGGAGATGCTGGAAATCAACCCGCTGATCATCTCGGACAAGGGCGACCTCAAGGTGCTGGACGCCAAGGTCGGCTTTGACGGCAACGCGGTTTACCGCCACCCCGACATCGCCGAACTGCGCGACACGACCGAGGAAGACCCAAAGGAATTGGAAGCCAGCAAATACGACCTGAACTACATCGCGCTGGATGGTGAGATCGGCTGCATGGTCAACGGTGCCGGTCTGGCGATGGCCACAATGGACATCATCAAGCTCTACGGTGCCGAGCCTGCCAACTTCCTCGACGTTGGTGGCGGTGCGACCAAAGAGAAAGTGACCGAGGCGTTCAAGATCATCACTTCGGACCCGCAGGTCAAAGGCATTCTGGTCAACATCTTCGGCGGCATCATGCGCTGTGATGTCATCGCCGAGGGCGTTGTGGCGGCAGTGAAAGAGGTCGGCCTGCAGGTCCCGCTGGTCGTGCGTCTGGAAGGCACGAATGTCGAGAAAGGCAAAGAGATCATCAACACCTCTGGCCTGGACGTGATCGCAGCGGACAACCTGAAAGACGGTGCCGAGAAGATCGTGAAGGCCGTCAAAGGCTGAGTGTCATCCCGTAGGGTGGGCTTCAGCCCACCTTTCCGAAGATTTTGGCGGGCTGAAGCCCGCCCTACAAAGGAGAACGCCAGATGGCAGTCCTCATCGACGAAAATACCAAAGTGATCTGTCAGGGCTTTACCGGCTCGCAGGGCACATTCCACTCTGAACAGGCCATCGCCTATGGCACCAAGATGGTTGGCGGCGTGACCCCTGGCAAAGGCGGGATGACACATCTTGACCTGCCCGTATTCAACTCGGTCCACGAGGCCAAGCACGTGACCGAAGCGAACGCCTCGGTGATCTATGTTCCGCCGCCTTTCGCGGCTGACTCGATCCTCGAAGCGATTGATGCCGAGATGGAAGTGATCGTCTGCATCACCGAAGGCATTCCGGTTCTGGACATGATGAAGGTGAAGCGCGCGCTGGAAGGTTCAAGCTCGCGACTGATCGGCCCGAACTGCCCCGGTGTCATCACGCCCGACGCCTGCAAGATCGGTATCATGCCCGGCCACATCCACAAGCGCGGCTCGGTCGGCGTTGTGTCGCGTTCGGGCACCCTGACTTATGAGGCCGTCAAGCAGACCACCGATGTGGGTCTGGGCCAGTCCACCTGCGTGGGCATCGGCGGCGACCCGATCAAAGGCACCGAGCATATCGACGTGCTGGAATGGTTCCTGGCCGACGACGAAACCGAGTCGATCATCATGATCGGTGAGATCGGTGGCTCGGCCGAGGAAGAAGCCGCGCAGTTCCTGGCGGATGAGGCCAAGAAAGGCCGCAAGAAGCCGACCGCTGGCTTCATCGCAGGCCGCACAGCCCCTCCGGGCCGCCGCATGGGCCACGCGGGCGCCATCGTCGCCGGCGGCAAAGGCGGTGCCGAGGACAAGATCGAAGCCATGCGCTCGGCCGGTATCGTTGTGGCCGAAAGCCCGGCGCAGCTGGGTGAGGCCGTACTGGAAGCGATTGGGTGATGGCAGATCGACTCTCCACAGGCGCTGAGGGTAGCGCCCGACCCTGGGTGGGTGCTGCAAGCGCCCTCCCGGGGGGAGGGTCGGGCGCTGCCCAACGGTGCCGCCGGGCGGGAGTCATTCTAGCGGTCGCCTGCTTGGGCGGCGCGGTCAGCGGCGAAACTTCAAACGAACCGCCGTTGGACCGATTCATCGTACGCGCCATTCCTGGCATAACAGGCGGTTCGACAGAAACGCTGGGCGATGACCGAATCTCATTCACTTATTTGAGCATTCGTGTCGACGATAAGGAATTGCAGCAAGCAGCCGATTTCTGGTGCACGCAGTTTGAAGGTTCCCCGAGACTTGTTTCGGATACGGCAGTCGGCAACTCACTTCTGCTATTTGAGCGTCGCCAGTCAATATTCGACTGCGCTATCGGAAACTAGAGGATAAGGCATGAGTCAAATGAAACCCATGACCTTCTCCGACGCCATCCGCACCTGTTTTGCCAAGTTCTTCACCTTCTCGGGGCGTGCCTCGCGGCCCGAATACTGGTTCTTTTTCCTGTTCATCGTGATCTGGAACATCATCGCCGGGATTATCGACTGGCAGTTCTTCACTCAGGTTGCAGTGACCGAAACCGAAACTTCCAAATCAGTCACGGCCACCTCGACAGGCCCGGTGCAAAGCATCGTCAGTCTGATCGTCTTTTTCCCACATTTGGCCGTCGCGTGGCGGCGGATGCATGATACCGGGCGCAATGGGCTTTATGCCTTGTTACCGATCCTGTTGATCCTCGGAGCAATGGCAGTTCTGGTCTTTGGCATTGGCCTTGCCAGCCAGTTCCACGGCGGCACGCTTGATATTCTGTTCACCCGCGCCACTTTGCTGATCGTCATTCCGACACTTATCGTTCTCATAGTGTCGCCCCTCCTGGTTCTATGGTGGCTGACCCGCCCTAGTGAACCCAGCACCAACCAATACGGTCCCAACCCATATGAGGTAGCCCAATGACCGAACACTCGCCCAACGACCAGTTTCACGCCTCGAGCTTCATGCAGGGGCATAATGCCGAATATCTGGAGCAGCTGTATGCCCAGTACACCAAGAACCCGGGCGCTGTGGATGCTGCCTGGGTCGAGTTCTTCAAGGCCATGGGCGATGATGCGCCGGATGTGCAGCGCGAGGCTGAAGGGCCTTCTTGGGCACGGTCAGACTGGCCGCCGATGCCGGCGGATGATCTGACCGGGGCGCTGACCGGAGAGTGGGCCGAGATCGATGCCAAGGCGGCTGGAAAGAAGATCAAGGAGAAGGCGGCAGACAAGGGCGTTGAGGTCAGCGACGACCAGATCAAGCGCGCGGTGCTGGACAGCCTGCGGGCGCTGATGCTGATCCGGGCCTATCGCATCCGGGGTCACCTGGCCGCCAATCTTGATCCGCTGGGCATGCGCGCTGCCAGCACGCATCCCGAACTTGACCCCAAGACCTATGGCTTTACCGATGCCGACATGGATCGGCCGATCTTTATCGACAACGTGCTGGGACTGCAGATGGCCAGCATGCGGCAGATCGTCGAGATCGTGAAGCGGACCTATTGCGGCACCTTCGCGCTGCAATACATGCATATCTCGAACCCGGAAGAGGCCGCTTGGCTGAAAGAGCGGATCGAGGGGTACGGCAAGGAAATCCAGTTCACCAAGGAAGGCCGCAAAGCCATCCTGAACAAGATGGTCGAGGCCGAAGGCTTCGAGAAATTCCTGCATGTCAAATACATGGGCACCAAGCGGTTTGGTCTGGATGGTGGCGAAAGCCTGATCCCGGCGATGGAGCAGATCATCAAACGCGGTGGCGCGCTGGGTGTGCGCGACATCGTTATCGGGATGCCGCACCGGGGTCGCCTGAACATCCTCGCCAACGTGATGCGCAAGCCATATCGCGCCATCTTCAACGAATTCCAGGGCGGCAGTTTCAAGCCCGAAGATGTGGATGGCTCGGGTGACGTGAAATACCACCTCGGCGCTTCTAGCGACCGCGAGTTTGACGGCAACAGCGTGCACCTGTCGCTGACGGCCAACCCCTCGCACCTTGAGGCGGTAAACCCGGTGGTTCTGGGCAAGGTCCGGGCCAAGCAGGATCAGTTGAAGGATGACGACCGCACCGCGGTAATGGGCATTCTGCTTCATGGTGATGCAGCCTTTGCCGGTCAAGGCGTGGTGGCCGAAGGGTTCGGCCTGTCCGGTTTGCGCGGCCACAAGACCGGTGGCACCATGCATATCGTGGTGAACAACCAGATCGGATTTACCACTGCGCCTCATTTCAGCCGCTCCAGCCCCTATCCCACGGATATCGCGCTGATGGTCGAAGCGCCGATCTTCCACGTGAATGGCGACGACCCCGAGGCGGTGGTGCATGCGGCCAAGGTGGCGACCGAGTTCCGTCAGAAGTTCCACAAGGACGTGGTGCTGGACATCTTCTGCTATCGCCGGTTTGGCCATAACGAGGGCGATGAGCCCATGTTCACCAACCCGATCATGTACAAGAAGATCAAGACGCATAAGACCACGCTGTCTCTGTACACCGAGCGTCTGGTCAAGGACGGCCTGATCCCCGAGGGCGAGATCGAGGATATGAAGGCGGCCTTCCAGGCGCATCTGAACGAAGAATTCGATGCCGGGAAAGACTACAAACCCAACAAGGCCGACTGGCTGGATGGGCGCTGGTCGCATCTGGACAAAAACAAAGAAGAGTATATGCGCGGCGAGACGGCGATCACGCCCGAAACGCTGAGCGAAATCGGCAACGCGTTGACTCATGCGCCGGACGACATTGCGGTTCACAAAACGGTTGCACGTCTGCTCGAACACAAAAAGCAGATGTTCGAAACGGGTCAAGGTTTTGACTGGGCCACGGGTGAAGCGCTGGCCTTTGGATCCTTGCTGACCGAGGGCTATCCGGTGCGCCTGTCCGGTCAGGACGCCACGCGCGGAACCTTCAGCCAGCGCCATTCGGGTTTTGTTCATCAGGAAACCGAAGAGCGGTATTACCCGCTGAACAACATCCGCAAAGGGCAGTCGCAGTATGAAGTGATCGACTCTATGCTGTCCGAATATGCGGTGTTGGGCTTTGAATATGGCTATTCGCTGGCCGAACCCAACGCGCTGGTTCTGTGGGAAGCGCAGTTTGGCGACTTTGCCAACGGTGCGCAGATCATGTTCGACCAATTCATCAGCTCTGGCGAAAGCAAATGGCTGCGAATGTCCGGTCTGGTCACCCTGCTGCCGCACGGGTTCGAGGGGCAAGGCCCCGAACACTCATCCGCGCGACTGGAGCGGTTCCTGCAGATGTGCGGTCAGGACAACTGGATCGTAGCGAACTGCACCACGCCTGCGAACTATTTCCACATCCTGCGCCGTCAGTTGCATCGGACTTTCCGCAAGCCGCTGATCCTAGTGACACCGAAATCGCTGCTGCGCCACAAGCTGGCGGTCAGCAGCACCGAAGATTTCACCACGGGCTCCAGCTTCCACCGGGTGCTTTGGGATGATGCGCAGAAAGGGAACTCCGACACCAAGCTGGTGGCGGATGACAAGATCAAGCGGGTCGTCATGTGTTCGGGCAAGGTCTATTTCGATCTGCTGGAGGAACGCGACGCGCGTGGTATCGATGACGTCTACCTGATGCGGATCGAACAATATTATCCCTTCCCGGCGCATTCGCTGATCAATGAACTTGAGCGCTTCAAAGGCGCCGAGATGGTCTGGTGCCAGGAAGAGCCCAAGAACCAGGGGGCCTGGTCCTTTATCGAGCCCAATATCGAATGGGTCCTGACCCGCATCGGCGCAAAACACACACGTCCGGTTTATGCCGGTCGCGCCACATCGGCCTCGCCCGCGACGGGTCTGGCCAGCCAACACAAAGCCCAACAAGAAGCGCTGGTGAACGAAGCGCTGAGCATCAAAGGAAAGTAAGCGATGACGATTGAAGTTCGTGTACCTACGCTTGGCGAATCCGTAACCGAAGCCACGGTTGCGACATGGTTCAAGAAACCCGGTGACGCAGTAGCCGTGGATGAAATGCTGTGTGAGTTGGAGACCGACAAGGTCACCGTTGAAGTGCCCTCTCCTGCCGCTGGCGTGATGGGTGAGATCGTCGCAGCCGAAGGTGAAACCGTGGGCGTCGACGCCCTGCTGGCCACAATCGCAGCTGGTGAAGGTGCCGCTCCTGCTCCGGCCACTGCGGCTGCTGCGCCTGCGGCGGCGGCTCCGGCCGCATCCGGCGGCAGCGTGGACGTGATGGTGCCGACGCTGGGCGAGTCCGTGACCGAGGCGACCGTTTCGACATGGTTCAAACAGGTTGGCGACAGTGTGGCGCAAGACGAGATGCTGTGCGAGTTGGAGACCGACAAGGTCTCGGTCGAGGTTCCGGCCCCGGCAGCAGGCGTTCTGGCCGAGATTGTTGCGCCCGAGGGCAGCACAGTCGATGCCAGCGCCAAACTAGCGGTGATTTCGGGCGCGGGCGCGGGTGCTGCACCCGCTCCGGCTGCTGCGGCGGCGGCCCCGGCTGCGGCAGCAAGCACCGGCAAGGACGTGGCAAACGCCCCATCAGCCGAAAAGGCGATGGCCGAAGCCGGCCTCTCGGCGGATCAGGTCACCGGCACCGGCCGTGACGGTCGCATCATGAAAGAAGACGTGGCGAATGCGGTCGCAGCAGCTACGGCCCCAGCGCCTGCGGCGGCTGTGCCCGCCCCCGCTGCCCAAGCTCCACGTGCGCCTGTCGCCGCCGAAGATGCAAGCCGTGAGGAACGCGTGCGCATGACCCGTCTGCGCCAAACTATCGCCAAGCGTTTGAAGGATGCGCAGAACACTGCCGCCATCCTGACCACCTATAACGAGGTGGACATGACCGAGGTGATGGCCCTGCGGAACCAGTACAAGGACCAGTTCGAGAAGAAGCACGGCGTGCGACTGGGCTTTATGTCCTTCTTCACCAAGGCCTGCTGTCACGCGCTGAAAGAGGTTCCGGAAGTGAATGCCGAGATCGATGGCAATGACATCGTCTACAAGAACTTCGTGCATATGGGTGTCGCCGCCGGTACGCCTCAGGGTCTTGTGGTTCCGGTTATACGTGACGCAGACTCGATGTCTTTTGCAGCGATCGAGAAAGCCATTGCAGAGAAAGGCAAACGCGCCCGCGACGGGAAACTATCGATGGCCGAGATGCAGGGCGGCACCTTCACCATCTCAAACGGCGGTGTCTATGGCTCGCTGATGTCCTCACCCATCCTGAACCCGCCGCAATCGGGCATCCTGGGCATGCACAAGATCCAGGACCGTCCGATGGTCATCAACGGTGAGATCAAGATCCGTCCGATGATGTATTTGGCCCTGTCCTATGACCACCGGATCGTGGACGGCAAAGGCGCGGTGACCTTCCTTGTCCGCGTGAAAGAGGCGTTGGAAGACCCCCGCCGCCTGCTGATGGATCTGTAACCATGGCTACGCATGTACTCTGGCAGGCCGATGTGGCCGATTTCAACGCCTGGCTGAAGGTCTTCCGAGAAGACCGCAAGATGCGGGAGGCCTCGGGTATCCGCGACCTTCACGTCTGGAAAGACCCTGATCAGCGCGACCACGCCGTCGCGATGTTCGAAGTAGCGGATCTTGAAAGAGCGCGTAAGTTCTTCGACTCGGAAGAGCTTGCCATGCATCACGAGCGTGGCGGCGTGGCCCATATTCAGGTCAAGCTGCTGGAGCCGGTCTAGCCTGCTAACAAAGCTGGTGTGCAGGGTCGACCCTGCACACATAACAGCAATTGCGCGTGAAACCCGCCTGCTCCTGAGCCCGTGAGATATTAAACCCACGTCCGCACACCCGCTGAAAAGGATATGTGAACATGTCTTCGGAACTTTCGATTTTGGCGCTCTATGGCCTGCTGGTCGTGGTAATCATCCTGCTGAACGTCCTGACTGCCATGTCTCAGGTCGGGTTGATGACGCTGGGTGGTGCGCGGGATGATATGCCGCCGCTGACCGGCGTCGCTGCGCGGGTTGAACGTACACTGTACAACTCGGTCGTCGCGATGGCGCTGTTTGCACCTGCCGTTTTGATCCTGTCCGCCAAGGACGCATTCACATCCGGATCACTGTTGGCAGCTCAGATCTTCCTGATTGCGCGTATTGCTTTCGTTCCCATCTATGCCTTCGCCATCCCGATACCTTTCCTGCGCACCATCGTCTGGGTCGCGGGATTTGTTGCGACGGTTTATCTTTATCTGCTAGCCCTATAAGCAAAAAAGGCTGCGTCAGAACGCGGTCAAGACACCAAGGAGTGCCCGAATGTCCAGCTATGACGTCATCGTAATCGGAGCCGGCCCCGGCGGCTATGTCTGCGCTATCCGCTGCGCCCAACTGGGGCTGAAGACCGCCGTTGTCGAAGGGCGTGAAACGCTGGGTGGCACCTGCCTGAACGTGGGTTGCATCCCGTCGAAAGCGTTACTGCATGCCTCGCACCAGTTGCACGAGGCCGAGCATAATTTTGCCAAGATGGGCCTGAAGGGCAAAAGCCCCTCGGTCGATTGGAAGCAGATGCAAGCCTACAAGGATGAGGTGATCGAGGGCAACACCAAGGGCATCGAGTTCCTGTTCAAGAAGAACAAGATCGACTGGCTGAAGGGTTGGGGTTCGATCCCCGCCGCAGGCAAGGTCAAAGTCGGAGACGACGTGCATGAGGCCAAGAACATCATCATTGCATCGGGGTCCGAGCCTTCGGCGCTGCCCGGTGTCGAAGTGGACGAAAAGGTCGTCGTGACCTCGACCGGCGCACTGTCTCTGGGCAAGATCCCGAAAAAGATGGTGGTGATCGGTGCTGGCGTGATCGGGCTGGAGCTGGGCTCGGTCTACAGCCGACTGGGTGCCGAGGTGACGGTGATTGAATTCCTCAAGGAGATCACGCCGGGCATGGACCCCGAGGTTCAGAAAACCTTCCAGCGCATACTCAAGAAGCAAGGCCTGAATTTCGTCATGGGCGCAGCGGTGCAGAAGACCGAGGCAACCAAGACCAAGGCCAAAGTCACTTACAAACTGCTCAAGGATGACAGCGAGCATGTGATCGACGCCGACAGTGTTCTGGTCGCCACGGGGCGCAAGCCTTACTCAGATGGTCTGGGCCTGGACGCCCTGGGCGTTGAGATGACACCGCGCGGCCAGATCAAGGTGGGTGCCGACTGGCAGACCAACGTGCCGGGCATTTACGCCATCGGTGACGTTATCGAGGGGCCCATGCTGGCCCACAAGGCAGAAGACGAAGGCATGGCCGCCGCCGAACAGGTCGCGGGCAAGCACGGCCACGTGAATTACGGCGTCATTCCGGGTGTGATCTATACATGGCCCGAGGTCGCCAATGTAGGCGAGACCGAGGCGACGCTGAAGGAACAGGGTCGTGCCTACAAGGTTGGCAAGTTCATGTTCATGGGCAACGGTCGTGCCAAGGCGAACTTCGCGGCGGATGGGTTTGTGAAAATCCTGGCGGATAAAGAAACCGACCGCATTCTGGGCTGCCACATCATCGGCCCAGCAGCCGGAGACCTTATCCACGAGGTCTGCGTCGCCATGGAATTTGGTGCCTCAGCCGAGGATCTGGCGCTGACCTGCCACGCACATCCGACCTATTCGGAAGCGGTTCGCGAGGCGGCTTTGGCTTGCGGTGACGGCCCGATTCATTCCTGAACCTGCGCGCGTCTCATGCTAAGGGTGCGAGGCTCTGCCTCGCGCTCCGATGCATTTTTGGCCAGATGAAGACCAGATCCCCTGCTTCATCTGGCCAAAAATACCCCGGGGGAGTCGCGGCTTGCCGCGGCGGGGGCAGAGCCTCCTTTCTACCACATGGTTTTGGCGGCGCGTGAGCCCCATTCCTGATCATATTGTGCGCCGCCTTCTTCGCCAGCGGTCATTTCTGCGAGGATTTCCCCGACGCTTGGCAGGGTCTCTGCTTCACTACCACCCTTCCACGTCTGCGCGCGCATCAACGCCCGGGCGCATTGGGTGTAGATCTCGGCAATTTCAATAACGATAACCGTGGCGGGGCGTTTGCCGCTTTTCTCAAAGCGGTCGCGCAATGGTTCATCCGCTGTCAGACGCGCTGAGCCATTCACCCGAACCACTGTGTTCGAGCCGGGAACCATGAACAACAGCGCCACACGCGGGTCACGCACGATGTTTCTCAGACTGTCCAGCCGGTTGTTGCCACGCCAATCCGGCAAGGCCAATGTACCGGGATCGAGTTCCAGCACGACGGGGCTGTCATCGCCGCGCGGACTGCCATCAACGCCTTCAGGGCCAACTGTGCTGAGGATACAGAGCCGTGAGGTCATGATCCATTTGCGATAAAGCGGTGTCAGCTGGCGGGCAACCTTGCGCAAGGAAGGCGCCCCGGGCGTGCCATAGAGACCTTCAAGCGTGGCGATATCGTCAATGTACTGCATCTGGATCAAACCCTACTTCCCGCATCAACGCATTCGATCGTGTCTCGATGACATCTTCGAGCCTCTCAAGAAAAGCATCGCGGTTCACTCCGGGCTCGATTGGATCAAGGAAGTCGACAATTGCGGTACCGGGTTTACGCAGGATGCCTGTCCGCGGCCAGAATACACCTGCATTCGTGGCAACCGGTACGCAGGGAAAGCCCAACCCTTCGTAAAGAACCGCAGTGCCCACTTTGTAGGGTTTCTGCGCACCCGGTGCGACGCGCGTGCCTTGTGGATAGATGACCAACTGACCGGGTTCGCTGAACTCTTTCGCGACATCTTTCACCATTTTGGCCACCGCAGCCCCGCGCTTGCCGCGATTGACCGGGATACAGCCCAGACGACGCGCATACATGCCGATCACGGGCGTAAACAGCAGTTCGCGTTTCATGATGAACTTGCCGTGGGGGACCGCAGCGAAAATTATGATGATGTCCAGAAAGGACTGGTGCTTGGCACCCACGACCACCTCGGTATCCGGAACCGTCCCACGCACTTCGCAGCGAATGCCCACCATCCAGCGTGCCAGCCACATGGTGCTGCGGGCATAGGTTTTACACGCCTGCAAGGCACCGCGCTTGGTGAACAAGGCATAGGGTGCAAAGACAATCCCGAGGATCAGCATCCAGGCATAGATTGTGATCATGAAGATCAGTGAGCGAACCCATTGAAAGGCCATGAACATCACGAAAGCTCCTTTAACTTGCGCCGCGCTGCCGACCATGTGGCCAGGAAGGCGACCGCAGCCCCCAGAACCGGGATCAGCGCAGGCAACAGCCAGCCGGTACCCTGAAATCCCAGCCCAGTCAGAAATCCACCCGTATCAGACGCCTCGGGCAACAGTAAAACGCCCGTCATTCCCAGCAAAGTACCGACGACGGCCCCAAACAATGCGCGGAAGGTAAACCTTCGCACGAAGGCTCCGGCGATGAAACGATCACGCGCGCCAACCAGACGCAGAACCTCGATAATCTGCGCATTTGCGGCAAGCGAGGCGTTTGCGGCGAGGGTGATCATGGCGGCGGTAGCGCCGCCGATCAGCAGAATCGAGATCCAGCCCAGCCGCCGCAGCGACATGGCCGCATCCACCAAAGGTTCGCGCCAACGCGTGTGATCGTCCAGCACCGCGCCCGGCACCTCGGCACCTAGCCGCAAACGCAGGCCAGCGGCGTCCAGACCCGGCGGGCCTTCGATGATCTCGATCAGCTGCGGCACGGGTAGGGTGTCCAGCGGCAGATCGGGACCAAACCAGGGAGACAGCAGTGCCGCCTGTTCTTCACTTGTCAGCGCGCGGGCCGATGCGACACCGGGGGTTTGTTGCAACACGGTCAGCGCGGCCTCGGTTTGTGCCGCGCGTTGGTCAGCCGGTGCATTGATCCGCAGCGTGGCTGCCCCTGCCAGTTCCGAGGCCCAGCGATCCGCCAGACGGCCCGAGGCCAGCGACAAGGCCAGCGCAAACACCGCCAGAAACGCCATCGCACCCGACACGAACAGCGTCAGCTGCGCGGTAAACCCGGTAGGAGGCACCACCCGGTCAGCACGTGCGTCGCGGCGCAGCAGGTTGCGGATATCTCCCTTGCTCATAGATCTGCCCCCGCGAGCTGCAGCCGGCGTTGCGAGATCCGCAAGACTCGCGCCTGAACCTGGCTTTTGGCGGCGCGGATCAGGCTCAGATCGTGGGTGGCGATCAGCACGGTCTTGCCCATCCGGTTCAGCTCGACCAGCAGACGCAGCAGACGTTGCGACATCTCCCAGTCGACATTGCCGGTGGGCTCATCCGCCAGCACAACGTCGGGTGATAGAATGACGGCGCGAGCCAAGGCGGCGCGCTGACGCTCACCGCCAGACAGCTCAGGCGGCAGCGCCCCAAGGCGGTTGCCCAACCCGACCCAGCCCAGAAGTTCGTTCAGATCATCCTGTTCGCCGGCATCTCCGCGTCCCGATACCATCAACGGAAGCGCGACGTTTTCGGCAACGGTCATGTGATCCAGAAACCGGCAATCCTGATGCACGACACCGATCCGGCGCCGCAACAGAGCCATCTGATCGCGGTCCAGCCGTGCGATGTCCTCACCAAATGCGCTGAGCCGCCCCGAGGTTGGCAACAATGCGCCATAACAAAGCTTGAGCAATGTGGTCTTGCCCGCGCCCGACGGCCCGGTCAGGAAATGGAACGACCCCGGTTGCAATCGCAACGACACGTCGCTCAGCAATTCACCGCCGCCATAGCTGTAGCTGATATTCTCCAGCTCGATCACGCCTGCCCCCTTTGTTATGCTCACCTCTTGCCCGAGCGCAGCGGCGGTTTCAATGCCTCGGGCGGGTCCAATTGGCGACACTTGGCCCGCGATGACGAAAACGCGCTTTGCTGTTGGGTCTTAACGGAATATCATCCCTGAAAAAACTATTATCAGGCCCGCTTGTCCGGGCAGGAGGCAGAATGCGTTTAACGTGTCCGAATTGCAGTGCCCAATATGAGGTTCCCGACGAGGTGATCCCGGAAGGTGGTCGCGACGTTCAGTGTTCGAATTGCGAGCAGACCTGGTTCCAGACCAAGACACCAGAGGCCGGAGCGCCGAAAGCCCCCCCTGCGCCAGAGGTTGAAGAGGTTGCAGAAGAGGTGGAGGAGACCGCCGCGCCCGAGGCCGCCGATAGCGAGCCTGAGGCATCAGAGGACAACGGGAACGTGGACCCGGCGGTTGCCAACATCCTCAAGGAAGAAGCTGCGCGCGAGGCCGAACTGCGCGAACGCGAAGGCAGCAATCTGGAAAGCCAGCCCGATCTGGCGCTTGATCCGCCAGAGGAACCCAAGGTCAAACCCAAACGGCCTGCCGCGACCGAGACGGCCTCTGACTCAGGGCAGAAAGAGGCGTTGCCGGATGTCGAGGCGATCAATTCGGGCCTGCGCAGCGATTTGACATCTGATGCGACCGAAGCGGCCGCCCCGGTGCGCAAATCCGGTGGCTTCCTGCGCGGCTTTACCATCATTGTCGTCATCGGAATTATTCTTCTGATGATCTACGGCAACGCCAACCAGATCAGCGAAGCGATCCCGCAGGCCGATCCGGTTCTGAAATCCTATGTCTCTGTGATCGATCAGGCCCGTATCTGGCTTGAAACACAGACGGGCGGCGCTCAGAACTGAGGCACTCAGAACCGTTCTAGCAAACGCTTGAGGTATTCCAGTTCGATCTGGGGCCGATCCGTTTCGCCGGTGCGGCGGCGGATTTCGTCCAGGAGTTCCCGCGCGCGACGATAGACATCTTCGCCCTGTAGCAGGTTATCATCGGTCGAGATCGATCCCGCTGAACCCGGCGTACGACCCAGCGGGTCACGGTTGTTGGCCTCCATGTCACCAGCTTCGGTCCCTTGACCCGGCTGGTTCTGCTGGTTCTGCGCCATCGCCTCGCCCAATGAGCGCATGCCTTCCCGCAATGCTTCCATCGCCTCGGACTGGCGGTCTATGGCCTCGGCCAGATCATTGCCGCGCAGGGCATCCTCCGCCTCGTCCATGGCGCGGCCCGCACGGCCCAGCGCCTCGCGCGCGGCTTCGCCTTCGGGGGTGCCACCACCGGGCAAACCCTGTTCCTGACGTTGCAACTCATCGCGCAGCGCCTGTTGCCGGTCTGCCAGTGACGGCTGACCAGAGTCGCCATCGCCGGGCTCGTCCGAGCCCTGGCCCTGACCATCATGGCTCTGCCCCCGGCCCTGCCCTCCCGAGCGGCCTTCGTTGCCCTGACTTTCGCCTGCCTGAGCACCCGGGTTGAACTGTTCCTGCAGATCTCGGAACGCCTGATCGCTGAGGCCCTGTTGTTCACGCAGGGTTTCCGCCAATCCTTCCATGGCCTGCTGACCTTCGGACTGGCCACCTTGGCCCTGCCCTTGGGTGACACGCATGTTTTCCATCATTTGCTGGAACTCTTCCAACGCCTGCTGCGCCTCGGCCATGCGGCCCTGTTCCATCAGCTCCTGAATACGGTCCATCATCCGCTGCAGGTCATCCTGCGTCATCTGCAGAGTTTCACCGTTGGGGCCTTGCTGACCCTGCTGCGTCTCACCGTTTTCCTGCGCCAGCCGTTGCAGCTGCCGCATGTAGTCCTGCGTCGCCTCGCGCAATTCCTGCATCAGCTCGGCGATTTCCTCGTCGCTGGCACCATTCTGCATCGCCTCGGTCAGACGTTCCTGCGCGCGCCGCATCCGCTCCAGCGCATCGGCCAGCGTTCCATCCTCGATCAGAACCGCCAAATCCCACAGGGCCTGAGCAATCTCTTCCTGCTGCTTTGCATTCAATGCGCCGTGCCGGTCAAACGTCTCCAACCGGCGCAAGATCACACGCAGGCGCAGATAAGCAGTGTCCGAGCGGAACAGGTCTTCGGGCAAATGCGAAACCGCGCGCAGCAGCTGCGATACGCGCAGCGCATTTTCGCGCGACCAGAGCAGATCGCGCCGCTGTTCGATCACAGCCGCGGCCAGCGGGTCAAAGAAACGCCGTGCGGGCAGGTCTGTCAGATAGGGCTCTGCCACCGTCTCCTGATCTGATGCATCCGTGGCCATGAGGGTGATCTTTACCGGCAGATGCGCCCAGGGGTGCTGCGAGAAATCCTCGATCAGGTCTTCGGTGAAATCGGTTCGGTCACCGGTGATCGGCATCGGCAGCTCGACCGTGATCGTCTCACGCGGTTCCGGCTCGGTGGCCAGCCCGTATTGGCGGTCGACCGCCGTCAGATCCAGCTCGATCCGGGCCGTGCCCGAAACGATGCCGTAATCGTCCGCTGCCGCGAAGGGCAGTTTCATCTGACCACCGGCCTCGGCCTCTGCCGTACCCGCCGCAGCGATCTGAGGGGCGGTGTCAGGCAGGATGTTCAGCGCCCATTCGCGCCCCGCCGGACCGTCGATCCGCAGCTGACCGGACCGTTCGGCGACAAATTCCTGCTCCGGTTCTGTCGCAGCTTCGGTGCCAAGAGGTGTCGAAGTTTCTGTCAGGCTGTGCGCGCCAACTTCTCCGTAAAACCGCAATGTGATCCGACTGCCTTCGGGCACCGTCAGCGTTGGATCGGTCTGATCCGCCAGGTACAGCGTCGGCAATCCGGTATAACGCGGCGGCTCAACCCAACCTTCCCAGCTAGGCCCCTGCCCGGCCTGCGCCGTGCCCGGTGTCATGTCCGCCACCGATCCGATCCGCCAGAACGACCCGAACAGTGCTGCTACGACCAAAGCCAGCAAGGCGGCATAGCGCAAGGCATAGGGATCGCGAGAGGCCAGCCGCAAATCGGGTTTTACCGGATCGGCCTGCGCAGCACGCGCAGCCATGCGCGACTGATGGGCCTGCCACAGGGCCACCGAATCCGCATCCATCGCACCGATCGCCTGATCATCCATCAACGCCTGAATCGGTCGCCCCGGCAAGGTTTCATCCAGCCGAACCAGCGCTTCGGCACGGGTTGGCAAGTGGATGCGTCGAATGCCGAGAATCGCAGTCGCGACCAGCCCCAGCACGCCGACAGCAGCGCAAATCCAGACGGTTTCGATGCGCACAAGGTCCTGAAGCCCCAACATCAGGGCCGCCAGCAGAACCATCAGGATCGAGAAAAACGGCCAGAAGGCGCGCAAAACCTGCTCGGCCAGCATGCCCCCATGCGTCAGCCACAGGGACAATCTCGGAATCGGCAGGGTCTGGTTGTCGCGCAAGGCGGGCCTCCTGATCGGCCCGCGCGCCTATCGCGTCAGAGCCACTCTGGTATGGTATCGCGGTTTATGATTTCGTCAAAGCTTGGCCGTTCACGAATTACGGCAAATTGATCCCCGTTCACCAGAACCTCGGGGATCAGGGGACGCGTATTGTATTCGCTGGACATCACCGCGCCATAGGCCCCCGCACTACGGAAGGCGATCAGATCGCCCGATTTCAGCGGCGGCATGTTGCGCTGCTTGGCAAATGTATCGCCAGATTCACAGACCGGGCCAACGATATCATAGGGTCTTTGTTCGACCCCGACGGCGGGTTCTTCGACCGCCACGATGTCATGATGCGCCTCATACATCGCAGGGCGGATCAGATCATTCATCGCGCCGTCGAGGATAAGGAAATCGCGGTCTTCACCGGATTTGACATAGATGACCTTGGACACCATCAGGCCCGCATTGCCTGCGATCAGGCGGCCGGGCTCAATCTCGATCTCGCAGCCCAAATGACCCAATGTTTTCTTGATCATCGCGCCATATTCGACCGGGAGTGGAGGCGCGTCATTGGAACGCGTATAGGGAATGCCCAAACCGCCACCCAGATCAAGACGGCGGATATTGTGGCCCTCGGCGCGCAGACGCTCGGTCAGGTCAGCGACCTTGTTGTAGGCCAGCTCAAACGGTTCAAGCTCGGTCAGCTGAGAGCCGATATGGACGTCAATCCCGATCACTTCGAGCCCCGGCAGGCTTGCGGCCAGCGCATAAACCTCAGAAGCGCGCGAGATCGGGATGCCGAACTTGTTCTCGGATTTGCCGGTGGCAATCTTGGCGTGGGTCTTTGCGTCCACATCCGGGTTCACCCGCACGGTGATCGGCGCAACCTTGCCAAGTTCCAGCGCGACCGCGTTGATCACCTGCATCTCAGGTTCAGATTCGACGTTGAACTGGCGGATGCCGCCCGTCAGGGCCGTGCGAATCTCGTCCGCAGTCTTGCCGACGCCCGAGAAGACGACCTTATCTCCGGGCACGCCTGCGGCCTTGGCGCGCAGATATTCCCCACCCGAAACCACATCCATCCCCGCGCCCGCCTGCGCCAGCGTCTTCAGAATCGCCTGATTGCTGGCGGCCTTCATCGCGTAACAGACAAGGTGATCGGTACCCTCAAGCGCATCGTCGAACAGCTTGAAATGCCGCAACAGGGTCGCCGTTGAATAGACATAGAACGGGGTTCCGACCGCGGCTGCGATTTCGGAAACGGGGACGTCCTCGGCGAAAAGCGCGCCGTCGCGGTAGAGAAAATGATCCATGAAAGCGCGCTTAGACCAAAAGAGGCATGTGGATCAAATGATTCCGGTGGGGTTGTGGTCACCCGTCGCGGTTCAGAAGGTCTTTGACGCGCCAACCCGTGCGTATCCTGAAACCGAGATACCGGATCCGCTGGGTGTGGCCGATGGCTCCGTTCGGGGTGTACCTGACGGGTCGCAAGCTGCAAGCACGACGAGGCAGAGGATCAGGCCGACAGGTCTCATGCTATTTCTCTTGGTCATTCAGAACGTGCCTGATGCAAATGGGTGTACGATCCGTAGATTACAAATTCGGATTTCAGAGCCCGAGATAAACGCCCAGCCCACCGCGTCTAAGACCAACGCCAACACCGCCATAGGTGCCACTGCTGCCCACACCGACACTTGCGCTCATCGTTGGTTGGATGGGTTCGCCATCTGCACCGCAGCCAGCCAGAGCCGCTGCGACCGCAATCAAGAGCACCACGCGTCGTATCTGCATTACACCAGCGCCTTCCATCGCTCGATCTGGGCCCGCACCTGATCCGGTGCGGTGCCGCCATAAGACTGGCGCGAGTTTACCGAGTTTTCGACCGTAAGAACAGAATAGACGTCATCGGTGATGTCTGCACGGACGGATTGCATGTCTTCGAGTGTCAGGTCGGGCAAATCGCATCCTTTGCTCTCGGCCATCGCAACCAGCGAACCGGTGACATGGTGCGCATCTCGGAACGGCAGGCCCAGCACGCGGACCAACCAATCGGCCAGATCAGTTGCAGTTGAGAAACCCGACCCAGCAGCGGCGGCGAGGCTTTCGCGGTTGGCGGTCATGTCCTTGACCATGCCCTCCATGGCTGCCAGCGCGAGCATCCAGTTGTCGGCGGCGTCAAAGACCTGTTCCTTGTCTTCCTGCATGTCCTTGGAATAGGCCAGCGGCAGACCCTTCATCACCATCATCAGCGCGGTGTTGGCTCCGTATATGCGGCCCACCTTGGCGCGGATTAGTTCTGCGGCGTCCGGGTTTTTCTTTTGCGGCATAATCGATGAGCCGGTCGAGAACCTGTCCGAGAGTGTCACAAAGCGGAACTGGGCCGAGGACCAGATCACCAGCTCTTCAGCAAAGCGCGATAGGTGCACGGCGCAGATCGAGGCAGTGGACAAGAACTCCAACGCAAAATCACGGTCGCTGACGGCGTCCAGAGAGTTTGCGGCTGGGCGGTCGAAACCCAGCGCTTCAGCCGTCATCTGTCGGTCGATGGGGAACGAGGTCCCGGCCAGCGCGGCTGCGCCGAGAGGGGATTCGTTCATCCGGGCACGGGCATCGCGAACGCGGGACAAGTCGCGGCCGAACATCTCGACATAGGCCATCATGTGATGGCCCCATGTGACGGGCTGCGCGGTTTGCAGGTGCGTAAAGCCGGGCATGACCCAATCCGCCCCGGCCTCGGCCTGCGCCAAAAGCGCGCGGATCAGAGCCAGAAGGCCAGTTTCAGCCGCGTCAAACTGATCACGCACCCACAGTTTGAAATCGGTCGCGACCTGATCGTTGCGCGAGCGGCCCGTGTGCAGACGGCCTGCGGGTTCGCCGATCACTTCCTTCAGCCGCGCCTCGACATTCATGTGGATGTCTTCCAGCGCAGTCGAGAACTGAAATTCTCCGTTCTGGATTTCTGACAAAACGGTGAGCAGCCCTTCCCGAATGGCCTGCGCGTCATTATCAGTTATAACGCCTGTGGCAGCCAGCATGGCGGCATGGGCGCGCGAGCCTGCAATGTCCTGGGCTGCCATCCGCTGATCGAACCCGATCGAGGCGTTGATTGCCTCCATGATCGCGTCTGGACCGGCGGCAAAGCGGCCGCCCCACATCTGGTTCGAGGATTGATCGGTCATGTAAGAAAACCCGGAGTTGATATGCGCCTATTTCGTCTGATCCCCCTTTATATGGCCCTTGCGCTGGGTGCAAACGCGGCTTTGGCAGCAGATGCCGAGACCCTCGGCCCGTTGCGTGACGGAACTCTGAAACGGTTGATCCTGCATAAGGAGCCCAAAGAGGCCAAGACCATCGAATTCCAGTTGGAAGATGATGGCGGCGTTGGCACGCTTGAGGACTACCGCGGCAAATACGTGCTGATAAATTTCTGGGCCACGTGGTGCGCCCCCTGCCGCAAAGAGATGCCGCAGATTGCCGAGCTTCAGGAAGAGTTCGGTGGCGACAAGTTTGAGGTGCTCACCTTGGCCACCGGGCGCAACACGCCTGCCGGGATCAAGAAGTTCTTCGATGAGAACGGCATCGAGAACCTGCCACGCCATCAGGACCCAAATTCTGCTGCTGCGCGTGAATTTGGCGTTATTGCCCTGCCGATCACCGTGATCCTGAATCCCGAAGGTCAGGAAATCGCCCGCCTGATTGGCGATGCCGAGTGGAACTCGGACAGCGCCAAGGCGATTGTAGGGGCGCTGGTGGGTGCCGAAAGCTAACGCACACGCCTTTGCGATCAAATTGTGTTAGACTGGAACCGGCCCCGATGGGCCGGTTTTCGTTTGTAACCTGAGAGAAGGGAGACGGCGATGAAACCGGTGGTTTTATTGATTGGCCGTTTGCCAAATGTCATCGGCGACGTGGCGCGACAGCTGGATCACATGCCGATCCAATGGCTGGGTGCGCATGATCAGGATGAGGTAAAGCGGCAACTCGATGCCGAACCGCGCATCGTCTGTGCGATCATGGGCGCCGGCCTCGACGACAAGATTCGCGGTGAAATGGTGGGTATCATCGCCGCGCGCAGGCCTGATATCTGTATCCACCTCAAAGACCGGGCTTCCGGCCCTGAAGGGTTGGTGCCGTTTGTTGAGCGGGTCGTGCAGCACGAGCTTCCGGAAACGCTCGAGGCCGACTGACGCCACGCCACCTTTGACAGTACCTTTGCCGCTCTGCACTCTGCCGGGTGGGAGGACGCAATGCCGCTTGAAATATTGCTGGTTCTGGTGGTCGGAGGTATCGCCGGGATCACTCTGATGCTGCACCTGACAGGGCGATCGCGCGTGCGCGATCTGACGCCTGAAACAGCCGCGTCCGAATGGCTGCGCCATGCACCAGATGATTTCATCATTGATATCACCATCGCACATGACAAACGCACCGCACTGATCCGCACTGAAACCGGAAACGGGCTGTTGTGGTCCTTCGGTGCCGATACCGTGGCGCGGCACCTGCTGGACTTCGACTGGATCAACCATTCGGACGGGCTGGAGGTTCAGTTTCATGATTTCGGAACACCCAAGGTTCTCATTCATCTCGATGATTTTGAACGCCCCCATTGGCAGAATTTGATGGACCCCACATGACCGACCAAGTGAGCTTTCCCGACGCGGTGCAATGGGCCGTACCCTTTTTCATAGCCGCCATTCTGGCCGAGTTCCTGTGGATCGCCATCAAAGGCCGGGGCGGACGGTATGAGACGCGCGATGCCGTGACCTCGTTAATCATGGGCGCAGGGAATATCGCCTCGGGTTTTCTGTTGGGTTTTATCGCCTATGCATTCTTCATGTGGCTGTGGCATATCACGCCGCTGAATCTGGGCACCTCGATCCCGGTGATCATTCTTTGTTTTGTGCTGGATGATCTGCGTTACTATTGGGTGCATCGCTTTGGCCACCGCATCCGCTGGGTCTGGGCCAGCCATGTGAACCACCACAGCTCGCAGCATTACAACCTGACGACGGCGCTGCGGCAGACCTGGACCTATACGTTCACCTTCATGATGGTGGTGCGTGCGCCGCTGATCCTGCTGGGGTTCCATCCGGCCATGGTGCTGTTCGTGGGCGGGTTGAATCTGATCTATCAGTTCTGGATTCACACCGAAGCCATCGGCAAGATGCCCCGCTGGTTTGAGGCGGTGATGAACACGCCAAGCCACCATCGCGCCCATCACGGGCGCAACGCACGCTATCTGGATTGCAACTATGCTGGTGTCTTCATCATCTGGGACAAGCTGTTCGGAACGTTTGTACCCGAGCAGGAAGATGACCGTGTCGATTATGGGTTGGTCCACAATATCGGCACGTTCAACCCGCTGCGTGTGGCCTTTCACGAATGGGTCAGCATCTGGCGCGACGCCACACAGCCCGGACTGACCCCGCGCCAGCGTCTGGCCTATTGCTTTGCACCGCCGGGCTACAGCCACGATGGCAGCCGGGACAATTCCGGACAGATCAAAGCCAAACATCTGCTCCGCCACCCGGAAGATCGCGGGACGCCCGGATTTGAGCATCTGGACCCGCCAGTGCCCAAAGGACAGGCAGAACAAGCCTGAGCATAAGCGGATTTGCGCGAGCTTGGTTGATTTCCGGGCTCAGAGCTCCATATGAGACAGAAGTTTTGTATCCGTGCAGCCTGAGGCCATTATGACCCGCATCATCACTATCTCGACGTTTATTGGCCTTGCAGGGCTGGTAGTGGCAATGTTGGCGGCTCTGGGTGCGGGCGTATCTCCGGTTGCTTTGGCGCTTGGATTTGCAATGACCGCGCTTGGCATGATCGGCGCGGTGGTTGGTGCCGCCGGATACGCGTGGCAATCGGTACGCTGATCTGACGTGCGCGCAGAAAACTGAGTTTTCTTAACCGCAGATTCACTTGTTTGACCTGAAATCAGAGCCATTCCTTTCGTGGACAGGCTTGGATATGCGGGACAAGAAACTGGCAGACGTGCCCGAAGGCTCGGACAATCCGCTGAATGCGGCTGTGTCATCCCGGGATGGTTCGGTCGTGCAAATGGCGACCGAAGCGGTGAAACACAAACAATGCAAACTGGCCTTTCAACCGGTCATGCAGGCACAGCCGCCGCAGAATGTTGCCTTTTACGAAGGGTTCATCCGCGTTTTGGACGAAACCGGTCGGGTGATACCGGCGCGAGAATTCATGCCGCAGGTCGAAAACACTCCTATCGGGCGCGATCTGGATTGCGTTGCGCTTGAGATGGGATTGCGCACCCTGATCCGAAATCCCGGTATTCGCTTGTCTATCAACATGTCCGCCCGATCCATCGGCTATGCCGGATGGTCCCGCGTGCTGGACAGGTTTCTGAAAAAAGACAACAGCCTGGGGGAAAGGTTGATTCTGGAGATCTCGGAAAGGTCGGCCATGCAGGTGCCCGAGCTGGTGGTGGATTTCATGGACCGACAGCAGGCGCGCGGCATCGCCTTTGCGCTGGATGATTTCGGCGCCAGCAATTTCAGCTTTCGCTACTTTCGCGAGTTTATGTTCGACGCGGCCAAGATTGATGGTCAGTTCATCCGCGGAATTGCTCAAAACCGGGACAACCAGGCTCTGGTGCGTGCCCTGATCGCCGTGGCGCGGGAATTTGAGATTCTCGTAACAGCCGAATCGGTCGAAACCCCCGAAGATGCCGCCTTTCTGGTCGCTAACGGAGTCGACTGTCTGCAGGGCTTTCTGTTTGGCGCGCCATCGGTTGCGCCACCGTGGGCATCAGATAGTCAGGCAAAAACAGGTAGTTGAATAGTTGAAGGTGCGTCTTTTCGCACCGAATCCGGCACTGAGACAAGCTGACCGTTGCTGCACATGCAGCATTAAGGTATTGCAAAGAGACTGGAGCGGGGGATCACGAGGCGCTCTTGTTTTCGAGGGGTACCTCTCGACCTGCGCCGTCAGACATCCCGCTGGACCATGACGGTAAAGGATTGACTATATGACCAACGTAGTAATCGCATCCGCCGCCCGCACAGGTGTGGGCAGCTTTGGTGGTTCGTTTGCGAACACCCCTGCACATGACCTCGGCGCTGCGGTCCTCGAAGCGGTTGTGGACCGCGCCGGGATCGACAAAGGCGAAGTAAGCGAAACCATCATGGGCCAGGTCCTGACCGCCGCCCAGGGTCAGAACCCTGCACGCCAGGCGCATATCAATGCGGGCCTGCCGCAGGAAAGCGCGGCTTGGGGCATCAACCAGGTTTGCGGCTCGGGCCTGCGTGCCGTTGCCTTGGGTGCGCAGCACATCCAATTGGGTGATGCCGAGATCGTTGCCGCTGGTGGGCAAGAGAACATGACCCTGTCACCCCACGCCGCCGCCCTGCGCGCCGGTCACAAGATGGGCGACATGAAGTATATCGACACGATGATCCGCGACGGTCTGTGGGATGCCTTCAACGGCTATCACATGGGTCAAACGGCTGAGAACGTCGCTGAGAAGTGGCAGATCAGCCGCGACATGCAGGATGAATTCGCTGTCGCATCGCAGAACAAAGCCGAAGTGGCCCAGAACGCCGGCAAATTCGCCGACGAGATCGTGCCCTTCACCATCAAAACCCGCAAGGGCGACATCGTGATGGACAAGGACGAATACATCCGCCACGGCGCGACCATGGAGGCGATGGCCAAACTGCGCCCGGCCTTCACCAAAGACGGCTCAGTCACCGCGGCAAACGCTTCGGGCCTGAACGACGGCGCGGCGGCGACTCTGCTGATGTCGGCGGAGAATGCCGAAAAGCGCGGCATCGAGCCTCTGGCCCGCATTGCATCTTACGCAACCGCCGGTCTGGACCCGTCGATCATGGGCGTCGGCCCGATCTACGCCTCACGCAAGGCGCTGGAAAAGGCGGGCTGGTCGGTTGACGATCTGGATCTGGTCGAGGCCAACGAAGCCTTTGCCGCACAGGCCTGCGCCGTGAACAAGGACATGGGCTGGGATCCGTCGATCGTGAACGTGAACGGCGGCGCGATTGCCATCGGTCACCCGATCGGAGCGTCGGGCTGCCGCGTTCTGAACACGCTTCTGTTCGAAATGAAACGCCGTGACGCCAAGAAGGGCCTGGCGACCCTCTGCATCGGTGGCGGCATGGGTGTCGCCCTCTGCGTGGAGCGCGACTAAGCGTTTTGACATCCAGATAATAAAGGCGCCCCCTCCGGGCGCCTTTTTTGTACCACTGGGGCCTGGCCTCGAAGATGCGACGATATTGCCACCCGGAATTCAAAAACACGGCACGAAACAATATTGCGCAACACAAATCAGCACAGTAACAACATTACCAAGACGATTGAAATTGGAGGAATCCTAAATGGCACGTACAGCACTCGTAACCGGCGGTTCTCGCGGCATCGGCGCAGCAATTTCCAAGGCGCTCAAGGCCGAAGGATACAATGTTGCCGCCACTTATGCGGGCAATGACGAAGCCGCAGCAAAATTCACCGAGGAAACCGGCATCGCCACCTACAAGTGGAATGTTGCTGATTACGACGAATCCAAAGCAGGCATCGAAAAAGTCGAAGCCGAGGTTGGTCCGATCGACATTGTGGTCGCCAACGCAGGCATCACCCGCGACGCGCCGTTCCACAAGATGACGCCCGAGCAATGGCATCAGGTGATCGACACAAACCTGACCGGGGTATTCAACACCGTTCACCCGGTTTGGCCGGGTATGCGTGAGCGCAAGTTTGGCCGTATCATCGTAATCAGCTCGATCAACGGTCAGAAGGGCCAATTCGCTCAGGTGAATTATGCGGCGACCAAAGCGGGCGATCTGGGTATCGTGAAATCACTGGCTCAGGAGGGTGCGCGGGCCGGTATTACCGCCAACGCGATCTGCCCCGGCTATATCGCGACCGAGATGGTGATGGCAGTCCCCGAGAAGGTACGCGAGTCGATCATCGGTCAAATCCCGGCGGGTCGTCTGGGTGAACCGGAAGAAATCGCGCGTTGTGTGGCGTTCCTGGCGTCAGACGATTCGCAGTTTATCAACGGTTCGACCATCTCGGCCAACGGGGCACAGTTCTTCGTCTAAAGCGAAGGCATTGGAATGAAAACGGGCCGGTCCACCAAGGACCGGCCCTTCTTTTATCCCGTAAGACCGCGCGCGCTGCGGTCAGCGGGAACCGAATAGCCAGGACCAGAACCCTACAACCGCCTTGCCACGCTCTTCATGTGCGCGGTGAATGGCGCTTTGGATGGCTGGGTTTGTCGTCATCTCGATCATGTTGAACCCTTCTCTATCAAGGTGGATTTGTCTTGCCTTCAACATTACCTTTGATTTTAAACTGCACAAACGAGAGTTTTCGCCACTTCAGTTCAGAAATATTTAACCGAGATGTCCGACCGCCTGCCCCCTCTCACCGCTTTGCGCGCCTTCGATGCCGCAGCACGAAATATGTCATTCGCCAAAGCCGCGGATGAGTTGAACGTGACCCCGGCCGCGCTGTCCTTTCAGATCAAATCATTGGAGGAGCATCTGGGTCACCCCCTGTTTCGTCGCCTCAACCGCGCAGTGGAACTGACTGAGGCCGGGCGAACGCTTGCTCCGGGAACTGCGGATGGTTTTGCTGCGCTGCAAGTCGCGTGGCAGGCAACGCGGCGACTGCAGGATGAAACCAGCCTGACGGTCACCGCTGGCCCCGCCCTGACGGCTAAGTGGCTGGCGCCGCGCCTGTACGAATTCGCCCGGGCCAATCCGGGGATTGACCTGAAGTTCTCGGCTACATTGCGCAACATGGATCTAGAACGCGATGACGTGGACGTGGCAATCCGCTTTGGATACGGACCCGATGAGGGCCTGTATTCCGTTCCCGTCCGCAGGGAATGGCTGACGCCAGTGATGACGCCGGAACTGGCGGAACAGTTCCCGACACCCGAGTCTCTGCGGGACGCCCCTCTGATCCACGACGATTCGATTAGTTTTCTAAAACCGCGCTGCGATTGGCCTGCATGGTTCCGTGCCGTAGGGCTGGATTTCACGCCGACCCACGGCGCGCATTTTTCGAACGCGGATCACGCCATCGACGCCGCTGTGGCCGGAGTTGGCGTGGTGCTAGGACGGCGCGCGATGATCCTGAAAGACCTGACCGAAGGTCGTTTGGTGGCACCGTTCAAAGTGGCGCTGGAAACCGCCGGGCGCTTTCGCTTTCTGTGTCTGCAAGGAGCGGAAAAACGACCCCAGATCGCAGCGTTCCGCGACTGGTTCATATCCGAGATTGAAAAGACCGCGCATATATCGGATGAGTTCGAAATCATCCCGGTCGAGAAGGTGTCCACTGAATGAGTAAAATGGCTGCGACTGCAATCGGTTTTGTCGCTGTGTTGCTCTGGTCCTTGCTGGCCCTGTTCACGGTGGGCTCGGCCCCGACTCCGCCTCTATTGCTGAACGCAATCTGCTTTTCGATCGGCGGTATGTTGGGCCTGATCTGGACTGTTGCGAGTGGCGGCGTCGGGCAGCTTCGCCAGATCGCGTGGACCACCTATCTGTTCGGAACGATTGGACTTTTCGGCTACCATGCGCTCTATTTCTCGGCCTTGCGCATGGCCCCTGCAGCCGAGGCCGGGCTGATCGCCTATCTCTGGCCCCTATTGATTGTACTGCTGTCTGGCCTGCTGCCCGGTGAGCAGCTGAAACCTGGTCATCTGATCGGGGCGTGCCTTGGCTTTGCCGGGGCCGCCGTCATCATCACCGGTGGGGGCAGTGCGGGGTTTCAGATACAGCACCTGCCCGGCTATGGGTTGGCTTTGCTATGCGCACTGACATGGTCAAGCTACTCGGTCCTGTCGCGTCGTCTGGGCGATGTCCCTACAAGCTCGGTTGCGGTGTTCTGCGTATTGACGGCTATTGCCTCATGGATCTTGCATTTCGCGGTAGAAGAGACGGTCTGGCCACAGACCGCGTTGAGCTGGGGCTCAACCCTCGCACTGGGGCTGGGGCCGGTGGGCTTGGCGTTCTATGTCTGGGATATCGGGGTCAAGCGCGGGGATATTCAAATCCTCGGCACCGCCTCGTACGCGGCCCCTTTGCTTTCCACGCTGGTCTTGGTTCTGGCCGGGATCGCCGCCCCGTCCTGGGGTCTGGCGATCGCGGCTTTGTTTGTCACCGGTGGCGCTGCCATCGCGGCCCGCGCCAGCCTGAAGGCTTAAGCCGACAGGCGCTCGATCTCTTCTTTAAGCTTCAGCTTCTGTTTCTTCAGCTGGGCGATATGGAGATCGTCGATACCAGGTGAGCGTTGCGCTTCTTCCACTTCAAGACCGAGAATTTCATGTTTCTTCTTCAACTCCGTCAGATGTGCGCTCACGCTCATGGCGGTCCTCCTTCTCTGGTTTGTAAGTGTCACGTAAGAAGTTGATCACATCATTTCCAGCCTGTCACGCTGCAGTCGCACAGAATCTGTAATAAATCCGACAAATTCGGCTGGTCATTGCCGATCAGTCGAACAACCCCGTCAAAGCCGCCCCATCCCGCAACACAGCCGAGACCTGAGGCGTATAGCTTTCGCCATCCTGAACATGCCGGTCCCCCGTATGCAGCACCAGCGGTGCAAGCAGCCGGAATGCAGCGCGCCCACCTTTTCTGGCGCGCAGGATCACCAGCTCGGCCGCACGATTTATGCGGGGCGACAATGGCAGCACCTCGACCGAGCCTAAGCGACCCGCACAGCCTGCCAGCATATCGGGCAAACGGTCGGCTTTCTGAATCATGTGCAGATACCCGCGCGGAGCCAGCCGCCGGGCGGCAACATCGATCCAAT
The DNA here is from genome assembly GCF_056537765.1 of Ruegeria sp. C2. Taxonomy (NCBI): domain Bacteria; kingdom Pseudomonadati; phylum Pseudomonadota; class Alphaproteobacteria; order Rhodobacterales; family Roseobacteraceae; genus Ruegeria; species Ruegeria sp. C2. The sequence goes on along the minus strand of NZ_JBQFRZ010000002.1, from coordinate 381,701 downwards.
CCTGCAACGGCGTATCCTCGCCCAATGCGGCCCTACGTCCCGCGTCTGTGGACGAGCTGTGTGCTCCGGCGCGATAATACGGGGGATTGGCAATGACGTGATCGAACTGCATCTGGCGCAGGTCATCTGGCAAGGCATTCAGATCGGCCTCGACCACGGTCAGTGCAGCGTTGTCATCCGCATTCCGGCGCGCCAGTTCCGCATATGCCTGCTGCAGCTCAACCCCGGTCGCCTGCAATTGCGGCACGCGGGCCATCAGGCATTGAATGGCGGCACCGGCCCCGCAGCCCAGCTCCAACACCGTCTGGCCCGCATGCACGGGGACGGACGCGGCCAGCAGGACCGGATCAACCCCCGCCCGATATCCCGAGCGCGGTTGCCATAACCGTACGCGGCCGCCCAAAAAATCATTGCAGGTCAGATCGCTGTCGGGAAAACTCTTCATCGTCCCAGCGGGATCTCATTGTCACGCATGACTCGCTCGGCACGGTTCAGATCGTCGGCCCGCACCATCAGGCGGCGAGGGAAGATTCCGATGCCACCTTCGAGGATGCTCATATTTACGTCCATCTGAAAGCAGTCTATATCCTCGCCTTCAAGGAGAGCCGTTGCAAAAGCCAGGATTGTCGGATCGGTACTGCGCAATAGTTCTTTCATGGGGATGGATGTAAGGGCAAGGTGAGCCGGAAGTCGAGCCTTGTATCAGGAGTGTGATGGACGTCGGCACAATCTCGAAACCGCATGAACGTCTAGCAGAGATGCTGGCGGATGAAATGGCAGCGGTCAACACGCTGATTCGGACGCGTATGGCGTCGGAACATGCCCCGCGCATCCCCGAAGTGACCGCCCATCTTGTCGAAGCTGGCGGTAAGCGCCTGCGCCCGATGCTGACATTGGCTGCGGCGCAGTTGTTCGGCTATTCCGGCGACCATCATGTCAAACTGGCTGCAACGGTCGAGTTCATTCATACCGCAACCCTGCTGCATGACGATGTAGTTGATGAAAGCGGGCAGCGGCGCGGGCGTACTACCGCGAACCTGCTGTGGGACAACAAATCCAGCGTACTGGTTGGCGATTACCTGTTTTCCCGCAGTTTCCAGCTGATGGTCGAAACCGGATCATTGCGGGTTCTGGACATTCTGGCCAATGCCTCGGCGACCATTGCCGAAGGCGAAGTGCTTCAGATGACGGCAGCCACTGATCTGGGCACGGATGAGGGCGTGTATCTGCAAGTGGTGCGCGGCAAGACGGCCGCGCTGTTTTCTGCTGCAACCGAAGTGGGTGGCGTCATCGCTGGCGCGTCTGAAGCCCAGGTCAAGGCGCTGTACGACTACGGAGACGCACTGGGAATTGCGTTCCAGATCGCTGATGATCTGCTGGATTATCAAGGCAATAGCGCGGCGACGGGTAAGAATGTAGGCGACGATTTCCGCGAACGTAAACTGACCCTGCCCGTGATCAAGGCCGTGGCGCAGGCCACCGCCGAAGAGCACGCCTTCTGGGAGCGTACGATTGGTCGCGGACGTCAGGAAGACGGCGATCTGGATCATGCCCTGTCGCTGATGGCGAAATACGGCACGCTGGACGCGACGCGCGCTGATGCCTTTGGCTGGGCCGCCAAGGCCAAGGCAGCACTTGCGGCACTGCCCGATCATGAAATCCGCAGCTTGTTGGGTGATCTCGCAGACTACGTCGTTTCGCGCCTCAACTAAGCGTCACGGCACGGCACCACCATTCTGGGTGCGCCGCGCCGATTTCATAGGCGGCAAAATGAGCAGCTTTCAGAGTTGGATAAAGCGCGAAACAGGTCGAGCCTGAGCCTGACATGCGCGTCAGAAGCACGTCTCGTGTATCGCTTAGCGCATCAAGGACATCCGGGATGTCCGGTGCCACGGATGCCGCAGGTGCCTCCAGATCGTTCCGCTGATCCAGCAGCCACTCAGTGCAGTCTTCCGGTGTTGCAAACGCGGGAATCATTGCAGGCATCGGCGCGTTGTCTCGACTCTGCAGAGCGGAAAAGACCGGCCCGGTCGGAACCGGGATACCCGGATTGACCAGAAGCGCGGGCAAGGGCGGCAAAGTAATCGGCTCGACCTGGTCGCCGATCCCACGCATTCGCCCCGCCGAGGCCTGGATACAGACCGGAACATCGGCACCCAGTGAAACCGGAACGGTGTCGGCCATTTTTGCCCCTTGGGCGGTCAAACTGCGCAGGACCGCTGCTGCATCCGAGGACCCGCCGCCAATACCGCCGCCATGGGGCAAGTGTTTTTCCAGTTGGATTTGCCCTGTCCACCCGGCGGCTTCAGCCGCCTGCCACACCAGATTGCGCGCGTCACAGGGCACGCCATCAGCGAACTCTCCGCTGACATCCAACGTCAAATCCGGCCCGGTGGTCAGCGTCAAACGATCTCCGACATCGGCGAAAACAACCAGCGAGTCCAGCAGATGATAGCCATCCGCGCGCTGGCCGGTCACATGCAGGGTCAGGTTGATCTTGGCGGGCGCAAACGCCTCAGCCTTCATTGGCAACCTTCAGGGGCTCAGCGCCTTCTTCCTGCAACACCACGTCCAGCCCGGCCTCGATCTTGCGGCGGATGCGTTCAGGATCGGCCTCGCCATCGGTGTCTTCGGGATCAATGAAGGACAGAGCGCGTTTCCACTGGAATTCGGCTTCGCGGGCACGGCCCACGGCCCAATAGACATCGCCCAGATGGTCGTTGACCACCGGATCGACCGGCATCAGTTCGACCGCACGCTCCATATGATCCACCGCTTCTTCATAGCGCCCCAGACGGAACAGGACCCAGCCCAGACTGTCGACGATATACCCGCTGTCCGGGCGTGCAGCGACGGCGCGTTCAATCATCTCAAGCGCTTCGTCCAGCTTTTCCTGCCGCTCAACCAGCGAGTAACCCAGATAGTTCAGCACCTGCGGCTGATCCGGGTTCAGCTCCAGCGCGCGGCGGAAGTCGGTTTCGGCCTCGTCCCAGTTCTTGAGCCGCTCGTGCGAGATTCCACGGGCATAGTGCAGGAACCAGCTGCCGCTGATGCCATCCTCGGTCAGATCAATCGCGCGGTCATATGATGTCACCGCCGCAGCATAATCCTCCTGCTGACGGCGCAAATCGGCCAGCGCTACATGTACACCGGGCAGATCGGGGTTTTGCGCGGCCAGGTTCTGCAGTACCTCGGCAGCTGCGTCTTTGCGCTCTGACCGGCTGAGCACTTCGGCGCGACCAAGCTCAGCGGCGTGATAGTCACTGCTTTCCGGCGGCACCTGACGATAGACGTCAACAGCCTGATCATATTGCTCAAGCCCGTCCAGCAGTTCAGCGCTCAGCAGAATGGCATCGATATGGTCGGGGCGCAGGAACATCGCGATACGGGCATAGAGCAGGACATAATCCGGCGACGCCTCGGCGCTGAGCGCGGCGCCAACCGAGAAGAACACCTCGGCCATGCCATCCTGCGCCGAGCCCACATGGGTAAAGGGCAGCGTTTGCCCGTCGGTCAGCTGCGCGACATAGTTTTCAATGGTCGGGTCGCTTCCGGCAGCAAAGACATCGTCAAGAAATTGCAGCGCATCCGTGTTCCGATCCAGCTGTGACAGAACCTCGGCCCGTGCCAGCGCGGCGCGGCGCGACAGCCGGGCGACGGTTCCGTCATTGGCCGCAAAGATCGCCTCGGCCCCTTCGAAATCGCCAATCGATGCCAGCGCCACGGCTTTGTGATAAAGCGCGAAATCCTTCAGACCTTCCTGCGTTGAAACAAGATCAAACTGCTCCATCGCTTTGGTCATGGCACCCTGGTCCATATAGGCCCAGGCGGCCATCAGCCCGTCAACCAGTGGGCCAACGCCTTGCGTCTCGGGATCACGGGCCAGAAGCTCTTCGAGCGCGCCATCTGCAATCAGGTTGGCGGAAATGACCATCCGCGCCGCCTGGCTCGGCAGGCCGTTGGCCTCAATGGTTTCTGCCACGGGCAGCGCGCGCTTGATCTGGCCAAGAGCAAGCCGTGCCACCACGACATTCTCAAGCAGCTTGGCGTTTTGGGGGTCGGTCTTCAGCGCCTGCGAATAATAGCGTTCTGCCGCAGGATAGTCGCTCTGATAGATCGCCTGCCGACCGGCCAGATACGAGCCCGTATCCGCCATCGCGGGAAGCATCATTGCTGAGCTGAGGATCACGGCCAGTGCCGTGCGTCGAATCAGGGAAACCACCGATATCTGCCTTGCTATCATTGAATGTACGTAAGCTAGGGCTTCGGCAGGCAAGAGGCAATGGCAGAGCCTTCACGACCCTGCCAGAGCCCGTCTTTTCGCTTACATGTTGGGATAGTTCGGGCCATCCCCGCCCTGCGGCGTGGTCCAGGTGATATTCTGGCTGGGATCCTTGATGTCGCAGGTTTTGCAGTGGACGCAGTTCTGGAAGTTGATGACGAATCGCGGACCGTTCTCATCCTCGACCATCTCGTACACGCCTGCGGGGCAATAACGCTGCGCCGGCTCATCGAACTTGGGCAGGTTCACTTTGACCGGGATCTCGGGGTCGGCTAGCCGCAGGTGGCAGGGCTGGCTTTCCTCGTGGTTGGTCGCCGCGAAAGACACGTTGGTCAAACGGTCGAAGGACAGCACGCCATCGGGTTTCGGGTAGTCGATAGGCTGGTGCTTGCTGGCATCCTCGGTCGATTCCGCGTCGTTCTTGCCATGGCCCAGAGTGCCCAGCAGCGAGAAGCCCAGCGTGTTGGTCCACATGTCCATGCCACCCAGCATTAGCGAGGCGGTCAGGCCGTATTTCGACCAAAGCGGTTTAACGTTGCGCACCTTCTTCAGATCGCTGCCGATGGCACCTTCGCGCACGTCGGTTTCATAGGCGGTCAGCTCATCACCCGAACGCTCGGCCTTGATGGCGTCATAGGCGGCCTCAGCCGCGGCTTTGCCCGACAGCATGGCATTGTGGTTGCCCTTGATGCGAGGCACGTTGACCATGCCCGCCGAACAGCCCAGCAGCGCCACGCCCGGAGCTACCAGTTTCGGCATCGACTGATAGCCGCCTTCGGTGATCGCCCGTGCGCCGTAAGCCACACGCTTGCCGCCCTTCAACAGGTCAGCCACCATCGGATGATGCTTGAAGCGCTGGAATTCCATGTAGGGGTACAGATGCGGGTTCTTGTAGTTCAGGTGAACCACAAAACCGACATAGACCTGATTGTTTTCAAGATGATAGATGAACGACCCGCCGCCTGCATTGCTGCCCAGCGGCCAACCCATGGTGTGCGTGACGCTGCCTTCCTTGTGCTTGGCCGGGTCGATCTCCCAGATCTCTTTCATGCCGACGCCGTATTTCTGCGGCTCTTTACCGGCAGACAGGTCGTATTTGGCGATAACCTCCTTGGATAGAGAGCCCCGGACGCCCTCCGACAGGAAGACGTATTTGCCGTGCAGCTCCATGCCCGGTTCGGTGTTGGGACCGTAAGAGCCATCGGGCTCCAGACCAAACACACCTGCCACGACGCCTTTGACTTCGCCGTTTTCGCCATACACCATTTCAGAGCAAGCCATGCCGGGGAAAATCTCAACACCCAGCTCTTCGGCCTGTTCAGCCATCCAGCGGCAGACGTTGCCCATCGACACGATGTAGTTGCCGTGGTTGTTCATCAGCGGCGGCATCGGGAAATTGGGGATGCGCAGCTTACCGGCCTCACCCAGCATGTAGAAGTTGTCTTCATGCACCGGAACGTTCAGCGGCGCGCCCTTTTCCTTCCAATCCGGGATCAGCGCGTCCAGACCGCAAGGGTCCAGCACCGCACCCGACAGGATATGCGCCCCCACTTCCGAGCCTTTTTCCAGTACCACGACATTCAAGTCGGCATCCAGCTGTTTCAGACGGATGGCCGCTGACAGGCCCGCGGGGCCTGCACCCACGATCACCACGTCATATTCCATCGCTTCGCGTTCAATCTCGGCCATCGCGGGCTCCCTAGCTAACTTTCCGAATTGGCGCTTTCACTGCGTGGTCGGCGCAATATTGTTTCACGGCTGATTACATGCTGAGAAAGACATAGGTCAATCGAAACACGGCGTAACAATGCCTCTATTCGACACTTCACGCCTCTGGCGCATCACCCATCAGGTATCTGGGGCCGCTGCCATGGGTTTTGGCCCGGTCATCGGGGTTGTAAAGCCTGCATTTGGGCAAGCTGAGACACCCGCAGCCGATGCATCCGTCCAGATTGTCGCGCAACCGTATCAAAGTATCGATTCGCGCGTCGAGATGAGCGCGCAACCCCTGACTGATGTCTTTCCAATCCTGTGGTGTGGGTGTTCGATTGCCCGGCAGGCCTGATAGCACTTCACGTATCTCGGGCAGGGTCAGGCCGAACTGCTGCGCAATCATGACGAAACTCAGCCGCCGGATATCGGCCCGCTGGTATCGGCGTTGCCCTCCGGCATTGCGCCAGGGCGCGATCAGACCTTGCGCCTCATAGTACCGGATCGCTGAAACAGCCAGCCCAGTGCGCCGAGCCAATGCGCCAATTGCAAGCCCCTCGGAAACCGCCATCTCATCCTCACAAATAATCCTTGACCTAAAGTTAGGTTTAGAAATTACGGTGAGTCGGGACAAGCCAAATCGTAAAGGAGCTCCCATGATGGCAACGCTTGAACACACTAACTTCACCGTCCGCGACCCCAAGGCATCGGCGGCGTGGATGCAGGACGTCTTTGACTGGAAAACGCGGTGGGAGGGGCCGGCCATAGCCGGCGGCTATACCGTGCATGTGGGCGGGCCCCACACCTACCTTGCGCTTTACAACCCGGGCAACCCAAAGCCACTGAACGACAGCAGCTATGACATCGTTGGCGGCCTGAATCATGTGGGCGTGCTGGTCGAAGATCTGGATACCACCGAGGCGAAGGTCAAAAAGGCCGGGTTCGAGCCGCACAATCACGCCGATTACGAGCCCGGCCGCAGGTTCTATTTCCGCGACGACAATGGCATCGAATTCGAAGTGGTCCAGTATGATTGAGCTGCTCTGGCTCGGAACCGACGCCCATCGCTGGCGGCGCGGTGACCTTCTGAGACACCGTCATAGGCGAGCTATGCCGCCGCCAAAACGGCGCTAAGTTGCAGGTTGCGCCAGAAGGCGCGCCTGCCCTCTTGCAATTCACGCCTCATTTGGGTCAGGTAATTGCCGACCCATCTTTCGCCCCGACGCTATCACCCTGCGGCGGGGCGTCACAATTTCTGCGTGGACGACAAGACTATGGAAAAAATCCCCATGACGCCTGCGGGCAATGCCGCGCTCGAGGCAGAGTTGAAGAACCTCAAATCGGTGGAGCGACCGGCGATCATCGAGGCAATTGCCTCGGCGCGCGAACTCGGCGACCTGAAAGAAAACGCCGAATACCATTCAGCCCGTGAAAAGCAGGGCTTTATCGAAGGCCGCATCAAAGAGCTTGAGGGCGTGCTGTCGCTGGTTGATGTGATCGATCCGACCAAGCTGTCCGGCGCGGTGAAGTTCGGGGCCAAGGTCACTTTGGTCGATGAAGACACCGACGAGGAAAAGACCTGGCAGATCGTGGGTGAATATGAGGCCAATATCGAAGCGGGCCTTCTGAATATCAAATCCCCCATCGCCCGCGCCCTGATTGGCAAGGATGAAGGCGACAGCGTCGAGGTCCGCACCCCCGGCGGTGTGCGCTCATACGAAATTCTGAGCATCGAATACGCCTGATCCGGAGCGTCACGTCATGTCCGACACCGACCCTGATCCGGAAGATAAGAAACCGACCTCTCTGGGCATCTACGATCGACCCGGTTCCCCTTCGGTGACCGGGATCGAAATCGCGGCAGGTGCGCTCAGCCTGTTGTGGCTGGTCGTGGCCGTGGTGTTTCTGGTGCTGCCCGGCGCTGGGCAGGGCGGATTTATCGTTACGGCTCTGGCCGTGTTCCTGCCGGTCGCGATGATCTGGGTCGCGGCGCTGGCGATGCGTGCCAGCCGGATCATGCGCGAGGAAAGCGCCCGGCTGCAGACTGCGATCGATGCCATCCGCAACAGCTATGTCACGCAGCAACAGCGCGCGGCCAGCACCTATGAGCCGACGGTGGGCAAAAAACTGGACGAAATTGCCGAGACCGCCAAGAAAACCGAAAGCGCATTGGCCACATTCTCGACCAACCGCGCCGAGCCGACGCGGCCCGGCAAGCGATCGTCCGAACCTGCCAATCAGACTTCGCTGGAGCTGGGCACATCGGCGGAAGAGATCACGCCGCCGCTGGCCCGGGATGTATTCATCCGTGCGTTGAACTTTCCGGAAACGCAGGATGATAAGGAAGGCTTCAACGCTTTGCGCGTTGCGCTGAAGGATCGCAAGGCGGCAAAGCTGGTGCAGGCCTCGCAAGACGTTCTGACCCTTCTCAGCCAGGAGGGGATCTATATGGACGACCTGCGTCCCGACATGGCCCGGCCTGAAGTCTGGAGACAGTTTGCGCATGGCGAGCGCGGGCGGTCGGTGGCCACGTTGGGAGGCATCCGCGATCGGTCCTCGCTGGCGCTGACGGCGGCGCGGATGAAGCAGGACCCGATCTTTCGCGATGCGGCCCATCACTTCCTGCGCCGATTCGATCACATGATCGCTGATTTCGAACCCGAGGCCAGCGACGCCGAACTGACCGCACTGGGTGAGACCCGAACGGCGCGGGCCTTCATGCTGGTTGGTCGCGTGGCGGGGACGTTTGACTAAGGCGTTTAGAGCCCGAAGCTACCATAGGGGTAAAACCGCACCGGATCACCCGGCTGAATATGGCGCGCGCCGTCTTCGATCTCGACCAGCCCCTCGGCCCAGCTGAGCCCGCTGATCCGGCCAGAGCCTTCGGACCGGAACACCTCGACCCGGCCCTCTCGAATGCGCGCGCGCAGGTATTCGCGGCGGCCCGGTTTCTTGCGTTTCTCGAATGCGGCGGGCACGTCAAAGCCCTGCGGTTCCTGCCATCCTGCACCAGCCATCAAACTTAGTGTCGGGCGGGCGAAGATCAGCGTGCAGACCAGCGCCGCCACGGGATTGCCGGGCAGACCGAATACCGGAGTTTCCTGCCACATACCCAGCGCCAAAGGCCGCCCCGGTTTCAACGCGATGCGCCATTCCTGCATCGCCCCCGCCTCACGCAGCAGGGCCGAGACATGGTCCTCATCCCCCGCCGAAGCCCCGCCGCTGGTCAGGATCACGTCAGCTTGCGTCGCTGCATCGTCCAGTCGCTGTTTCAGCGCGCCCCTGTCATCGGGCACACGCCCTAAGTCGACCGCATCGAAGCCCATACGCGCCATCAGAGACAGCAACATCGGGCGATTGGCATCGTAAATCTGCCCGTGCCCCACAGGGTCGCCCGGTTCGACCAGTTCATCGCCTGTGGACAGAATTCCCACGCGAAGGACCTTGCGGACCGGGACCTCATTAATGCCTACCGCCGACATCAGAGCCAGATCCGCTGGTGTGACATGCCGCCCCGCGGCCAACGCGACGTCGCCCTCGGCGACGTCTTCGCCCGCCTTTCGCGCATTGGCCCCCTGTTTCAGCGGGCCGTGAAAGGCAATGTGGCCGTCCTGAACCGTCACGTCCTCTTCCAGAATGACCGTCTCCACACCCTCTGGCAGAGCGGCCCCGGTCAGAACCCGGATTGCATGGCCCTGCGGCACCGTCCCTTCGAACGGGATGCCTGCAGCCGCCCGCCCCTTAATCAACGGCATAACGCAGGGGCCTTCGGGTATGGCCCCGGCAAAGCCATAGCCATCCACCGCCGTATTCGGCAGCGGGGGATTGGAGCGTTTGGCAATCACATCTTCTGCCAGAATGCGCCCAACGGTCTGCATCAGAGGCACGGTTTCTACCCCGGTCACCACCGTCAACCGGCCGCGCAACAGGGCCAAGGCGTCATCGACCGGTGTCCAGTTCACCCCGGCGGGTAGCGCAAAACAATCGTCGCGCAGGGGCGGAGGCGTGATATCCGGTTTGCTCATAACCCGACCTCTTTCAGTATGAAATCCGCGATGGCGGTGGTGTCGTTCAGATCGAAAACCACACGATCCGTGTCCAATGGAGTATCGCTCGCAATCGCCCGAATGGATGGGTCATCGGGGGCAATCAACGGGTTGTTTGCGACGGCGCGAAACGCCTCGACCTTGGGATGGGATTCGCGTTTGAAGCCTTCGATCAATACCAAATCGACGGGCGAGAGGCGGCCCAGCAGATCAGCCAAAGACGGCTCCGGCGCGCCGCGCAGTTCCTGCATCACTGCGATGCGCTGCCCCGAGGCCAGCAGCACCTCGGACGCGCCTGCTGTGCGGTGGCGACAACTGTCGGTGCCGGGTTGGTCGACATCGACGGAATGATGCGCGTGCTTCACGGTGGAAACGGTGAGACCACGACCGGTGATTTCAGCCACCAACCGCTCCATCAACCCGGTTTTGCCCGCGTTTTTCCAGCCGGTGACGCCATAAATCCTCATGCCTGCTCCAGCAGTGTTTCAGCGCGGGCAAGATCATCGGGGGTATTGACGTTGAAGAAGGGATCAAAGGGCTCGGCCGGAAACAGGGCCTCGCGCCCATCGTGCTGATCGGTCCACAGCACCACCTTGCGCAGCCCGTCCTTCAGCGCCGCCCGCAGATCATCGCGCAACGCGACGGGCCAGAGGCCGAAGGTCGGGTGCCGGTTCACGCGTTTGCCGCCGCCGGATTTCAAAGCTTCATCGCCGGTGCGCGGAGTTGTGGCAAGTACAAGGGGATGTTTCTGCCCATCAGAGGCCCGCACCAACTGTCTCACCAGATCACGCGGAAAGAACGGTGTATCCGCGGCAACCGTCACGATGGATTGCGCGCCTTGTTCAACGGCCCAATCGAGACCTGCGAGAACACCGGCCAGAGGTCCGGCGAACCCTTCAATCGAATCTGCGATCACGGGCAAGTCCAACTCGGAGAACCGAGAGGCGTCCCCGTTCGCGTTGAGCGACAGACCGTCCACCTGAGGCCGCAGCCTGTCTATCACGCGATCCAGCAGGCTAATTCCGCCGATCTGCAACAGCCCTTTATCGCCTCCTCCCATGCGGGTCGCGAGGCCACCAGCCAGAATAACGCCCAACGGCTTTTGCAGTTGTTCAGCCATTGGCACTCTTCCTGCGATGTTTCTTGTCCTCGACCGCCACAGTCGCTGGGTCCACGTCACGCATCAGACGATCCTCACCTGACAAACACACGAACCGCTGCCCGCGCATCCGACCGATCAGAGTCAGGCCGACCTCGCGCGCGATCTCGACGCCCCAGGCGGTGAAGCCGGAGCGCGAGGCCAGAACCGGGATGCCCATCATCGCCGTTTTGATCACCATTTCCGAGGTCAAACGACCGGTCGTATAAAGGATCTTGTCCGCGGCCCCCTCACCCTCGGACAGCATCCATCCCGCGATCTTGTCGACGGCGTTGTGGCGGCCCACATCTTCCATATAGACCAGCGGGCGGTTTTCACGGCATAGCACGGTGCCATGAATCGCCCCGGCCTCAAGGTACAGCGACGGGGTGCGGTTGATCTTGGCGGCCAGATCATACAGCCACGAGGTGCGCACCGAGACCTGTGGCAGACGCACGTCCTCAAGCCCCTCCATCATGTCACCAAAGACCGTGCCCACGGCACATCCGCTCGTGCGGGTTTTTTTCTTCAGCTTGTCCTCATACGAGGTTTCACGCGCGGTGCGCACAACCACAGTTTCCAGATCGTCGTCATAGTCGACCTGAGTGATCTCATCATCCGCAAGCAGCATGCCCTGATTGCGCAGGAACCCCAGCGCAAGATATTCGGGATAGTCGCCAATGGTCATCGCCGTCACGATTTCCTGCGAGTTTAGAAAGATCGTCAGCGGGCGTTCCTCGACCACCGAGATCTGGCTGACCTCACCATTCTGATCCACGCCTTCCACGGCACGGGTCAGGCGGGCCGATCCCGGATCGGGCGCGATGAGATAGTCTGACAGGTCCAATTCCGTGGCCAATTGCAACCCCTTCCCAAGACGGCTACTGCTGCTCGCAACACCATAGGATTTAGCCATGACCTCTGCCACATCCAAGTCATACTTCTGGAAAGGTTTTCGCGACGGAACGCCGTTTGTCTTTGTCGCGATGCCCTTTGGTCTGTTGTTCGGCGTTTTCGCGACCGAGGCGGGGTTTAATGTCGTTCAAACACTGGCCTTTTCCGCCACCGTCTTTGCCGGGGCGGCGCAATTCACGGCGCTGCAATTGCTGCAGGACAATACCCCCACAATGATCGTCCTGATCTCAGCGCTGGCTGTGAACCTGCGGGTCGCGATGTATTCGGCCTCGCTGACGCCTTACTTGGGCGCGGCACCATTGTGGCAGCGCGCCTGTGCAGCCTATCTGATTGTCGATCAATCCTATGCCTGCTCGATGGTCCGGTTTGAAAAAGAACCTGATATGTCTGTGCCCCAACGCATGATCTATTTCGTCGGTTCGGTCACACCGATCACACCACTTTGGATTCTGGGCACCTATCTGGGGGCGGTGCTGGGCACGCAGATCCCGGAAAGCTGGGCCCTGGACTTTGCCTTGCCGATCACGTTTCTGGCCATGATCGGGCCGATGATGCGCACCTTTGCGCATGTGGTTGCCGCACTTGTTGCGATTGTGGTTGCTCTGCTCACCGTCGCAGTGCCGTTTAACCTTGGCCTTCTGATCGCAGGTGCCGCCGGGATGATTGCCGGCGCGCAAGCCGAACTGATGCTGGAGCGGAGCAAGCCATGACCCAGATCGACAACGTGACTATCTGGATCATCATCATCGGTCTGGCAGTTGGAAGCTATCTTCTGCGATTCACCTTCATCGGGTTAGTCGGAGATCGCCCGATGCCGCCCTGGCTGCTGCGCCACCTGCGTTACACCGCCGTTGCGATTATCCCTGCCCTGATCGCGCCGCTTGTGGTCTGGCCATCGGCAACCGACGGGCAACCGGACTTGCCGCGCATGGCCGCAGCCGCAGTGGCGCTGACAGTCGGGTACGTTACCAAGAATGTGCTGGCGGCGATCTTTACCGGCGCAGCCACGCTCTATGGTCTGCTTTATCTAGTTGGTTGAGGTCGCTTCGAGCTGATTGAGCCGCGCGTTGTTTTCTGCCAGCCCCTGCTGCAGATCAGCCGAGTCACTCTCACGATACTCGGTGGTGACAACCCCCGGGACCTGCCCGAATTGGTCCGACAGTTTCACCGGATAGAAGGTCGTGCTGATCTGCTCGAATCCCGGTACCTGCTGCAACAGCTGCGAGGTTGAGTTCGCGCAGAACGCCCCTGCCACTGGCCCCATCTGTTTGGCCAGTTGCAGCGCAATCTCGGCTTGTTGCGGGGTCACTTCGATGGTCTGGATGCGGGCATAATGGGTTTCGCGCGCATGGCTGCTGCGATAGGCCCGTTCGACATTCGGGGTGATGCCATAAAGCACATCGTTCTTGATCGGAACCACATCCGCCCGGAAGGACCCGGCAGGATCGAAGATCACGCGTTCGCTGCCGCTGATCATCAACGATGTATGCGCGCCTGACCCGGTGCGCGTGCTGATCATGGTATAGAGCGTCAACGTCGATGGCCCCGGATCACGATAGGATCGGGCCACAATCTCAGACGAATCTGCCTGCGGGCGCTGCGAACCGGCGCAACCCGCGACGGTCACCGCCAACAGGCAGGCTATCAGAAACCTGAACACGGAACGCGCCTCGGGGACCGATTAGGACGCAAAAACCGCCAGGAAAATGCAAAGGAAGACAATCGCCACCACGCACCAGGTGGTGAATTTGACGAAACCATCGAAGGTTTTGGTCTGAACGGTGATGTCCATCTCGCCGTGCTTGTGATCAGCCATGTTCGTAAGAATCCCAATTCGCGTGTTTGAGATGTTGGATAATGCAAAATTCAGGGCCTGTCACGACGTCAATCGCGCGCAGTTGAACCAAAGATCGTGCAGCCCGGATAACCGAACCCCCAGCGCCAGGGCAACCCACTGCAGGGACCGCCCCCAAAACGCACCGCCAGGAACATCGCCTCGGAGGTGATGGAATGGACGGATTTGATCTGCTCCGGTGTCATGTCGTAGCGTTCGGCATAGTCCTTGGCATGGGTCACACCGTGGGCTTTGACGCAGGCACGCAGGGCGTCATCAGCCGCGAGGCGGGCGTCAAAGCTGGCCTCGGCCTGTGATGCGCCGCCTGCGTTGTGATAGGCGCGGTCATGGGTGACACAGCAATATTCCCAGGGCGGATGCTCTTCATAGAGCAGGCTGAACTTGGGGAAAGTCTCGGCGACCAGACGCCAGCTTGATGATAACCCGCCCGAACAGCCATCGGTTTCGAACGGGATCAGTTCGGCCCCTTCGATGGAGCTCATCAACACCCGGTGCGCTGGCATTTCCACGTTGCGCATCAGGTCCTGTCCGGCAGCGGGCAGCGCGCAGCAGGCCAGAAAGGTGGCAAGCTTAAGGGCTTTCATCGCGCATCTCGGCAGTGTCAACCGACAGACCAAAGGTGGTCGCCAGCCACAGCATGAGCCGTTCACCCAGTCCCATCTCGGACCGAACACGCAGCACTTCGCGGGCTATCGCCGGACGGTCGGTAATCAGCCCGTCGACCCCCATTGAAGCCATGGCCGACATTTGCAGCGGATCATTCACCGTCCACACATAGATATCTTTGCCCGCCTCGTGGACCGAGCGGATGAGGCCTGGCGAAACAGTTGCCGCGTTCACGGCCACGAAATCGCCCTCCAGCCCCGACAAGTCGCCAATCGCTGTTGCCGCCAGAACCCCCGCCCGCCAATCGGGGCGCAGCGCTTTCATCTTCTGCACTGCCGGGTATTTCAGCGACATGGTGGCGATGTCGTCCTGCATCCCTAGCTCTTCGACAATCGCAGCAACGCGATTTTCCAGATCAACGTCGTGACCATAGTATTTCAACTCGATGATGACCTTGGATTTGCCTTTAGCAGCTTCCAGAACATCACGCAGCGTGGGTGTACGTTCCGAGGCGTATTCAGGGCCGAACCAACTGCCGATATCGATCTCGGCCACATCCTCCATGGTCGCGTCCCACACCTTGAGCGGCACGCCCGCCAATTTCATGAAATCGCTGTCATGGGCGATGATGACCACATCGTCTGCGGTTTCCTGCACGTCGATCTCAACCCAGTCGGCGCCATCCTCAATCGCCTTCAGAACCGACGCCATCGTGTTCTCGGGTCGCAACGCCGCCGCGCCCCGATGGCCAATGACATCCGCATGATCCGGAGCCTGCACCCGTTCCAGCAGTTCCTGCCCGAACCAGAGCCCGATGAGCAGAGCGACGACCGCGCCCCCGACCACGGCATATAGCGGCGCAAGCAGATTACCAGGTTCGGGATGGGGCACTTCTTTGCCCTTTGCATCAAAAAACCCATCCAACAGAACCGCCAGCGCCCCCAGCGCGATTGCAGCCAGCACCAACCCGGCCAGCGACCAGAGTCCGGCAACGATCAGGCTGAGGATCAGGGCGAGGCGCAGGTTCGTACCCTCTTGCAGCGGCACCAGATCGAAGAAGAACCCGGCAACGATTGCGATCAGCGATGCGAAGACGATGCGCAGGACCAGCCACAGGGCAAGTTCGATCTTGAGGCGGCCACGGCGCCCTTCCATCTGCTCGGCGCTGCGATCAAAGGCCTGCGCTGGCGTGCAACTTTCGAACAGCACCAGATGCAGCGCCAAGGCCCAGGCCGAAAGCTTGCGGATCAAAACCCACGCCAGACAGAGAACCACGAAACCGATCAGGACCACCGCGACCCAGAATGAAGGTGGGTGGAATGTGAGGTAATAATTGATGTCGTATTCCGTCAGCGTCCACCACGCTATTGCTCCGGCCACAAGCACGAAGGGCAGTGCCAGAAGCAAAACGCGCAGGATGAAACGCGCCGCAAAGCCGAACAGCGCAGGCAGGCGGGTCAAGATCAAACGGATGGAGGCACTGCCTGCCCGCCACGGATCGCTCTCACCCATCCGCAATGAACCGGCCATGACCGAGAACACAAAGACTTCGGCCAGCAGAAACAGGCTGAGCACCGCAACTGCTGCGATGAAGCCCGCAGGCGACAGCAGGAACATGGCGATGTCCTGATCGGTCAGCGCCGATTGATTCGACAGGGAGACGGCCAAATTGACCGCGATGGCCACCCCCGGCGCGATCAAAGCCACCAGCAGCAACCGCACCGCCAGATAGATCGGCACAAAGACGCGCCGCCGCGCCCATGCGCCGCGATAGGCGGTTGTAACGGCTGAGAAATTGGTCACGCAGCACCCTCCTGAATGATGATCTCATTCAAGGCTGCGAAAGCATGAATTGCAAGAGTGTGCGTTAGCTGTCTTCCAGATCAGCCGCCAGTCGGAACCCGATGCGATTGGCCGGTTTGTCCTCGACCGTTTTGGGCAGAGCGCGCAGCATCACGTTCAATTGGCTGACATGCTGGACCAGCTGGGTCTTCGCCCCACCGCCATCCGAGCCATAGAAGGTGATCACATCGGGATCAAAATAACCCATGCCTTCAATCCGCATCACACCGGCATCGCCGCCGGTGAAACCCATGGCGACCTCTTGATCGCCATCCAGCGTTTTCTCGAAGTTCTGGATATACATGATCAGCCGCTCATAGGCCCATTGCGCCGGGCTTTTGGTTTCGACCGGCGCTTGCAAAGTTTTGGGCAGATCCTTGTTGCCCGAGGCCGCCTCGGGGTTGGCATGCACCTCGTAGCATCGTGGTAAAGCTGCGGATTCCGCCGCTTCGGCCGAGGTTTCGATCTGGTCCTGCATCGCTCTACCCTTTGCGCTGATACTCCCACGCCCCGTCCGCGCGGCGCGTCCGGGTGACCGCTCCAATGTGGTAGAGATGGTTCACATGTGCAACCGCTTCGACCAGCGCGAGGCCGTATTCACCGCCCTTGATCTGGCGCTTGAACAGCGGGGGAAAGCACTCGGCGGCGGTTTTGGGGTGGTCGAGGTCGTTTAGCAAACGTTCCAATGCGCCGTGGTGATTGTCGATCAACTGACGCATCCGAATGGGCAACCCGGTGAACGGTAGTTTGTGTCCGCCCAACACCAGTTGATCGGGCCGGGCCAAAGGTTGAAGGCGTTCGCAGGCCTCCAGCCAGTCGGCGACGGGATCAGCCATTGGCTCGGTGGCATAGACGCCCAGATTGGAACTGATCGAGCTGAGTATCTGATCTCCGGTCAGCACCAGATTGTCGTCGCGGCTCCAGAACGTGCAGTGTTCGGGCGCGTGGCCATTGCCCATATGCACGTCCCAATCTCGCCCGCCCATGCGGATCACATCGCCCTGTTTGATCCGAGTAAAGCCCAGCGGCATAGGGTAGACGGTGTCGGCAAAGTTGAAAGGCCGCTCGGCCATCCGACCCGCTAACACATCCGCGTCCATTCCGGCGCTGCGATAGTAATCGAGCGTTTCCTTCGGCCAGTTCTCCTGCACGTCCAGCGTCAGCATTCGGGCGAACAGCCAGGCGGTGCGGCTGGTAACCAGTTCGGCGCTATGTTCGGACTGGAACCAACCTGCGTTGCCCACATGGTCGGGGTGGTGATGGGTGACCACAACCCTGTGGACAGGCTTACCGGCCAGAGGCCCTGCCATCAGGTTCTGCCAGATGGCACGCGTTTTCTTCGAAGAAAGCCCGGTATCGACGATTGTCCAACCGTCACCATCATCCAGCGCGTAGACATTCACATGATCCAGCGCCATAGGCAGAGGCAGCCTGATCCACAAAACCCCCTCGGCAACCTCGACCCATTCGCCGGGAGCAGGTGGTTCCTCCCACGGGTATCGCATTACTTGTGGAGCCTCGCCATCCATCAGACCGCCAACTCCTCTGCGCTGAGTGCGTATAGGTCATCAGCCCCGTTCTGCGCCTGTGCCAGAAGGCCGGTATGCTCGGGTAGCAACGCGTTGATGTAGAACCTTGCCAGTTTGGCGCGCGGTCCATCGGGATCGGCAAGTGCCGCAGACAAGTGGTAATGCCCACCCAACACCCGTGCGAAAGCCTTGAGATAGGCCGCCGCCCCGGCAAAGCGGTTGTTCATGTCTGATTGCGCGACGATCCACTCGGTGGCTTCACGCAGTGACTCAGTGGCCTCCCACACCGGACCGGCGAGTTCCGGCATCGTCGCGCGGGCTTTTTCGGCCTGATCCTCGATCTCATCCAGAAGGTTCGAGGCCGCCTCACCCCCGTCCATCATCTTGCGCGCGACAAGATCCATGGCCTGAATGCCATTAGTGCCTTCATAGATCGCGGTCACGCGGACATCGCGGTAATACTGCGCGGCTCCGGTTTCTTCGATGAAACCCATACCGCCATGCACCTGCACACCGGTCTCGGATACACGCATACCGGTCTCGGTGCCGAACGCCTTGCAGATCGGTGTCAGCAGCGCGGCCCGCGCGGCCCAATCTGCGTCGCCCGTGGCCTGAGCCATGTCGATGGCGGCGGCATTAGCCAACATGATCGCCCGCGCCGCAAATACATCTGCGCGCATGCTCATCAGCATCCGCCGCACATCCGCGTGGTCGATGATCGTGCCCGAGGGTGTCTTGCCTTGCTTGCGCTCTAACGCATATTCCAGCGCGTGCTGATAGGCTCCTTCGGCGGCCCCCACGCCTTGCCCGCCAACGCCCAGACGTGCATTGTTCATCATAGTGAACATCGCGGCCATCCCGCCATGTTCCTTGCCGACCAGCCAACCCTTGGCTCCGTCATACTGCATGACGCAGGTGGGAGAGCCGTGCAGACCCATCTTGTGTTCCAGCGAGACCACCTTCAGGTCATTGGCCACGCCGCGATTGCCGTTCTCATCAGGGATGTACTTGGGCACCAGAAACAGCGAAATTCCCTTGGTCCCCGGCACGCCGTCCGGCAGACGCGCCAGAACCAGATGGCAGACATTCTCGGTAAAGTCGTTATCGCCCCATGAGATGTAAATCTTCTGGCCGGTCACCGAATAGGTGCCGTCACCGTTATCCTCGGCCTTCGAGGTCAGCGCGCCGACATCCGATCCGGCCTGCGGTTCGGTCAGGTTCATGGTACCTGACCATTCGCCCGCCATCATCTTGGGCAGATAGAGCGCTTTCAACGCGTCGCTTGCGTGATGCTCCAACGCTTCGATCTGGCCCTGGGTCATCAACGGAGCCAGCTGCAGCGACAGGCAGGCGGCGCTCATCATCTCATTCACGGCGGTGGTCATGGTCATGGGCAGGCCCATGCCGCCATATTCGGGGTCACCGCTCATCCCGATCCAACCGCCTTCGGCGATTGCTTTCCACCCTTCCGCGTAGCCCGGAGAGGTGCGCAATACACCGTTCTCCAACCGGGCGGGTTCCAGATCACCGGGGCGTTGAAGCGGTGCCATGATCTCTTCGCACATCTTCCCCGCTTCGGTCAGGATGGCGCTGACCACGTCCTCGCTGGCTTCCGAGAATTTCTCGGTCGCGGCGATCTGGTCAAATCCGATCACATTGCGGAACAGGAATTCATAGTCTGAGATCGGGGCGCGATAGGGCATTGTTTCCCTCTGAGTCTGGCAAGTTGTCAGCGTGGGGTTGGAATCCCGGCCCCACGCCGGTATTCATCTGGGCTGGCACGATTACCTACCGTTACCTGAACTGCAAGCAACTAAAACGCGGCGTCACGATCCATGACCCTTCTCGGTACTCAAGACTTATCCGCAGACGCGGATGGCATCGCTCAGGCCGCCGACCTGTTGCGGCAGGGGCTACTGGTCGCCTTCCCGACCGAGACTGTCTATGGCCTCGGAGGTGATGCACGAAACGGAGAGGCAGTGGCCGCGATCTATGAGGCCAAGGGACGGCCCAGCTTTAACCCGCTGATCGCCCATGTCGCCTCGACCGAGACTGCGAAACGGTTCGTTGAATGGACCGATCAGGCCGAGCAATTGGCGCAGGCCTTCTGGCCCGGTCCGCTGACACTGGTTCTACCTTTGCGCGCCGACCACGGGATATCATCGCTTGTCACCGCCGGATTGGATACTTTGGCCGTCCGTGTGCCCGCACATCCGACTGCGCGGGCATTGCTGGCGGCGTTCGATGGCCCGGTGGCAGCCCCTTCGGCCAATCCTTCGGGTCAGATCAGTCCGACCACGGCGGCGCATGTCCGGGCAGGGCTAGAGGGGCGCATTGCGGCGATTCTGGATGATGGGCCATGTGGTGTCGGGCTTGAGTCCACCATTGTCGGTCTGGCCGGTGCCCCGGCTTTGCTGCGCCCGGGTGGGGTTGCTTTGGAACAGATTGAAGACGTTCTGCAGACGGAATTGCATCACCATCAAGCGGGCGATCTTCTGACCGCTCCGGGGCAGTTGCAATCGCACTACGCACCAGATGCGCTGGTCCGCCTGAACGCCGGGTCGCGCCAAGGGGATGAAGTTCTGTTGGGTTTTGGCCCGGTCGATTGCGATCTGAACCTATCTAAAAACAGCAGCCTGCCCGAGGCCGCCGCCAATCTATTCGCCGCGCTGCACGCGCTGAACGAAACCGGCAAACCGATTGCAGTATCTCCAATACCGGACCATGGGTTGGGCGCAGCCATCAACGACCGCCTGCGCCGCGCGGCGGCTCCGCGCGACTAGGCGCGGCCCGCGCTGGCTGACAGGGACAAAGGATCAACCCCGAGCGTGGCCAAAGCGGCCTCCCATTTCTCGTCATCCGGCACATCGAAGACCAGTTTCGAGGTCGCATCGGTGGTCAACCAGCCATTCATCGCGATTTCGTCCTCAAGCTGATCGGGTCCCCAGCCGGAATAGCCCAGCGTCAGCATCGAATTCAGTGGCCCCTTGCCCGAGGCCAGATCCTCGAGCACATCCAGCGTGGCCGTCATGCTGAAATCTTCGGAAATCTGCATCGAATGCAGATTGGCCTCGTAATCCGAGCTGTGCAGCACAAAACCACGCGACATCTCGACCGGGCCGCCGAACTGGACCAGACGTTCCCCCACCACCGGAATACGGCAGGGGATGTTGAGCTGTTCCAGCAGGGTCTTGATTCGCAGATCCGAGGGCTTGTTCACGATCAAGCCCATCGCGCCGTCTTCGCCATGGCTGCAGATATACACGACCGAATGCTCGAATCGTGGATCGCCCATGCCGGGCATCGCAATCAACAGTTTTCCCGTAAGGTCCATCAGCAGACATCTCTTGCGCCATAGGATGATCCTAGAATGACCCCGCGGAAGCCGGAATGGCAAGGGATCAGCCCGGATTTCCGTGCATTTCAGCGAAGTGACCGGAACGTGACTTGGAATTCACGCCCGAAATGCGCATGTTCTGCATATGAAAACGCTTTGGAAACCCACTGCAGCCGCGCTGGCCGCCACCCTTTGCATCGGCTCCCCTGCCCTCACGCAAGGGCTCGACAATCTGGTGCAGCTTGAGGTGCTGGACGGTGGCAAGACCTCTGAGGGCACCTATCAGGGGGCTTTGCGCCTGACGCTCAAGGATGGGTGGAAGACCTATTGGCGTGCGCCGGGCGATGCAGGTATTCCGCCGCAGTTTGACTGGAACGGATCCGGCAATGTCGCGGATGTCGCAATCACTTGGCCCGCGCCGCATGTGTTTGACCAGAACGGCCTGCGCTCGGTCGGGTATGAGGATCAGCTGGTGCTGCCGGTCGAAATCACGCCTCGAAACCCGGCTAAACCTGTGCGTTTGCGTGGTGAGATGGATCTGGGCGTTTGCAAGGATGTCTGTGTGCCCGGTCGACTGGATTTCGATCACACACTGGATGCCGAGGCCGGGCGTAATCCGGCCATCGCTGCTGCCCTCGCCCAGCGCCCGTTTTCCGAGCGTGAGGCCGGCGTGGCAGGAGCAACCTGCCATCTGACTCCAACTGCGGACGGGATGCAGATCGAAGCGCATATCACCATGCCCTCAGCGGGCGGGGCCGAATTTGCGGTCATCGAGCCGGGCAATCCGGCGCTTTGGGCATCGCAACCCGAGACACGCCGCCAAGGCAATACTCTGATCGCAAGCTCAGAGGTCATCAGTGCCTCGGGCGGGCCATTTGCATTGGATCGGTCTGAGGTGCGCATCACCGTTCTTGGCGCGAACCATGCCGTGGACATACAAGGGTGCAGCGCAGGCTGACCGGATGAGCCAAACCCCAAAGATCGGTGCTTTGGCGGTCGTGCTACACGACAATCAAGTGCTGTTGGTGCAGCGTAACAAGCAACCCGATGCGGGTCTTTGGGGATTTCCCGGCGGCCATGTGGAATGGGGTGAAACCGTTCTGGACGCCGCCGCCCGTGAATTGCGGGAAGAAACCGGCGTTATCGCCGAGCCTCTGGCCTATCTCGACATTCTCGACCTGCTGTTGCGCGATAGCGATGGGCAGGTGCGGGCGCATTACCTGCTGGTCGGTGTAGCGTGCCGCTATGTGTCGGGCACGCCGGTCGCAGCGGATGACGCTCGGGATGCGCGGTGGTTTCCAGTCGAAATGATTATGACCGGGGACCTTCCGATGAGCGACCGGGTGCCCGACCTGCTGAAACTTGCCTTAGCAACCGATCAGGCGACGGACCGCTCAGACAGACGCGCGTAGAGTACGCTGGACAGCACCACACCCAACAGCAGGATCAGCACCGCTCCGACCGCGAAGACGCCAAAACCCATCTGCAAAACGCTTGGGCCTTCAGCAGCTGGATAGAATCCAGAAAGCAACGCCAAAGGCGCGCCTGTCACCGCGGGCCAGATCATCGAGGCGCCCAGCCAGACCGCCAATGCAACGCCTGTTGTGCGCACAGCGATACGCACCACCCGATCCGGCGCGCGCAAGGCACGTCGCATCGAGGTCATGGGCCGCGAAACGTCGTTTAGGATGGCCAGCAACGCAGGCACCAGCAACAGTATCAGCACCATGCCAAAGCCCAGCCCGTAGACCAGAGTGATTACCGTCGGTTTCAGGAACTGCGCCTGCTGTGAGCTTTCGTACATCAACGGCGTCAGACCCAGCACTGTGGTCAGGGTGGTCAGCATCACGGGCCGCAATCGGTCAGCCGTGCCTTCGACAATCGACGGCACAAGCCCGCGTTCCTGTTGATATCCGTCAATCGTGGTCACCAACACGATCGAGTCATTGATGATGATTCCGGTCATGCCCAACAGTCCAACGACGGTGAACATGCTCAGCGGCACGCCCCACAGGTAATGCCCCCAGATCGCACCCACGAGGCCAAAGGGGATAATCGCCATCACCACGAGAGGTCGCGTCCAGCTGGCAAAGACCCAGGCCAGCACCAGATAAATCCCGGTCAGACACAGGATCAGCCCGGTCCGCGCCTCGGACAGGAACTCGTCCTCCTGCTCACTCAGACCAGCCATGCGCCATTCGACCTGACGTTCGGCGGCAATGTTGGGCAGAATCTCTTCGCGCATGGCGCGGGCAATCTCGGCGGCCTGCGCCGGATCATCCTCGGAAATATCGCCGTTCACCGAGATCACACGCAGGCCGTTTTCACGCCGGACGGTCGAGAACCCCGATTTCCGTTCGACTGATACGATATCGGCCAGCGGCACATAGACCCCATCAGGCGTCCGCATCAGCGTGCGTTCAAGGAAGTCAGCGGTCAACTCGCCTTCTGGCAGTTCCACCCGGATTTCGGCGCTGCGTGGACCGTCGGGGAAGGTGGCCGCCTCGATCCCGTTCAGACGGTTTCGCAGCACCCGGCCCAGCGTCTCAATACGGAAGCCCAGCGCCTGACCTTGCGCGGTCAGATCCAGAATGAACTCTTCCTTGTCATAGGCCAGATTATCCTCGAGCGCCGAGACCTCAGGGTATTTCGACAATGCCGCCTGCAGGTCCTCGGACGCGGACTTCAGCGTGTTTACATCCGCCCCAAAGAACTCCACATCGATCGCGTCACCGCCCGGCCCCGAACGCCAGCCACGGAAGCTGAGCAATTCGACCTTCGGGTGGCGCGGCACGAAATCCTGCAGCTCGCCCACAAATTCGAAGCTGGAATAGGGGCGCAGATCGGCGTCGATCAATTCGATCGAGATACCGCCCAGCAGATCACCATCCTTGCCGTCTGCCGCGCGCAGGCCATACCCGGCAGAGCCGCCGACCTCGGCCAGAACATATTCGATTGGGTTACGACCATGGCGCTCTTCGTAGATCTGGCCCAGCTCTTCGGTGGCCTGCTGCACCATGCGCATCATTTCCAGCGTGTCGGCGCGGGTGGCACCTTCGACCATGATGAAATTACCGGTGACTGAGCCGCGTTCCGGCGCGTTGAAGAACCGCCAGTTCACGTCGCCCCGGATGAACAGCGCGATCTGGCTGGCCAATATGACAACCATCAACGCGACCACCACATAGCGCGCCCAGACCACCCAGGCGACCAGTGGACGAAACAGATGATCGCGCACCCAGCGGAACCCCTTGTTCACGACGCGGTTTGGCCAGTCATACCAATGTTCCTTGGCCGAATGTGTGATGGCGTGCGCCATATGGTTCGGCAGAATCAGAAAGCATTCGATCAACGAAGCAATCAGGACAGCAATGACCGTGAAGGGGATATCGCGGATCAGTTCTCCGAACCGGCCACCGATTGCGGTCAGGCCGAAAAAGGCGATGACTGTTGTGATGGTTGCCGCAAACACCGGCATCGCCATGCGCCGGGCGGCGCGTTCGGCGGCGATCATTGGGGCCTCACCCAGACGGCGGGCGCGGAAATCGGCGTGCTCCCCCACGACAATGGCGTCATCGACGACGATGCCCAGCGTGATGATCAGACCAAACAGCGACACCATGT
Organism: Ruegeria sp. C2; assembly: GCF_056537765.1. Lineage (NCBI taxonomy): Bacteria > Pseudomonadati > Pseudomonadota > Alphaproteobacteria > Rhodobacterales > Roseobacteraceae > Ruegeria > Ruegeria sp. C2. The sequence goes on along the minus strand of NZ_JBQFRZ010000002.1, from coordinate 356,817 downwards.
TCAGCGACAACCCTCCCAGATACATCAGCGCAATCGCCGCCGACATCGCCACCGGAATACCTGCGGCCACCCAAAAGGCGATGCGGGCGTTGAGGAACAGGAAGAGCAGGCAGACCACCAGCCCGAGGCCCACCAGCCCATTGTCCACCAGAATATCCAGACGGTCGGTGATTGCCTGCGCGCGCGTGCGGATCAACTCGACCGTGATGCCTTCGGGCAGGCTGGCCTGCATTTCGGCCACCACATCCTCGACCGAGCGCTGAATACCGATGGCATCACCCAGATTCGAGCGGTCAACGCGGATCGACATGGCCGGATTGTCGCCCACGAAATAGCTGCGATTGCGCGTGACGCCCTCGACCCGGATCTGCGCCACATCGCCAACAACCAGCTTTGAGCCATCGGCAAAGTTACGCAGAGCGATACCTTCAATCTCTTCCGGGGTACGCTTCTCGATGCCAGTCCGGATGCGCGCATTGGCGCCCGTGACATCACCAGCAGGGTTTGCCGTGACCTCGGCGGCAATCGCCTCGGCGACCTCCGAGAGCGATATATCATTTGCAATCAGCTGCGCAGTGGGCACCTCGACCACAACACGCGGAGCGGCCAGACCCCGGATCGTGGTGCGCGTAACGCCGACGGCAAACAGGCGGCTGATCAGCTCATCAGTGAACTTGGCCAGCTGCTCGGCCTCGATAGGGCCAGTGATGACCACATCCGTCACGCGATCCCGCCACGCCCCGCGCCGGATCGTCGGCTCTTCGGCGTCTTCGGGCAAGTTGGTCACACTGTCGACGGCAGTCCGCACCTCCTCAACCGCGCGGGACATGTCCCAGTTCGGCTCAAACTCCAGCCGGACCCGTGCCGAACCTTCACGTGAGGTGGACTCGGTACTCGCAACGCCTTCAACAGCCAGCAGCGCTGGTTCCAGCAATTGGATGATGCCATTATCGACATCTTCCGGACCTGCGCCCTCCCACTCGACATCCACATCGACGCGTTCAAGAATAACGTCGGGAAAGAACTGTGCCCGCATGTTGGGGATCGCTGCGATACCCAGCACCAGCATGACCAGCAGCAGCAGATTGGCCGCTGTCCTGTGCCGGGTGAAATAACTCAGGATACCGCCCGCCGCGTTGGGAATGTCGCGGATCATAGCGCCTAGCCCCCGGCCCGATTGTCATCAAGACGGCGCACGAGGGTGGCGGGCACCTTAGCCTCACTCAGCTGACCCAGCATCTGCGCTTTGTCTTCCTGTGACATCGCATCGCTGGCTTCGACCTGCGCGACAAGCTGGGCGCGCTTTTCATCCGAAAGCTCAACCATGCGCGGGTCAGCTTCGGCGCTCGCCTCAATCCGCAGGGGCCGCACCCGCACGCCCGAGCCCAGCAATGGGGTCCGGCCAATCACCACTTCCCGACCTTCCAGACCGACGCCACGCAGCAACACTTCATCGCCCTGACGGCGGATCAATTGTACGGCCAGAGGCTCCAGCCGGTCATCCGGGCCAAGCACCAGCACATTGCCCGCAGCATCCAGAACGGAGGATGGCAGACGTACGACATTGTCGAGCGGCTGTTCCTCGATCGAAACGGTGACGAAATCCCCCGGCTTGAAGCCGGGCGCATCGTCGAGGCGGGCGTATATCAACCGCCCCGTCTGCCCTTCACCCGCGGCACCGCTGTCCCGGCTGATCCGGCCTCTGGCGGTCAGATCGGTGCCAGTGACCTCAAGCGAAACTGTGACCGGAGCGGAGATCAGGTCACCCTGCGCATCAAGCAGGCGCACGAACTGGGCAGTTGAGACACGGAAAGCGACCTCAAGCGCGTTGGGGTCCACCAGTTCAGCCAGTTTTTCGTTGGCCGCTACCAGACGCCCTTCGACCAGCGTGACTTCGGTCAGCGTCCCATCGAATCCGGCATGGATCGACATATCCTCCAAATCGCGTTCGGCCCCTTCCAGAGCAATGCGGGCGCGGGCGAAAAGAGTGGTCGCCTGATCCACCCGGGATTCGGCTTGCGCCAATGCAATCCGGCGCGCCAGAACCGCCTGATGGGCAGATGTTGCGGCCAGTTCCGCCTCTTCAACGCTGGCAGCTGCGCCGACGCCGCGAGTCTGCAGGTCCTGTTGACGCTGCAGCGCCCGGTCGCGCAGTTCGGCCTGCGCTTCGGCTGATTTCAACTCGTCCTGCGCCAGCAGCAGAGAGCGTTCGGCATCCCGCTCTTCAAACTGGGCATCCAGAAGATCGGATTTGGCGCGGTCTAGTGCCGATTGCATATCGGCCGGGTCAAGCTCGACCAACAACTCACCGGCGGTCACGGTGCCGCCATCTTCGAAATCTTCGGCCAGCGACACAACGCGCCCGCCCAATGCCGCCCGCAGCTCCAACCGGCGGCGGCTTTGAATCTGTCCGAATGCTTCCAGATAAGGGGTGACGGTTTCCGGCTCGGCAGTGCGGACACTCACGGCGAAGATACGTTCCCGCGCCTCAGGGGCCTGCTTGTCCTTGGTTAGCACATCCTGCACCGCGCCCGAGATCATCTGCGCGGCAACAATCAACAGGCCCAGCGTCAGAAACGCCAGGAACACCCCAACAAGGCTTTGCCGCAGAAATCGCATCGGTCACTTACCTCGGGTCGCACATGCTGCCTTCCGCAAAGGTAGCCGGGTCGTAAAAAATGCCAAGCCACAAAGCGGTTATGATGCGTTGAACGCAGAACCAGTCTACTTCCGTCGCAGATGTTCGTCCAATCTGGGCATTATTTCCACGAAATTGCAGGGCCGGTGGCGATAATCGAACTGTTTCTCAAGAATCGCGTCCCATGCGTCCTTGCACGCGCCTGGGCTGCCCGGCAGTGCAAACAGGTATGTCCCGCCCGCCACGCCACCTGTGGCGCGGGATTGCACCGCCGACGTTCCGATCTTTTCCATCGACACGATGGTGAAGACAGTGCCAAAGGCCTCGATCTCTTTTTCGTAGACGTCCCGATGTGCCTCAACCGTCACGTCACGACCCGTGAGGCCCGTGCCGCCGGTCGAGATCACAACGTCGATTTCAGGGTCCGCGATCCATGTGCGCAATTGGTCGGCGATCTGGGCGCGTTCATCCTGAATGATCTTGCGATCCGCCACCGAATGGCCCGCCTTTTCGATCCGATCCACCAACGTCTGGCCCGAGCGGTCTTCGGCCAGAGACCGGGTGTCCGACACGGTCAGAACAGCGATACGGACGGGAATGAACTCCATGCTTTCGTCAATGCGTGACATATGACGTCAAGCCCTTTCCATGATGGCAAGGCGGATGGCGAGGGCGGTGAAAATCCCCCCCGTTACCCAGCCCATGATGCGCGAGGCGCGCGGGTTAGAAATCAGCATCCGTCCGGCGCCACCGGCAAACAGGCCCACTAGGCCGTTCACCACAAAACCGCCCAGCGCGATAATGGCACCGAGGATCAGGAACTGCACCAGAACCGAGCCCAGCGCTGGGTTTACGAATTGCGGGATGAAGGCCAGCACGAACAGGATCACCTTGGGGTTGGTAAGGTTCACGATCATCCCGTCGCGAAACGCGAAATGCTTCGGTTTACTTGGGGCGTCGCCCGAAACTGCCTCGTTCCGGATCGCCCCCCACGCGAGATAGAGCAGATAAGCAACGCCCATCCAGCGGATCACATCGAACAGCCACGGCAGTGTCGCGACTGCCGCGCCAAGGCCGAGACCAGCAATCAGGACGTGTACCATGCCGCCCACAGCGACCCCGGCACTTGCGGCAAGCGCCGGGCGCGGACCCGCGCGCAAACCCTGACCGAAACAAAACATCATATCCGCACCGGGTGTGAAATTCAGCGCCAGTGCGGCCGGAATGAAGGCCAAAAGGGTGACCGTCTCGATCATGTGTTCACCTCGAACCAATGTATTTTGGGGCCCAGGTTGGCGATCTGGCTGCGTCCGATCGTGCCGCGATAGCCCCAGCTGTCATGGATATGCCCGCAAAAAACATGAGTTGGCTGAAGCCGTTCAATTGCGTCCCGCACAGAAACCGATCCCACAGACAGGCCTTGCGAAGTGGTATCGCCATGCCCCTTGGGCGGAGAATGCGCGATAAGGATATCTGTGGCTTCGCAACGATTCAGCAGCTCTGCTGCCTCCGCTTCGGTCAGGTCACAAGACCAGTCGCCAAATGGGGTCACGGGCACGCCATAACCCAGACCAAACAGGCGCAAACCATCCAGGGTCATGCCCGTTCCATGCAGAACATGTGCACCGTCGGGTGCGGCGGCGGTCAGTTCCTCGGCGCTTTCGGCATTGCCGGGCACCAGAACCAGCGGCGCGGCGATGCCTGAAAGCATATCCATCGCCTCATCCAACCCGCGTCGTCCATTGCAGAAATCTCCGGCCCCAATGACCAGATCAGCCTCGGCACTCGCGGCCACCAGATCGGCGGCACGGTTGCGCGCCATGTGCAGGTCAGAGAACGCCAACACCCTCATGCCCCGCCCCTCAGCCGCGCTTGCAGGTCCAGTAAATCGGCCCAGGCCTGTCGCTTCATCTGCGGTTGACGCAGCAGGTAGGCCGGGTGGAACATCGGGATGACCGGCAGGTTCAGCGTCTGATCCCATTTGCCGCGCAGCCGCGTGATACCGCGTTTGCCCAGCACGGCCTGACAGCTGATATTGCCCATCACCACCAGCACCTCGGGCCTGGCCAAGGCCACGTGGCGTTCCAGAAACGGTTTCATCATGCCGATCTCTTCCGGCTTGGGATCTCGGTTCTGCGGAGGCCGCCACGGCAGCACATTGGTGATATAAACGTTCTCACGCCTGTCCAGATCAATCGCCGCCAGCATCCGATCCAGCAATTGCCCGGCGCGTCCGACAAAAGGCTTGCCCTCACGATCTTCATCGCGCCCGGGTGCCTCGCCGATGATCATCACGCGCGCTCCGGGCGTGCCGTCAGCGAACACCAACTGCCGCGCGCCGCGTTTCAGGTCGCACAACCCGAAGGACTCCATCGCAGCGCGCAATTCGCTCAGCGTGCCGGCGGCTTTCGCTGCGTGCTGCGCGACCTCTGCCGGATCAACCTTTTCGGGTGCCTCGGATGGCGCAGTTGACTTCACTGAGGCGGGCTTTTTGGCCTTGGGCGCTTTGTCCGGCAGCCCATAGCGATCGATCGGCGCATCCGCGATCGCGTCAGTTGCGCCCAGCTCAATCTGCCACTCCAGCAGCGCCCGCGCGGTATGATAGTCCAAGCCCGATTCCATAGCTCTCAATCTAACCAGCTTTTGATCGAGGGAAAGCGAATAGACCTTGCCACAGCCCCTTCGCAAGCCGACCATGCGGATATTCATGCTTTTGACCCTGCGAATCCTTCTGATCGGACTGTTGCTGACCCTTGTCAGCGACCCTGCGCAGGCGAGCTTTCATGATCGGCAGGGGCAGTGCCGCGCCGGCCAACTACAATGCGGTCGCAATTGTTGCCCCGCTGGCCAACGCTGCAGTTTCGATGGCCGCTGTATTCCCCCAGGTCACACTTATTGCGGTGGCGGTCGTACCTGCGGCCCGTTCGAGCGCTGCGTGGCAGGGGGAACCCGTTGTGCCCCAGCGGGGGCGAATAAATGTACTTCACGTCTGGATTGCCCGGGCGGCAGCTTCTGCAACGGGCGCGGCGAATGTGAGCGCATCACTCCGGATATCGATCCCGCACCAGCCACGACCTGCGCGGATGGGCGCACCTGTGAGTCAGGTTCCTCGTGCCTGCCCGGCGGTGGATGCTCGCGCCCCGGCTGGTTTTTGTGCGAGGAAACCGGTTCGCAATGCCGCCCCGGCTTCAAATGCTCGGCCCATCAGGGCTGCGTGCCGATCAAGGCTATCGATTGCGGCTATGGCAAATGGTGCAAACCCGGCGAGCAATGCCTGCCTGAAGGCGGATGCGAGAAACTGCCCGAAGGGTCGGAACCTTAGGTTGCCTCTGCCCGCGTGGCTTCCTATAAGCGGTCCGATTGTCAGACAGGAGCCCGCCCATGCGTTTCGCCCATCGTCACCTTCTTGGCATCGAGCATCTGTCGCAATCCGATATCACCGCTATCCTCGATCTGGCTGAAACCTATGTCGATCTGAACCGGCAATCGACCAAGCATTCGGATGTGCTGTCGGGGCTGACGCAGATCAACATGTTCTTTGAGAATTCTACCCGCACGCAAGCCAGTTTTGAACTGGCGGGCAAGCGTCTGGGCGCGGATGTGATGAACATGGCGATGCAGGCAAGCTCGATCAAAAAAGGCGAGACGCTGATTGATACGGCGATGACGCTGAACGCGATGCATCCCGATCTGCTGGTGGTGCGGCACCCCCATTCCGGGGCAGTGGACCTGCTGGCGCAGAAGGTAAACTGCGCCGTGCTGAATGCGGGCGATGGGCGGCATGAACACCCGACGCAAGCCTTGCTGGACGCGCTGACCATCCGCCGGGCCAAGGGCCGTCTGCACCGGCTGAACATCGCGATCTGCGGAGACGTGGCGCATTCCCGCGTGGCACGCTCGAACCTGATCCTGTTGGGCAAGATGGAGAACCGCATCCGACTGATTGGCCCGCCGACGCTGGTGCCGTCTCAGTTCGCTGAGTTTGGGGCTGAGATCTACGACGACATGAATGAGGGGCTGAAAGACGTCGACGTCGTGATGATGCTGCGTCTTCAGAAGGAACGGATGGACGGCGGCTTCATCCCCTCGGAACGCGAATACTATCACCGCTACGGTCTGAATGCTGCAAAGCTGGCGCTGGCCACACCCGATGCCATCGTCATGCACCCCGGCCCCATGAACCGCGGGGTCGAGATCGACGGTACGCTGGCAGATGACATCAACCGGTCCGTCATTCAGGAACAGGTCGAGATGGGCGTCGCCGTCCGCATGGCTGCCATGGATCTGCTGGCGCGCAATATGCGAGAAGCCGCATGAGCAATCTGACCATTGCCCCCCACGAACGTGGCGTGATCCGCCTGTTCTCGCTGGACATGCGCCCGGAAGAGGCGAAATTCCTGCGTGAACCGGGGGCTGTCGATCAGGTGCTGGGCGTCAAAGGGCTGGACCCTGAACAGATCGATATCTTTCCGGTATCCGACCTCGAAGACCTCGGACTCTATGGCTATCTCAGCGAAGGCTGTGGCGTTTCCGAAGACCAGTTGGACCGCCCGAGGTTGGAGGCCATTGAAGGCTGGGTAATGGTCTTGCGCAGTGCCGCATTCGGCGGCCGGTCGGCCACACTTTCACCTGACCCCCGCCTGCATCTGATAGGACTCTTCACCGAAGAGGCGACCAACTGGACCGGCGGCACAATTGAGACCGAAAGCGCCAAGCCATTCTCGGCCCCACAGACCATGCCGACCGATGACACACCGCGCCGCTTCGGCTCCTCAATCATTGCTTTGCTGATCCTGATTGTCATCGGAGGTGCCTTGTGGCTGATCCTGTGATCTTCACCCCAGACAAAGGTGCTTATATCCGCACCAATACCTGGCTGGCCGCCCTTGCGATGGCAGGCGCAATGGTGGTGCTCTGGCTGATCGGCAATCCATACGTCTGGACCGGCGCGCCTGCGGGTCTAGCCGCGATCGGCTTCCGCGCGTGGTATCTGGCCTCGGAAGAGCTGACCGCCACTTGGGAGATGACGGACACCACCCTCACCGGCCCCGGTCCGCGCAAAGTGGCGTTGAACCAGATTGAGGTCGTCAACACGATGGGCAGTTTCGTCCAGATCGTCACCAAGGGCGGCGACAAGCACCTGATCAAGTATCAAGCAGATCCCGCAACCACCAAAGCCGCAATCGAAAGGGCCATGGCATGAGTGACGAGTGGTGGCGCAAAAGCATACCTGAAACTGAAGAAGTTCTGTGGTTTGGGCAACCGGATCAAGGGTTTTTCCCACCCCGATACGGTTGGGCCTACAAAGCTGGGCTTCTCGGGTTAACTGCTTTGTGGCTTGCCAGCCCTTGGATATTTGACACAGTTAGAGACTTCTGGAAACTCATCTGCGGCACTTTGATCTTGCCTGTCACGATGTGGGCAGACCGTTTTGTTCGGGCACAACGCATGTATGTAGTAACCTCGCACAATGCGTGGGTACTCAACAAAGAGCTAAAGACCAAAAACTTGAAGATCGATCAGTTTCTCAACTTCCGAACCGGACGCCGCACTATCTTATTCAACCGGCACCCGTTTTTTTCATTTGATCATCTTGCTGACCCCGATGCCGCTATGAAGGCGCTGCACCAAGCCCGCGAGGCCTCCACATGACATCTTTAGTTTTCACCAACGCTCGCCTGGTTGATCCCGACGCGGGTACAGACAGCACCGGCTGGTTGCAGGTCACCGATGGCCGGATCGTGGCGCGTGGCGAGGGCGAAGCTCCGATCACGGAAGCGCAGGTGATTGATTGCGGCGGGCAATGCCTCGCCCCCGGTATCGTCGATATCGGCGTCAAGGTGTGCGAACCCGGCGAGCGACACAAGGAAAGCTATAAATCCGCTGGTCTGGCAGCAGCTGCAGGAGGGGTGACCACCATCGTCACCCGCCCCGATACGCTGCCTTCGGTCGACACGCCCGAGACGCTGGAATTCGCAACCCGGCGCGCGCAGGCGGATGCGCCCGTCAATGTGTTGCAGATGGCCGCACTGACCAAGGGGCGCGAGGGGCGCGAAATGACCGAGATCGGTTTTCTGCAGGACGCAGGCGCCGTGGCCTTTACCGATTGCGACCATGTCATCACCAATACCAAGGTGTTTTCGCGCGCCCTGACCTATGCAAAATCCTGCGGCGCGCTGGTGATTGCGCATCCGCAGGAGCCGGGACTCAGCAGCGGTGCCGCAGCAACCAGCGGCAAGTTTGCGGCACTGCGCGGTTTGCCCGCCGTGTCACCAATGGCCGAGCGTATGGGGCTTGACCGCGATATCGCTCTGCTGGAGATGACAGGCGCGGCCTACCATGCCGATCAGATCACCACTGCCCGCGCGCTGCCTGCGCTCGAACGCGCCAAGCGGAACGGGCTGGATATCACCGCCGGGACCTCGATCCACCATCTGACGCTGAATGAGTTGGACGTGGCCGATTATCGCACCTTCTTCAAGGTGAAGCCTCCGCTGCGGTCGGAAGATGACCGGCAGGCCGTGATCGAGGCGGTGCGAAGCGGGTTGATCGACACGATCAGCTCGATGCACACCCCGCAGGACGAGGAAAGCAAACGCTTGCCGTTTGAAGAGGCAGCCTCGGGCGCAGTCGCGCTGGAGACGCTGCTGCCTGCGGCGTTGCGCCTGTATCATTCCGAACAGCTGGACCTGCCGACCCTGTTCCGTGCCATGGCGTTGAACCCGGCGAAACGGCTGGGTCTGGAAAGTGGCCGATTGGCCGAGGGTGCGCCCGCCGATCTGGTGCTGTTCGACCCGGACGTGCCTTTTGTGCTGGATCGGTTTGCGTTGAAATCCAAATCGCAGAACACTCCATTTGACGACCAGCGTATGCAGGGTAAGGTCACCGCAACCTATGTGGCCGGAAACGAAGTCTACCGGAGAGCCTGATGCCCCTTTTCGACAGCACAATGACCCAGCTGATCCTGTGGGCGGTTCTGGGCTACCTGATGGGATCGATCCCGTTTGGGATGGTCATCGCCAAGGTGATGGGACTGGGCAATCTACGTAATATCGGGTCGGGCAATATCGGCGCAACGAATGTGCTGCGGACCGGCAATAAGGCGGCTGCAGCGCTGACACTACTGCTGGATGCAGCCAAGGGGGCGGTCGCGGTACTGCTGGCGCGGGCAATGGTCGGAGAAGACGCCGCGCAGATCGCAGCCTTGATGGCCTTCCTCGGCCATTGCTTTCCGGTCTGGCTGAGCTTCAGGGGCGGTAAGGGCGTCGCCACGTTTCTGGGCATCTGGCTGGCGCTGGACTGGCGCGTCGGCCTTGCCTGCTGCGCGACCTGGCTGGTGGCCGCCGCGATCTGGCGCATTTCGTCAGTTGGCGCCCTGGCTGCCGCGGCGCTGTCAACAACGTGGATCATGGTGCTGACCGATGGCAGCACATTCATTCTGGGGATCGTGCTGACCCTGCTGGTCTACTGGCGGCACAGCGCCAATCTGGCCCGGATCAAGGCCGGGACCGAGCCCAAAATCGGCAAATCGTGACCCAGTCGGAGCGCGTCGCAAACGCTCTGGCCGACCTGCCGACAGGCACATTCACCGGGATCGCCGACAGCCGGCGCTATGTCGTGTCTCACCAGATCATGGCGCGTGGAAAGTCGCACAAACTGGTGGCGCACGAGCTTGGCGGACCGGACTATATCAGCCTGAACCTCTATCTGACACGCAACAGTGGGGCACTGTTGCGCCCTTGCGAGATGTCTGCCGAAAAGGTGGCGGCCTTCGTTCTCGCGCTGGTCCCTGACGTGCGCGAATGAACAGGCGCTATTCGCGCATGCACAATCACAATTGATTGCTTTGAACGTGAACAGGGCACCTCCCAATTGGATGATGTGACAGCCAATTACGGGCTTCGCAAAAACAAATCCGGTTCGCCGGAGCAAAATTCAGTTGCTCGAACGCGAGCCTATTCACGAAAGGTGAACACAATGAACAAGTTCAAATCCCTCATCGGCGGTGTCGCACTGTCTGTTGCAGTTGCAAGCACGGCCCTGGCCGCTGGCGTAGAACTGAACGCAAGCTCGACCGGTCTGGCGCTGCAGGGTTATGACCCGGTTGCCTATTTCACTGTCGGTGAAGCCACCAAAGGCAGCTACAAAATCACCGCGTTGCACAACGACGCGCTGTACCGCTTTGCTTCGGAAGAAAACAAAGTAGCCTTTGAAGAAAACCCAGAAGCATATCTGCCTGCATATGGCGGCTACTGCGCATTCGGCACCGCGATGGGCTTCAAGTTCGACGGTGACCCGAACTACTGGAAGATCGTTGACGACAAACTGTATCTGAACCTGTCGGCCGACATTCAGGAACGCTGGGAAGGCGACATCCCCGGCTTCAACGAGCGCGCCGACGCCAACTGGAAAGACATCGCTCACAAGACCCCTGCGGAACTGCAAGAGCAGTAATCCGCTGATTAAATCCAGTGCATCGGCGGCGGATCGTATCCGCCGCCGTTTGTCGTTTGAAGACCCTCTGCTCGGGACCTATCTGATCCAGCAGATAAGCGCCCGATGGCAACGGGCCAGCGCTGCCAGGCAAGCAGGCCATGCGCACACTGTTCGGAATAGCAGAATATTCAATGATCCGGCCCGAGGGTCGGACCGTATCTATCGATATGGCCACGCGATGACATGCTGCGGCCGGGTTCTGAGCGAAAGGATAAAGAATGACAGGTAAACTGGCGATTTTCACGACTGTCGCGACTCTGGCGGCGGGATCAGCAATGGCGCAAGCCTCGGGCAACTGGACCGGATTTTACGGCGGTGCGCAGTTGGGGTATGCCGATATCGATACCAACCTGTCCGGCGTGAACGGGGATGGCCTGATCGGCGGTATCGTTCTGGGTTACGATTACGATCTGGGCGACTGGGTTGTTGGTGGTGGCTTCGACTATGACTGGACCGATGTGGACCTGTCAGGTGCGGCCACGGTCGAGAACGTCTGGCGCATCAAGGCACGCGCGGGCTACAAGGTGAACCCGCAAGGGCTGCTTTATGGGACCGCGGGCTATGCCGATGCGGATACCGACACGCTGGGCAGCGACAACGGTTGGTTCATTGGCGCCGGCTATGAACAGATCGTGGCCCCGAATATCAGCGTCGGTGGTGAGTTGCTGTACCACGAGTTTGATGACTTCAATTCATCCGGAGTGGATGTCGACGCCACCACGTTCCAAATTCGCGTTGCCTATCGGTTCTGAGGTCAGATTATGGAGCCCGGCGCACAAGCCGGGCTCAGCCCCCTACGGTTCCAGAACCGTACTGCCGGTGGTCTGGCGCGCCTCAAGCGCGCGGTGGGCATCGGCAACCTGATCCAGCGGGAATTGCTGGTCCACATGGATCTTGACCTCGCGCCCTTCCACCTTGCCAAACAACCTACGCGCCATCGCCTGACAAACGGAATGGTCGGCAATATGGGTGAACAGTGTCGGACGGGTGATTTTTAGCGATCCCCTTTGTGCCAGCATTCCCAGATCAAAAGCCGGAACCGGCCCCGACGCATTACCGAACGAGATCATCATGCCCAGCGGTTTGAGGCAGTTCAGAGACCCCTCGAACGTATCCGCGCCAATTGAATCCATCACGACATCAACACCCTTGCCGCCAGTGATTTCGGCGACGCGCTGTTCAAAATCCTCGGTCCGGTAGTTGATGCAATGTGCGGCCCCGTTGAACTGCGCAAGGCTACATTTCTCATCCGTCCCGGCGGTGCCGATCAGCGTGATCCCCTCGGATTTCGCCCATTGGCAGGCGATCAGACCCACACCCCCGGCAGCAGCGTGGAACAGCACCGTATCGCCGCGCTTCAACGGTGTCGTACGATGGAACAGATATTCTACCGTCATGCCCTTCAGCATCATCGCGGCGGCAGAGCGGAACGAGATACTCTCGGGCAGCGGACAGACCTGCGCGGCAGGCATCACGCGTGCCTCGGAATAGGCTCCGGATGGTCCTGCGGCATAGGCGGCGCGCTGGCCGGGTACAAGATGGGTGACACCTTCGCCAACAGCTTCGACCACACCTGCCGCTTCCATACCCAAAGCATGGGGCAATTCCAGCGGATAGAGCCCGCTGCGTTGGTACACATCGATGAAGTTCAAACCGCAGGCGTGATGTCGAATGCGCACCTCGCCGGGGCCCGGCTCACCCAACGGGCGATCCTCGATCCGCAGGACCTCGGGTCCGCCGGTTTCGTGAATGACGACTGTGCGTGCTGTTTGCTGCATGAATGCCTCCGTTTCCTTTTGAAACAAAGCTAACACGCCTGTGCGACAGGGCAATCCTTGCGGTCGCGCAGGGTTGATCGGGCAAGTTTTTGCAAAATATGCTATACTATCTCCAGACGTAGCCGGGTGATCCGGTCACGACCGCACGTCTCACCGGATGCATCCCGCCGCATATCCATGCCAGGGAAGGGGATGATCATGGACAAGACAATCGGAAATCCAGTCAGCTGGGTCGCCCGTCAGATGCGGGCAACCGGCGACCATATGGCGGAATCGGTCAGTGAGATCGGCAGCGCGGATACCAGTGCAATGCCGGTTGTGCACACGCTGACCCTGCAGGATCTGCGTGCCTGTCTGAGGGCGGGGTATGAGGACTTTTTGCAAACCCGTGCAGATGCGGTTTTTGTGATCCTGATCTACCCGATAGCCGGGCTTTTGATGTTCGGAATCGGGCTCAACAAAGACATGGTGCCGTTGCTGGCCCCACTGATTGCGGGCTTTGCGCTGGTCGGACCTGTCGCGGCCGTTGGTCTGTATGAAATCAGCCGCAAGCGGGAACAGGGCGGCGACGTCCATTGGCTTGATGCGTTTGGTGTTTTCCGCTCGCCCTCATTCGGTGCAATTCTGGCGCTGGGGTTCTATCTGGTAATGCTGTTGCTGATTTGGCTGATGGTCGCACAGAGCATCTATGCGCAGACGCTCGGGCCTGAGCCTCCGGCTTCGATTACGAGTTTCGTGACCGACATCTTCACCACCAGCGCAGGTTGGGCGATGATTCTGGTCGGAACGACAACGGGCTTTATCTTCGCGTTGATCGCGCTGGCGCTCAGCGTGGTCAGCTTTCCGTTGCTTCTGGACAAGAAGGTAGGCGTACCGGTTGCCGTTGTAACCTCGGTCCGCGTATTGCGACACAATCCGCGCGTGATCCTGACATGGGGCGTAATCGTAGCGGCCATGTTGGTACTGGGCGCAATCCCGATGCTGTTGGGGCTGATCGTCGTGATGCCAATCCTCGGCCACGCCACATGGCACCTGTATCGCCGGGCGGTCGCCTGACCACCCGGAAGCCAGATCAGTCCGCGACCTTGAGGACGATTTTGCCGATATGGCCCGAGCTTTCCATCCGCGCATGCGCGGCTGCGGCGTCGGCCAGTTCAAACTCGGAATCCATCACCGGGCCGACCTTCCCCGCCTCAAGCAAGGGCCAGACGGCTTCACGCAGATCCTGAGCGATACGCGCCTTGGCCAGATCGCTTTGCGGGCGCAGTGTGCTGCCGGTCAGGGTCAGTCGCTTGACCATCATCAGGGCAAAATTCAGCTCGACTACAGGGCCTTGCAGAAAGGCGATCTGAACCAGCCTCCCATCCTCGGCCAGAGCCTTGACGTTGCGCGGGATGTAATCACCCCCCACCATGTCTAAGATCAGATTCGCGCCACCTTCGGCGCGCATCGCAGCCACGAAATCCTCATCGCGATAATTGATCGCCTTTTCCGCCCCAAGCTTAAGGCAAGCCTCGCATTTCTCAGCCGAGCCAGCCGTTGCAAAGACCCGAGCGCCAAATGCGTTGGCCAACTGAATTGCGGTCGTTCCGATCCCGCTGGAGCCACCATGGACCAGAAAACGTTCTCCTGCTTTCAACCCACCGCGCGTGAATACGTTGGACCAGACGGTAAAGAAAGTCTCAGGCAGGCAGGCCGCTTCTTTCAAACCCATGCCCGCAGGCACCGGCAGGCAATGCGCGGCGGGCGTGGCGACGTATTCGGCATAGCCACCGCCCGGCAACAGCGCGCAGACCTGATCGCCCACGGCCAGACCTTCGACGCCCGAGCCCATTGCAACCACCTCGCCCGAAGCTTCCAGACCCGGAAGATCGCTTGCCCCCGGCGGCGGATCATAGGCCCCGGCCCGCTGCAGCGCGTCCGGACGGTTCACCCCGGCATAGGCCACCTTCAGAATCACCTGACCCTCGGCGGGTTTCGGAATGGGGCGTTCAGCCACCTGCAAAACATCCGGACCACCGGGTTGGGTGATTTCGACAGCGCGCATTGTCTGGGTCATGGACACATCTCCTTTGCCTATTGCCTAGCAGGCAGTAGCGCAGAGGCCCAGCAGCAAGTGAAAGCGCTGCGACTATTTTCCGGATGACAGCGAACCGGGCAGGTTATAGGGCATCTTCACCGGAGCCTTCACCTGACCGGCCAGCCAATTGGGTACGGCCAGGAACGGTTTCAAAAGAGGATTGCCATTCACCTGCGCCTTGAGCTTCTCGAACTGCATCACCCCTTCGATCCGCCGATCAAGGAATTCCCATGTCGCCTGATAGCCCGGACTGTCATCACCAAGCCAATACAGCAGGGTCGAGGAATACACGCCCGACAAGGTCACGCGTTTGGTGTACCAGTTTACGTCATCCGAGCTGTCGCCCAATCCGTCCCAGATCAGATCACAGGTACCCCAGATCGCCTTGGCCCCGTCTGCTGCGTAGATCGGCAAGGCGAAAAGGGTCACGCCACGCCGCACGGCCTCTTTGTCGTCGACCGCTTGCAGGCGGAATCGGACGGCGGCGGCAATCTTGTCGCGAAACTTCAGCCCGCTCAGATCCTCGATCTTGATCCGCTCCAGCATCGCTTGATCACCGCGCGCGTGAAAGGCCAGCGCCAGATCAACGGCGCCGCGTGGGCAGATTGCGTGGGCCAGCCCCGCATCCAGGTCGCAATCGGCAATCGCCGCGCGAAAGCTGGTTTCGGACCAACCGTCGAACGGCACATGGTTCAGCATAGCGTCCAAAAGCTGTTCTTTGGTGTCTTCATAAGTGGCGGTCATATCGGGTCTCCGGTCTGCGGGTCCAGTACTAGACAAGTTAGGCGCGCTTTGCTATACGGCCACTTCCTGCAATTTCCTTGCAACTCTATCTAGAAAGGTGGTGACAACCACATGCAGGTTAGTGTTCGCGACAATAACGTCGATCAGGCGCTTCGTGCCCTGAAGAAAAAGCTGCAGCGCGAAGGCGTGTTCCGTGAAATGAAGCTGAAGCAACATTTCGAGAAACCGTCCGAGAAAAAAGCGCGCGAGAAAGCTGAAGCGATTCGTCGTGCCCGTAAACTGGCACGCAAGAAAGCCCAGCGCGAAGGTCTGCTCTAAGACTTTCCTCGTCCAGCTTTGGATGACACTATTTGACGACCCCCGAGGCCTCGCCCGGGGGTTTGTCGTTTCAGGACAGGTGACGCACCGCTTAGACGCGGTAACTTGCCGATTTGGCCACGTCTTCCACAGTCGGCATATTGCAGCGCATCGAATCGCGGTGCAGTTGCATTCCTTCGCCGAAAAACGCTCATTCGGATTGCGCCCCTATCAACTGTCTTCACCTCCCCGCTATCTGAGCCCGTCCACTCAGACACAACAAAACGGAGGCACTGATGTCGACAGCAAGCACGGTCGAGCGGGAAATGCTGGCGCTGATTAACCAAGAGCGCACATCCCGCGGGTTAGACCCCCTGCAACTTGAGACTCAATTGAATGAATCATCCGAGGACCACAGCGCCTGGATGCTGGATACCGACCGCTTCAGCCACACGGGAGCGGGTGGTTCATCCGCAACGCAGCGCATGCAGGCGGCGGGGTTCGATCTATCGGGCAGTTGGCGCACCGGCGAAAACATCGCGTGGCAATCGGAACGCGGCGCGCCGGGCATCAGCGATGATGTGGCCCAGCTGCACGAAAACCTTATGAACAGCCCCGGCCACCGTGCCAACATCCTGAATCCCGATTTCAAATATATCGGCATCGGGATCGAAACCGGTGACATGCGGGGCTTTGACGCGGTCATGGTTACCCAGAACTTCGCCACCACTCAGGCCGAAGTCATGCTGGATACGGACGGCACGACCCCACCCGTAACCCCGCCGGTCGACGAAGTGGCCGAGCCCGAGGAAGAGGTTGTCACTCCGCCTGAACCCGAAACACCCGCAACCGATGTCACTGAGACCGAGGAGCCGGTGGTCGAAACACCGGAGACCGACGTTACAGAAACAGAAGACCCCGTGGACGAGACGCCGGATACCGACGTGACCGAGACGGAAGAACCTTCGGATGAAACCCCGGACACAGATGTAACCGAGACCGAAGAACCGTCAGATGAGACCCCGGATACGGATGTGACTGAAACCGAAGAGCCGTCAGATGAGACCCCCGAAACTGACGTGACCGAGGTTGAAGAGCCAGAGCCCGATGCCCCGGTGGAAGAGGTCGATGAGCCTGAACCGGAAACCCCGGAAACCGACGTGACCGAAGTCGAGGATCCCATCGATGAAGAAAATGAGGAACCCGCAGTTCCTGAGACCGATGTCACGGAAGTCGAAGAGCCAGAGCCGGAAACGCCTGACACCGACAGCGTCGAAGATGATATGCCCGATATGGCTTGCTTCGATGTGGCGGCTTTCCTGGCCGAGATCGAATCTTTCGTAAACGCGCTTCAGGCCCGTTTCGATCAGTTCGACTGGGCCCCGGTACAGCAGGCCAAGACGCCCGAGCTTGATGATTTTGACTTCGTGCCCGGCGCGGACATGTTCGAAGACGTCACCGAGACCGTCGAAACCGCGTTTGAGGATACGACGGACGATTTCTGCAACGTCTTCACCTACGAAATGAACTGCGCGTTCGATTTCGGCTAATGTCACAATTCAGGCGCGGGGGATCAGTTCTCCCGCGCCACTTTTATGCCTTCAGTAAATCTTCGGCACGTGCAGCTCGTCCGGCAGAATGCGCCGTTCGTATTCGGGGTTATAGCGCCGATCGGGCAGGTTCACTTTTTCCTGCGGAACGTCGTCATAAGGGATCTTCGTCAGCAGGTGTTCGATACAGTTCAGGCGTTCGCGTTTCTTGTCGTTGCCTTCGACAATGTACCACGGGGCCTCCGAGATGTTGGTGCGGAAGAACATGTCTTCCTTTGCCTTCGTATAGGCCTCCCATCGGATACGGGATTCAAGGTCCATGGGCGACAACTTCCACTGTTTCATCGGGTCGTGGATGCGCATCAGGAATCGCAACTGCTGCTCTTCGTCGGTGATCGAGAACCAGTATTTCAACAGGATGATCCCCGACCGCACCAACATACGTTCGAATTCGGGAACGTCTTGAAAGAACTGCTCGACCTGATCTTCGTTGGCAAATCCCATCACCCGCTCGACACCGGCGCGGTTGTACCAGGAGCGGTCGAACAACACGATCTCACCCGCCGCCGGCAGATGCGGCACATAGCGTTGGAAATACCACTGACTCTGCTCACGGCGACTGGGCGCCGGTAGGGCCACGACACGAGCCACACGCGGGTTCAGACGCTGGGTGATCCGCTTGATCACACCCCCCTTGCCCGCGCTGTCGCGCCCCTCGAACAGAATGCAGACCTTTGCCCCGGTATGCACCACCCAGTCCTGCACCTTGATCAGCTCGGCCTGCAGACGCAACAGGTTGCGGAAATACACCTTGCGGTCCAGCATGTCGGGGTGCTGGTCCTTATAGATCTTGCGCACTTCCATCGAGAGCATGGGTTCGCTGAATTCAATTTCAAAATCTTCGTCCAGCGTGTCTTCGAGTTCGGCTTCAAGCCAGTCTTTGGGGGCGCGATCGTTTTCGTAGGCCAAGGTCTGCTCCTTATCATTCACCGGGACCGGACAATATCAGGGCTGTGTAACCGGCGGATGTCATCGCCCGCTGTGATCGTCTAATAAACGCGGCGGACGTTTACGAGGTCTCCGGATCAGGAATACTGGCGCGGTCTTGTTCGGGTTACAAGCGTCTGAATTGCCGCAACACCAGAGAATGCCGCAATTCTGGCGCGACTGCCTGGAATATCAGCACTTGCCTTTCGACCCCCAACTTCCGCATCTAGGATTGGTACGAACGGAGTCTGTCGTGAGCCATCTTCTGCCTCTGCTGCCTGTACTTTGGCCCTGGCTGTTTCTGATTGCTGCCCAGATTGGGATGCTGTTCGGCAGTCGCAACATCGCGCTCATCCTGCTTGCAGCATTCGGAGCAACTGTTCTGTTGCGCGGGCTTGTATCTTGGGATGCAGCACTGATCATCCTTTTGGGCCTGCTGGGGGCCGCTCAGCTCCCCCGTCTCAAGGGCGCGCCGCTGGTATTTGGTCACCTCATTCTAATCGGCTGGTGCCTGGCGCTGGCCTCGCATCTGTTGCCCGGTGTGCGCAACCCGCTGGTTCTTGATCAAGTGCAGGCGGGACCCGAAAGCAGCCTGTTCACGATGTATGTCAATCTGGACAAGCCAATGATCTTCTTTGCCGTGGTGTTGGCGTGGCCTGCGATGCTGAACGCAAAGCACGTCGTCAAATTCGCACCACTGCTCGTTGGGCTGGTGTTGCTGCCCATATTGCTGACCGCAGGCCTGGTATCCGGCGCAGTGAACCCGGAACCCGGCCTGCCCGAGTGGTGGCTAATATTCGCGTTGTCCAATCTGTTCCTGACCTGCCTGACGGAAGAGGCGTTCTTTCGTGGCTATCTTCAATCAGCGATGACCAACCGGTTCGGACCATTGGCAGGCATTGTGACGGCTAGCCTGATATTCGGCCTCGCCCACGCAGCGGGTGGTGCGGTGTTGGTCATCTTCGCAGCGTTACTTGGGTTCGCCTGCGGTCTTGGCTATTTCGCAACGGGTCGCCTTTGGGTGCCTGTCTTGATGCATTTCGGCTTCAATCTGGCCCACTTTCTGCTGTTCACTTATCCCGGCCCGGCTTGATCTCTCAAACCGGCAGAGCGGTTGTCTTGAAAACCGTCCTAAGCGCGAACGAACTTTGCATCTGCGCCACGCCCGGCAGGCGCGACAAGAATTGACGGTGAATACGCGCGAAATCTTCCGTGTTTTCGGCAACAACCTTCAGGATATAATCTGCGGTGCCCGCCATCAGGTGGCATTCCAGGACGTCCGGTATCCGTGCGACGGCCTTTTCAAACGCCTCCAGAACTTCTTCTGCCTGTCCTTGCAAAGTGATCTCGACAAAGACGGTTGTTGGTACGTTCAATTTGCGCGCATCCAGCAGGGCCACGTAATCCTTGATGTACCCATCGGCCTCAAGCCGCTGCACGCGGCGGTGACAGGCTGACGGCGAAAGGTTTGCCTGTTCCGAAAGCTCCGCATTCGACATTCTGCCTTTGCGCTGCAGCGCTGCGAGAATCTTTCGATCTGTTGCATCCAATGTCATTTGCGCACATCCATCGCGTATATGAAGAAATTCTTCGGATAATTTCCCACAGTTTCAACAATTAGCAAGCGGGGTTTCACAAAAATTGCGCTGCAAATTGCCCATAATTTAGGCAGTTTATAAACGGAGTCTCTCATGAAAATCGGCTGCCCCAAGGAAATCAAACCTCAGGAATTCCGCGTCGGCATGACCCCGAATGCCGCACAGGAAGCAGTGGCACGCGGTCACGAAGTGATCATCGAAACTGGTGCCGGGATGGGCTCGGGCTTTGACAACGATGCCTATTTGGCCGCAGGCGCGCGCATCGTAGACACGGCAGAAGAGGTGTTTGCAACGGCTGACATGATCGTCAAGGTCAAAGAGCCACAAGCCGTCGAGCGCAAAATGCTGCGCGAAGGTCAGTTGCTGTTCACCTATCTGCACCTTGCACCCGATCCGGATCAAACTCATGACCTGCTGGCCTCCGGCTGCACCGCGATTGCTTATGAAACCGTGACGGATTCCAGCGGCGGCCTACCCTTGCTGGCCCCGATGTCCGAGGTCGCGGGACGGCTGGCCCCTCAGGTCGGATCGTGGACCCTGCAGAAAGCCAATGGCGGGCGCGGCGTTCTGATGGGCGGTGTCCCCGGCGTTGGCCCAGCCAAAGTGGTGGTGATCGGCGGTGGCGTTGTAGGCACTCACGCAGCCCAAATCGCTGCCGGTATGGGTGCGGATGTCACTGTACTGGACCGCTCTCTGCCACGTTTGCGTTATCTGGATGACGTGTTTGGCGGCCGTTTCAAGAACCAGTATTCGACCGCAGGCGCCACTGCTGAATTGATCCAGGACGCCGATATGGTAATCGGTGCGGTCCTGATCCCCGGCGCTGCCGCACCAAAGCTCATCACGCGAGAGCAGCTCTCGACCATGAAACCGGGTGCGGTTCTGGTAGATGTGGCAATCGATCAGGGCGGCTGCTTTGAAACCTCGAAAGCGACCACCCACGCCGACCCGATCTATGAGGTTGATGGCATCATGCACTATTGCGTCGCCAACATGCCAGGCGCGGTCGCACGCACCTCGACCATCGCGCTGGGCAACGCAACGATGCCGTTCATGTTGTCGCTGGCGGACAAGGGCTGGAAACAGGCTTGTCAGGACGATCCGCATTTGCTGGCCGGTCTGAACGTGCATGCCGGTCAACTGACCTATTACGCGGTGGGCAAAGCGCTGGGCATCGATGTGGTCGCCCCCAGCCTTGTGATCAAATCATAAACCCTCCCTCCTCTGAAAGCGCTCTCTGACGAGAGTGCTTTACAGCGTTGGGCTAGGCGCCGCGCTTGCGGCGCGGCAGCGCTAGTTGAAACCTTAGCAAAAAAACGAAAGCGCCGCGCAGAATGCGCGGCGCTGGGCCCAACCGGAGGAGGGCATTTCCAATGCCCGCTCGACGGGTGGGAGGGCTCAGCCCTCTTTGTGGATCTCCACCGAATGCGGATAGGGGATCGAAACACCCTTCGCGTCGAATGCTTCTTTGACCGCTTTGGTAAGCTCAAACTTCACATCCCAGTAATCCGCAGCCGCACACCAGACGCGGGTCGTCAGATCCACCGAACTGTCCCCCAGGTTGGTGACCCGCACCCATGGTTCGGGGTCGCCCATAACCCGCGCATCCGCCTTAGCCACATCCAGAATGATATTCATCGCTTCATCTGCACTGTCGCCATAGTCGATGCCAAACACCAGATCGACCCGGCGCGTGTCATGCGCAGAAAAGTTGGTGATCACAGATCCCCAGGCCTGACCGTTCGGGACGATGATCTGAACGTTATCCGGCGTCACCAGTTCAGTGGTGAACAGGTTCAGGTCCTTCACCGTACCCGCGGTACCACCGACATCCACATATTGACCAAGCTTGTAGGGGCGGAACACCACCAGCATCACCCCGGCTGCCAGATCACTGAGCGTACCTTGCAGCGCCAGACCGATAGCCAGCGACGCCGCACCCAGAATGGCGACGATGCTGGTGGCCTCGATCCCGAAAATCCCCAGCACGGCAACCAGAACCATGGCCAGAATGGCCCATTTGATCATACTGGCAGCAAAGTTGCCCAGCGTCGGATCAATCTGAGGCGTCTTGTTGATGCGGCGGCGCACAACACCCGAGATCATCCCGGCCATGATCCAGCCCAAAATGAGAACGATCAGGGCCTTGCCCGCGTTCAACAATATCGGCAGATAGCCATTTGCCATACCCATGGCTTGGTTCGCCATTTCGATCGTCTGATCCATTCTGGCCTTTCCTTCTTTCAGTCATTTCATAAAATGTGGCCTCGCCAAACCGGCGAGGCCACAACCCGCACAATTGGCAGGGTTTACTTCTTGAGTGCGTCGCGGATTTCCACCAGGATGTCCAGCTCGCTGGGGCCTGCGGGTGCCTCTTCGGCCGCCTCTTCTTCGGCCGCAGCGGCGTCCTTGACCCGGTTGACCATTTTCACCAGTAGGAACACGACCCACGCTATGATCAGGAAGTTGATGACCGCCATGATGAACGCGCCATAGGCAAAGACCGATGCACCGGTTTCGCGGGCAGCTTCTAGGCTTGCACCTTCGGCTACATCACCGGCCAGAACAGCATAATTGTTGGTAAAGTCGACACCACCGGTGAACAGGCCGATGAGCGGGTTGATCAGGTCGCCCACCAGAGATGTGACAATTGCGGTAAACGCCGCGCCGATGATGATACCGACGGCCATATCCATGACATTGCCCTTGGCAATAAACGTCTTGAATTCCTGAATCATGTTTCCCTCTCTTCGGTGGTGTTCGACCGATTGTTTTGGTTTTCGCGCGCAGGCGCAGAGTAATTGTGCGCTAATTGCACTATTAAATGCATGTTTTTATGGGAAACAGCGCCTATTTTTCCCCGAACGGCATTTTTCAGGAGGTCCCATGCCCGCCTTTGCATCCTATTCCATTACTGACAAGTGGCCCGCCCGGGACCCGAGTGTCATTCAGCTATATTCCTTTCCCACCCCGAATGGTGTGAAAGCCTCAATCATGCTGGAGGAGACCGGCCTGCCTTATGAGGCGCATCTAGTCACGCTGGCAGACGCAGATGTTAAAAGCCTCGAATTTCTGTCGCTGAACCCCAACAACAAGATCCCGGCGCTGATCGATCCGAATGGACCTGATGGCGAACCACTGGGTCTTTTTGAAAGCGGGGCGATCCTTCTGTATCTGGCTGAAAAAAGCAACATGTTGCTGGGACGGACCAAAGCGGACAAGCATCGGGTCACCCAGTGGCTGATGTTCCAGATGGGTGGGTTGGGGCCGATGTTTGGTCAGCTGGGTTATTTCCACAAATTCGCCGGCAGCGAGATCGAAGACCCCCGCCCTCGCGAACGCTATGTGACCGAGGCCAAACGCCTGCTGAACGTTCTGAACACGCAGCTGGATGGGCAGGATTGGATCGCCGGAGACTATTCGATCGCAGATATCGCCATCGCGCCCTGGTTGCGTGGCCTCGATTATTACGGCGTCAAAGAGATGATCGGCTGGGAAGGTTACACCAATGTCATCGCCTATCTCGACCGCTTCCTTGAACGGCCTACGGTCCAAAAGGGTCTGACTATCCCCCCACGGGACTGACCTGAAAACCGGGCAACGGTGCCTCGGCGCCGCGCCCGCCTACAGGCTTAGCCGGGCAAGCGGCCCGACTCGACATAGCGAAGAATTTCCACGACCTGCGAAGGCTCCTCGGCGACGGCGAGTGCAGCAGCATCCACTTCTTTCAGGGCGTGCTGATGATCGGGGCCGTGCAGAACGATGATCGATTTGCCCAGAGCCGCCGCATATCCCGCATCAAAAGCCGCGTTCCACTGCTTGTACTTGTCACCAAAGCGCACAACGACGATGTCTGCCTCTGAAATCCCCTTGCGGGTCCGGATCGCGTTCACCATCGCACCCTTGTGGTCGTGCCAATACTTGTTTGGTTCCTCACCCAAGATCGCAACGCCGCAATCGTCCGAGGCTGCATGGTCTGTCACTGGGCTGCAGAACACGACGTCCAACCCTTCGGCACCAGTGATGATTTGTTCGCGCCAATCCGTGTGAATCTCACCGGACAGATAAACCTTTAGCATCTCTTGCTCCTCCCGCGAAAAAGGGGCGCAGCCGCCCCTTCGTCTTCTCAGAAATACTCCCGCCAAAGGCGGATGCAGTCTTAGCCGCGTAGCACGCCGCCCGTGGCTTTCGCCACCTTCTCGACGATCTTGGCACTGACCGCCTCGATGTCTTTTTCCTTCAAAGTCGTGTCCGAAGGCTGCAGCCGCACGGTGATGGCCAAAGATTTCTTGCCCTCGCCCAGACTGCCGCCGATGAACTCGTCAAAGACGCGCACATCTTCGATCAGCACCTTATCGGCACCCGCGGCCGCATTCACCAGTGTCAGTGCCTCGATATCGGCATCCACGACGAAGGCGAAATCGCGTTCGACCGCCTGAAGGTCTCGCAGTTCCAGCGCCGAGCGGGTCGCGCCCGATTTGCGCGGCATCGGCACCTCATCCGGCCAGATGGTGAAAGCCATCGCGGGACCCTTGATGTCCATTGCCTGCAACACGCGTGGGTGCAGTTCGCCGAACACGCCCAGCACCTTCTTCGGCCCCAGACAGATCTTGCCATGGCGGCCCGGGTGCCACCACGCATCACCGTCCCGCATGATCTGCACCTTGGCAGGCGCGCCGATTGCGGCCAATACCGCCTCGGCATCCGCCTTGGCGTCGAACACATCGACCGGGCGCGAAGCACCATGAACGTCTTTCGGTCCCGATCGACCCACCAGCAGGCCCGAGATCTGTGTTTTCTGATCCCCCGGCTCGCCATCGTGGAACACCGGCCCAACCTCGAATAGGGCCAGATCCGCATAACCCCGCGCCTGATTGCGCGCAGCCGCCTGCAACAGACCGGGCAGCAGATCGGGACGCATATGGCTCATCTCTGACGATATGGGGTTTTCCAGCATAGTCTTGTCGTCACCGCCATCAAACAGCGCTGCCGAGGCCTGATCGATGAAAGTATAGGTCACGCATTCATTGTACCCCAGCGCGGCACAGGTCCGGCGGGCCATGGACTGACGGCGCTGTGCCGGTGTCATCACGGGCTTAGGAATACCACCCGTTACACGCGGCAAAGGCTTGCCCTGCAGCTTGGTCAGGGATGCGATCCGCGCGACCTCTTCCACCAGATCGGCTTCGCCCATGATATCGGGACGCCAGCTGGGCACATGCGCCATCTCGCCGTCCAGACGGAAGCCGAGGCGTGTCAGGGTCTGCCGCTGTTCGCTTTCAGGGATATCCATCCCGACCAAGGACTGCACCCGCGCCGCATCCAGCTTATAGGCCCGCGCATGGTTCGGGGCCTTGCCAGCCTCGACCACGTTCGAGGCTTCACCGCCGCAGATATCCAGGATCATCTGCGTCGCATGTTCCAACCCTTCGCGGGTGTATTCCGGGTCGACACCACGCTCGAACCGATAGCGCGCGTCCGAGTTGATCTTTAGCGCCCGGCCGGTCAGAGCGATCTGCACGTGATCCCAGAACGCGCTTTCAAGGAAGACGTTCACCGTCTCCTCGGTGCAGCCGGTTTCCTCACCACCCATGATCCCGGCGATCGATTCCGGACCCTTGTCGTCAGAAATGACCATCATGCCGGGTTGCAAGGTGTATTCCTTCTCGTCCAACGCCACCAGCTTCTCGCCGCCTTTGGCGCGATGCACACGCAGGTTGCCTTGCACCTTGTCAGCATCGAATACGTGCAGCGGGCGGTTGTGATCGAAGGTCATGTAATTGGTGATGTCCACCAAAGCCGAGATCGGACGCAGACCGATGGCCTTCAACTGGTCCTGCAGCCATTGCGGGCTGGGGCCGTTCTTCACGCCCTTGATCAAACGCCCGGTGAAATGCGGTGCGCCATCCAGCGTGTCCTCGTCAATGGTCACCTTGATGGGGCTTTCGAAATCACCCGCCACCGGGGCATAGTCGCGCTGTTTCAGCGTACCAATGCCCCGCGCAGCCAGATCACGCGCGATCCCCTCGACGCCCAGCGCATCGGGGCGGTTCGGCGTTATTGCGATCTCGATCATCGGATCAACCTTCGACGGGTCGTTCTCGGCCAGCCAGTCGACGAATTTGTCGCCAACCTCGCCCGAGGGCAACTCAATGATGCCGTCATGCTCGTCCGACAGCTCAAGCTCGCGTTCCGAGGCCATCATGCCAAAGCTCTCGACACCACGGATTTTGCCGACGCTGATGGTGATATCCAAACCGGGGATATACGTGCCCGGTTTACATACCACGACCGTGATGCCCTCGCGTGCGTTGGGCGCGCCACAGATAATCTGCAGATCGCCCTCATCGGTCTCAACCGTGCAGACGCGCAGCTTGTCGGCATCCGGGTGCTTCTCAGCATGTTTCACATGACCCAGCGTAAAGTCCGCCAGCCGGTCCGCCGGGTTCACGATCTCTTCGACCTCAAGGCCCAGATCGGTCAGCGCCTCGGCGATCTCGTCCACCGAAGCATCGGTATCAAGGTGGTCCTTCAGCCAGGAAAGAGTGAATTTCATCGGTCGGTTTCCGCCAGTAAATCTCGGGTCAGACCGCATGTAGCGGATATTGCACACAGGGGAAAGAGGGCGCGTGGCGTCCCCCTCGCTACTCCTCTGCGACCGTGTTTGAAACGCTATCCGATCCGACAAACACCGCCAGAACCCTCGCAATTCCATCACCGGTATTCTCGCCCGCGTGGGATGAGTGCAGCGCCTCAACCAGTGCGTCGCCGGCTCTGAAGACCCGGATACCCGCCGTGCCGTAATCGACGGTAATCTCACCTTCCAGAATATAGGCCGCCAGAGGGGCCTCGTGATGATGCAAGCCGGTTTTCTGCCCCGGCTGCAGAGTGACGATGGCCATGGTGATCTGCGGCTTGCCTGCAGGGTATTCGAGTGGCTCACCCGCGACTGTGGTATCGGTCTGCAACAGCACATCAACCGGAGGATAAGTGTCACGGGCGAAGGCAGGCGCGGCGGCCAGAATCAGGGCAAGCGGCAACAGTCTCATCAGATAGGGTCCTTAATCAGGTTGCACCGCTTAGGGGAGTGTGAACGCGCGGCGATGTCAAACACCTCAGGGATAGGTCGGTTTGCGCCCCAACAGTTCATCCAGCTGTCGCCCGATCCAGCCATGCGGGATGAAATGCCCGCCCGGATGGGTGTCCAATGTGACCTGCCCGCGTGCGCAATCGGTCCATTCCACGCGGCTGAGGGTCAGGATCGGAACAACGCTCCAATCCCCGCGCGGGGTCGCATCGTGGCAGTCATAAGCCGCACGCCACAGCGCGACCGGATAAGTCGTGTCGCCATTCGCGCCATAGGGAAAATCCATCACCGTATCGCTCAGCCCGTGCACATGGCGTGCCTCGCGCGGGGCTTCGGGGCAGTCTTCCGTCTGACGGATGCTGCCCGCAACGGCCAGCAAGGCGGCAATATCATTGCCCGACTGGCACACATAGCGCCACGCCATTGCGCCGCCGAAGGAATAGCCCGAGACATAGATACGGTCCGGATCAATCGGATAGCGTTTGGCGACGTCCTGCAGCACCGCATCGGCAAAAGGCACATCGCCCGTGTCCGACGTCCAGAAATCCCAGCTTTTGCCCAAACCGTTCGGGGCCACCAGCAACACGCCCCGCAGCTTGGTCGCCCCGGCGATGCGTTCATGATTGACCACCACAGTCCCCTGCCGCGCCCAGCCGTGGAAATGCAACAGCACCGGCAGAGGCGTTTCCCCGTCCCAGCCCTCGGGCTCGAGCACATGGTACGAGCGGTCACCGACCTCGCAGGCAACATCACCGTGGCAGGTATCCACGGCGGCGGCTTGGGTGGCGGTCAGCAGAAGAAGGCAGAGCAGTCGATAGATCATAGGCCGGAGCCTAGCCACCTGACGCCAACTGTCACGTCACAACCCTGTGGGAACCTGTAACAAGCCGTGCAGGCACCAGACCGTGGGATGGCGAGCCTTAGTCGGTGGTGGGCACTTTAAACTGGCCAAATCCGCGCGCTGTTCGAGCGGTGCGCTGACGGAGACAAATCGCCAGCCCGTGCGGGCGGTCTGGCGATGGCGCGGGGGCCTATCGGCCTTTGCTCCGCGCTTCTCCCCTCAGTCTATACTCTAATGTCAATCCACCCAACTGCGATCGCAATTGCAAACGCCACTACACTCAAAACAAAAAAGATACTTGCTTTGGAATGGAAGCTCTCCATGCGAGCTAGTTTCTCTGCCAAATACAAAACCCAATCTTCGTGTGACTTCTTTGGCACAACTTTGTTTTCCACCACGGGAACTTGCCTCATCGAGAGAGAAAACATGGCAATTGCAACTAACAACAGAACGAAAGCAATGAGTTGGAGGAAATCGACCAAATAATTTTGCGGAGTTCCAATCAAAAAGCTGATAACGGAAAAGCCAGACTTAGGACTAAGCCCTCCCAGGGCTTTCAATACACCTAAGCCACCGAACGCTGAAACGGCGAGTGTGAAGCTTCTCTTTGACCGATCCTGCAGACCATTAATCAGTCGCAACATTCGTTGCACACGGTTAATGGAGTATACAGCATGGGCTTCGCTCCCGCATAACGGGCAGTGACCTAGGTGACCATCTGAATGGTCACAAAACCCACCATGTGAAGCACAGAAGTATCGGCCACTACTTATGTCTAAGTAATGCCATAACTTCCCTGTCACCGCGACAAACCACCATGCAGGTTCGGCATATCCAACGCCGCGAACCCGTAGTGCCGCAGCCAGCGCAGGTCAGAATCAAAGAACGCGCGCAGATCAGGGATGCCGTATTTCAGCATCGCCAGACGGTCGATGCCGATGCCAAAGGCAAAGCCCTGATAGACCTCGGGGTCGATGCCACCGGCGGCGATCACCTTGGGGTGGACCATGCCGGAGCCCAGAATCTCCATCCAGTCATCGCCCTCGCCGATCTTCAGCTGGCCGTTATCCCAGGAACAGCGGATATCGACCTCGGCCGATGGCTCGGTGAAGGGGAAGTGCGAGGCGCGGAAGCGCAGCTCGACGTCGTCGACTTCGAAGAAGGCCTTCACAAACTCTTCCAGAACCCATTTCAGGTTCGCCATCGAGATGTCTTTGTCGATCGCCAACCCTTCGACCTGATGGAACATCGGCGTGTGGGTCTGGTCATAGTCGGCGCGGTAGACGCCGCCCGGACAGATCACGCGGATCGGCGCGCCCTGTTTCTCCATCGACCGGATCTGGACGGGCGAAGTATGAGTACGCAGCACATGCGGCGGGCGCTCATCACCCTCGGCCCGGTGCATATAGAACGTATCCATCTCGGCCCGCGCGGGGTGGTGGCCGGGAATGTTCAGGGCGTCGAAATTGTGCCAGTCGGTCTCGATCCGCGGCCCTTCGGCGACGGAGAAACCCAGTTCGGCAAAGATCGCGGTCAGTTCCTCGGTTGCCTGGCTGACCGGGTGAATCGAGCCCTGACGGCGGGCGCGGGTCGGCAGGGTGACGTCCAGCCATTCAGTGCGCAGACGCTCATCCAGTGCCGCATCGGCAAGGGCTGCCTTCTTGGCAGAAAGGGCTGAGTTGATCTCATCCTTCAGGGCGTTCAGCGCGGGGCCGGCCACCTGACGCTCTTCAGGAGTCATCTTACCCAGCTCGCGCATCTTGAGCGCGACTTCACCCTTTTTGCCAACGGCGGCGACACGGATCGCCTCCAGCGCGTTTTCGTCGCCCGCTTCGGCGATTTGACCCAGATATTTTGCCTTAAGATCGTCCATGACGGTCCCCTGAATGCTGTTGAGGCTCTGCTATCACAGCAGTCCGCGAAATCAAGAGGGGGCGGATCAGGTTGCGGTCAGAACCGCCGCCTGCGGGCCACTGCGCACCGGTCGGATCGTGTCGCCATAAACGCTCGGGTGCTGTCGCAGCTCGGGGAACAGGGCAAACAGTTCCTCGGCGGCGGCATCGCCAAGCCCTGCAACGGCCTGAGCGCCGGGAAAGAAGCTTTCCGAGATCAGGCCTGAGGTCGTCACCAGTTGATGGCGGTCAAAAAACAGATGCACATACCGCACGATATCGCAGGGGGTTTGCGTGATGGTTGTGCCGTTGATCAGGGACTTGGCCGGTACGAGAATCTCGTCCTCGCCAAACAGCAGCTCAGCCTGCCAGCCCGAGATCAGAACACGGTGCTGTGGCGAAACGCGAATATCACTTTCCGTCCCCAAAACACCTGCCGAGATGAGCACCGGAGCAAACCGCCCCTGTCCTCGGACCGTGCGGTCTCCGATCCATTGTACCGGACATGCGCCCTGATCGACGGTCAGAACCAGATCGCCGGGGCGCAACGCTTCGACCCGTCGCGGACCACCCGGCGTATCCACCAGTGTTCCAGCGGCAAAACAGGTTGCACCACTGTCGCCGGGCGAAAGGCTGCCATAAACCAGAGTGTCCGGGTCCGGCTGGTTGAACTGCAGCGTCGTCGTGGTCCGGCTGGGCCCAACGAGAACCGGCAGATTTACCGAGGTCTGCCCGGCCGCCAGCCCGTTCTGCGCGACGATGTTTTGCGTGCCCCCTCCGATGTCATAAAAATCTATGACCTCACCCGTCGCGGTATTGGTCAGCGCGTAGGCCTCAAAATTGGTAGCGCCGCCGCCGTTCGGATCCGTGAGCAGGATGGGAAAGTCATCAGCTGAAATGACAAAAATCTGCTCGTTGTTATCCGGGTCCACGGTGACCCTGATCCCTGGCACGTCTGTCAAAGGGATCTCGATGCCAACCTGTCCGTTGGCCTGATAGAACGATACTGTAAAATCAGCCGGAATTTCCGTCGACCCCAGAGAGACCTCAAGGAACTCTGCCACACCCGTCTGGGCGGCGTAGGCATTTGAGTAATGGAGCTCACTAATTCGGGCCATTGCACTATCACTCGATGATTTCTAGGCCCGACTAAATCGCATGGACCCCATATCCTGCAAGACGGGTTGCGAAAGAAGGCAAATATTCACCTAACGGCCACAGGCCCGGACCCAATGCGCATCGAAGTCACGCACCGGGGCGATATGATTCAATAGCTAAATTCCGGGTAGATGCGGGTCAGATCTCCGTTCCAGTCGCCATCGTAACGATCCATCAATTCATCTGCGGGGACCTGACCCGAATCGATGCTGTCCTTGAGCGCATTCAGGAAATGGGTCTCATCCTGAACCAAACCGCCTGCCCCGGCGCGTGCGCGCGCGGCGAGACCGGCATCTGCGATCGAGACGACCTCGCGTGCCAGATCATGCATATTGATCTTTCCTACCTGCGCCTGCAGGCCATCTTTCGCCGCCGCGACCCGCAATGCTTCGCGCGTCTCGGCATCCCAGCCTTTGACCAGATCCCAGGCGGCGTCCAAGGCGCCTTGGTCATAGGTCAGACCGACCCAGAATGCGGGCAGAGCACACAGGCGCCGCCATGGGCCACCATCAGCGCCGCGCATCTCCATGAATTTCTTGATGCGCGCTTCAGGGAAGGCCGTGGTCAGGTGATCGGCCCAGTCGGATAAGGTTGGCGTCTCACCCGGCAGAGCGGGCAATTTGCCCTGCAGGAAGTCGCGGAAAGACATGCCCAATGCATTGATGTACTGACCGTCGCGATAGACGAAATACATCGGTACATCGAGGGCGTATTGCACGTAACGCTCGAACCCGAAGCCCTCTTCGAAGACGAAAGGCAGCATACCGGTGCGCGCATCGTCGAGGTGCCTCCAGATATAGCTGCGCCAGCTTTTCTGGCCGATCGGCGTGCCCTCGAAAAAGGGTGAATTTGCGAACAGCGCCGTGGCAACAGGCTGCAGTGCCAGGGCAACGCGCAATTTCTGCACCATGTCGGCCTCGGACCCGAAGTCGATATTGACCTGAACCGTACAGGTGCGCCGCATCATGGCGCGGCCCATGGTACCGACCTTTTCCATATAGTCGTTCATCAGCCGATAGCGGCCCTTGGGCATCAGCGGCATCTCGTCATGGGTCCAGATCGGGGCCGCGCCCAGACCGATGAAACCCACGCCGATCTCATCGGCGATATCTTTCACTTCGCGCAGATGGGTGTTCACCTCATCGCAGGTCTCGTGAATGGTCTCCAGCGGAGCGCCCGACAGCTCCAGCGCGCCGCCCGGCTCCAGACTGACATTGGCACCGTCCTTTTCAAGCCCGATCAGATGCCCCGCCTCACGAACCTCGGCCCAGCCGTGGCGGTCGCGCAGTCCTTCGAGCACGGCCACGATAGACCGGGTGCCTTCGAACGGCAGCGGTATCAGCGTGTCCTTGCAATAGCCGAACTTCTCGTGCTCGGTCCCGATGCGCCAATCGTCTTTGGGCTTGCAGCCCGATTCCAGATATTCGGCCAGTTGCTCATGGCGTTCGATCGGTCCGCCGCCGGACTGGGGGATGGACATGAACCGGTCTCCGATCCTGCTGTGTCTGTCTTAGCCGCCAGTCCTGAGCGCAAACTGCGCCAGTGTCAATGCAGGCGCAGATGCGCAGGTCGCATCGGACGGCGCTCCCATATCACCACCGGATGGATCGCGCCGCCGTTCAGTTCAGCCAGCATTTGTTCGGTTTTCAAACCGGGCAGATTCGAGAACACGTCGAACAGCGCCTCAGCCCCCTCGGCGTTCACCGGAATGTGAAGTGTTGGTTGACCCGGCTGATCCAATACCCAGTGCGCCGGGTTCGAGGTCGGGTCCAGCGCCAAACGCTCGATTTCGCGCGTCGCGACGATGCCGCCATCAAGCGGGCCGAGATAGATGATCTGTCCTTCATCAATCGTGACCACGCCGGGGCCACCCGCGCCGGTACGGAAGCGGGCGCGCTGTACCCCAATCACAGCCAAGGCCACGGCAATCACCAACAACAGCCAGCCGAGCCAGCCCAGCACCCCCCCGGGGCCGCTGATCCAGCTGAGGCCCACCAAAAGGACGACCAAAGCCACCAACACTTCGCGCCAGCGCCATAAGGTCAATTTGGCTTCGGGTCGAATGAAACTCATGCAATGTCCTTCGGGTTGGTGAACAGGATCAGCGAGTAGTGACCCGCAGGTTTGAACCCGATTGCCATATAAGCACGCGCAGCAGAATCGGAAGCTGCGAACAGAACGGCGCGTGAAACTCCCCCATCTCGCGCCTCAATCAGATGTAGGGCCACGGCGAGACGGGCATAGCCACGACCACGCAACCCCGGCGGGGTGTAGACACCGCCGATTTGCACGATTTCAGGCAGGCGAGCGTTGAACCCGGTCATGGAAACAGGCTGATTGTCAATCAACAGAACCCGGTGGGAGTCGCGCTTGGTATAGGCTTTGAAATCTTCACAGGCCTGTTTCGCTGCACGCGTCGGATCGAAATCCATAGCCTCGATCAGATAGTCCCGCCGCCAGTTTTCGGTAACCGATCTGTCGAACTCTCCCATCGGCACGAGTTGGGCGCTTGTTGCCTCCGGCAGGACAAGTCGATCCAGCTCCAGCGAGAATCCCGGCTCGTCACTGTTGAGCGTCGCGGGCCGGTCTTCCCATCCGCCAAGTTTCATGATCCGGCGCGCCTGCCTGGCTTCGGCGGCGATACCAAACAAGGCGTTCCCCCGGATCAGATGGATGGCCGCCGCCAACTCTTCGTCAGAGCAGTCTGGGCATTGTGGCAGAACCATGCCCTCATTCGTAATGGCAAACACGGCACGTATGGGATCGCCCAGCAGCCACATTTTCAAAGAACGAAGGTGCGGGCCGTTCAGACCAAAGTCACGCATGTTGGCCAGCGGGAACATAGAAGTCTGAATGTGCTGCGATAGAAAAGTGTCGATCTGCGAAACGTCGCTGACCTGCGCCGCGCGCCAGGTCACGACCAGTCCCCCAAAGCCTGTTGCCACATGGTCATCGCCGCAACCGCCGCCGTGTCAGCGCGCAGGATACGCGGCCCCAAGCTGACGATATGAGCATAAGGCAATCCCGTCAGCCGCTTGCGCTCACGCTCAGAGAACCCGCCCTCGGGGCCGATCAGAATGGCCCATGGCTGAGACTTCTCATTCGCAGCGAGACGCAGGGCAGAGCCCACCTCGGCCTCGTCACAGAACATCAGCTGGCGGTCCTCAGACCATGTGTCCAGCACCCGGTCGAGCCGCTGCAAATCGGTGACTTCGGGCACAAAGGTGCCACCGCATTGCTCGGCGGCCTCGACCGCATGAGCCTGCAGGCGGTCCTGACGGATACGTTCGGAATTGGTAAACTCGGTCTGCACGGGCATGATCCGCGCTGCGCCCATTTCCGCTGCCTTTTCAACGATAAAATCGGTGCGCGCCTTCTTGATCGGTGCAAAGAGCAGCCACAGGTCGGGTGGCAATTGCAAGGGTTTGGTGTGCTCGGCACAGGTCAGCGTTCCACCCCGTTTGCCCGCCTCAGCAACCTCTGCCAGCCATTCGCCATCCTGTCCATTGAACAACGCAACCTGCCCGCCCACCGACAGGCGCATCACGCCGAACAGGTAATGCGCCTGTTCGCGCGTCAAAGGAACCGATTGCCCCGGACCCAAAGGGTGCTCTACATACAGTCTGATCTTCGCAGTCATGAGACCCTACATATGCAAGGCAATGCCCCAACACCAGACGGTCAGGTCGCGGATGCGGTCACCGGGAACTGGGTCGACACCCATGCCCCCGCTTTTATCCGTCCCTATCTGCGGCTCAGCCGCGCGGACCGACCGATTGGCACATGGCTATTGCTCATTCCCTGCTGGTGGGGGCTGGCACTGGCGATCCTCAGCGATGGTTCACCCCGATGGGAGGACTTGTGGATTGCCATCGGCTGCGCCATCGGCGCCTTCCTGATGCGTGGCGCGGGCTGCACATGGAACGATATCACCGACCGAGAGTTCGACGGGAAAGTGGAACGCACCCGCTCGCGCCCGATCCCATCGGGTCAGGTCAGCGTGCGGCAGGCGATGTTCTGGATGGTGCTGCAATGCCTGCTGGCTTTGCTGATTCTGCTGACTTTCAACCGCGCGGCGATTGCCATGGGTGTCCTGTCGCTGTTGCCGGTCACGATCTATCCTTTTGCAAAACGTTTCACTTGGTGGCCGCAGGTCTTTCTCGGGCTGGCCTTCAACTGGGGTGTACTGCTCGCCTGGGCGGCACATACAGGAACGGTTGGTTGGCCTGCGATCATACTCTATCTATCAGGCATCGCCTGGACACTATTCTATGACACGATCTATGCCCATCAGGATGCCGAAGACGATGAACTCATCGGTATCAAATCCACCGCCCGCCTGTTCGGGACCGATACGGCCCGATGGCTCAAGTATTTTCTGGTTGGTACGGTCGGCCTGATGGGGCTGGCCATTATCGATGCGTCGCTGCCCAACGCATCAGTTCTGGCGCTCGTCGTAGCGTTGGGTGGGCCATGGGCCATGGGGTGGCATATGGCGTGGCAATTGCGCGGCCTCGATACCGAGGACAACGCCAAACTGTTGCAATTATTCCGGGCCAACCGCGACACCGGCTTGATTCCGCTGATCTTCCTCTGCGTCGCCCTTTTGCTCTGATTGCACCTCCGGGCCGGGCTCTGTATGAGTCCGAAACTAACCGCCCGAGGAGTCTCGATCCCGCCCATGCGCCTGCCTTATGCCCTTGCTGTTGCGTTGATCTTTGCGGTGTCCGCCGGTCTGTCCCTGGTGGCCGCCAGCTTTTCGGTCAGCAAGATCGAAGACGCATCGGAACTTGCTGTGCGCCGGGCGCTGAACCTGCAGGGACATGACTGGGCCGAGGTTGAATCCGATGGCCTGCGTGTCGTGCTGACCGGAATGGCTCCGGATGAGGCGACACGGTTCAACGCCCTGACCGCCGCCGGAACCGAGGTCGATACCTCGCGCGTCATCGACGATATGGAAGTCGCACCGACCGCCGATCTGACACCCCCCCGGTTCTCTGCCGAAATCCTGCGCAACGATAGTGGTATTTCGGTCATCGGTCTGGTGCCGGCCAGCGAGGATCGCGACGATCTGATGAACCGCCTGCAACGGTTGGATCAGGACGCGACGGTTTCGGACCTGATGGAAAGCGCCGACTATCCCGCGCCCAAGGGCTGGGATCAGGCGCTGGACTATGCGATTCAAGCACTGTCTGATCTACCACGCGCAAAGATATCGGCCAGTCCGGGACTCGTACGCATCACCGCCATTGCGGACAGCCAGCAAGAGAAAGACCGGCTGGAACAAGACCTGAGCCGCGCCGCACCTCCAGGCTTGCGTATTGGTCTGGCGATCTCGGCGCCGCGCCCTGTGATCACGCCGTTCACCCTGCGCTACCTGATCAACGAGGACGGCGGGCAGTTCGACGCCTGTTCTGCGCAGGACGAAGACGCGCGCGACATGATCGTCGAGGCCGCACAACAGGCCGGGCTTAGCGGACCTTATTCCTGCACCATCGGTCTGGGCGTACCATCCCCACGCTGGGCGAACGCAGCGCAGTTGAGCATCCGGGCTCTGTCCGAACTTGGACGGGGTTCGGTCACGTTGTCGGATGCCGACATCACTCTTGTCGCCGCGCAGGACACCAGCCCGCTGGAGTTTGACCGCATTGTAGGAGAGTTGGAAAACGCGCTTCCCGAAGTGTTCGTCTTGCATGCGGTTCTGCCCGAACCCGAGCCAGATGACCCGACAGGGCCGATTGAATTCGTTGCAACCCGCAGCCCCGAGGGTTTGGTTCAACTGCGCGGGCGTGTGGGTGACGAGACCCTGCGTGATATGACGGACAGTTTCGCGCGCGCGGCCTTTGGTTCCCTGCAGGTGCATACGGCGACCCGGATCGCGCCTGACCTGCCCGCGGACTGGCCCGTGCGCGTTCTGGCCGGACTGGAAGCGCTGTCGCAGTTGCACAATGGTGCGCTGACCGTGACGCCAGACAATGTTACGCTATCGGGGCTCAGCCATGATCCCGATGCCAAGGCCCGGATCGCAGGCCTGCTGTCGGACAAGCTGGGTGAAGCACAGGACTACTCCCTATCGATCACCTATCAGGAGCCGCCCGCCCCTGCAGATGCCCCGCCCGACCCCGAGATCTGCGAAGAGCAACTGGCCGAGGTGCAGGCCGCGAGCAAGATCGCGTTCGAGCCGGGTTCAGCGACAGTGGCCGCCGATTCCCGCGATGCCCTGAACCAGATCGCGGATATCTTGCGAGAATGCGGCCCGATCCGGTTGGAAATTCAGGGCCATACCGATAGTCAGGGCCGGGAAGAGATGAACCAGCAACTCAGCCAGGCGCGCGCGCAGTCGATCCTGAACGAGCTGCGCGGACGGCGGGTGCCGACCTCAAGTTTTTCGGCCGTGGGTTATGGTGAGACACAACCGATCGCCGACAACGACACCGAAGAAGGTCGCGAAGAAAACCGCCGCATCGAGTTTCGTCTAATCCGGCCCGAGCCCGTGGCCAATACCGAAACAGGGCTTGAGGCGATGGAGGCCGAATCCCAGACACCAGAAACCGACGCAACGGATGCGGGCGAAGAGGATCAGTAAGTTGAACAGAACAGAATTCATCATCGCCACCGCCATCATCCTGTTCGCAGCCTTCTGCATGGGATGGTTTGCCAATTGGCTAGCCCATCGCCTGTCTCGCGTGCGCCAAAGCGACGTGGCCGATCTGGATCGCATGAGCCAGGAGTTACACGAGGCCGAGGAAACCCGCGATCAGGCGATTACCTATCTGCAGCAGCGTGAAGCAGAGCTGACCAATCAGCTAACCCAGACCGAAGCCGAGCTGACCGCTGCGATGGAAGGTCTTCGCGCGGCGAGGCAGGAAGCCGAAGAAATGCGCGGGCGGATCAACAACGCGGATTAAAAACGCTGCGCCTTTACCATCGGGTCAGCGCGTCTTCATCCTCATCTTTGGCGGCTACCCACTCTGCGCCGGAATTGGTGATTTCCTTTTTCCAGAACGGCGCGCGGGATTTGAGGTAATCCATCAGATACTCCGCCGCTTCAAACGCGTCCTTGCGATGCGGCGCGGCGGTGGCGACCATCATGATCCGGTCCCCCGGAGCCAGCCGACCGTGGCGGTGAATCACCAGCACATCCCCCAATGACCATCGGGCCTGTGCCTCTTCTGCGATCTTGGTCAGGGCGCGTTCGGTCATGCCCGGATAATGCTCGATCTCCATCACATCCAGATCGCCCGAGGCCAGATCACGCACGACCCCCGTGAAGGTGACGATGGCCCCATTTGCATCATCTCCGGCGGCGAAAGCGTTGGCCTCGGCCCCCAGATCGAACGCTTCTTCCTGAACCGCGATGCGCATGTCAGCCACCCGTCATGGGCGGAAAGAACGCAACTTCGCGCACACCGGTCAGGGGAGCGTCGAAATCCGATAGTTCCTGATCCAAAGCCACGCGCAGGGCCGAAAGATCGGCAAAGGCGGCGGCATAGCGATCCTCGCGCGCGCTGAGTTCGGCAACGAGGTCATTAACCGTTGCCGCCTCAGTTTCGACTTTCTCTTTCGGCAGGCCGATGCGCTCACGTACCCATGCGAAATACAGCACGTCCATCGCTTAAGTCTCCTTCAGGTGGGGCATGGCTTTACGTAGGTAGTCATAGCCGGTGATCAATGTCAGCGTCGCAGCGATCCAAAGCAGCCAAAGCCCGATGCGGCCCGACCAGAACATGCCTTCCAGATGCCAGCGGATATGATTGAGGTCTTCCACCTGCCCTGAAAGCACCTGATCAATGAGGGCAGAGTCCATGCCGAACGTAGCCATCACAAAGTAGTGTTCAAAGATCCCCTGCGAGAACAGGATCGCAATCGCCACCATTTGCGCCGTAGTTTTCCACTTCGCCAGTTTTGTCACTTTCAGGGTTCCGGCCACGTCACCAAGATATTCCCGCAGGCCCGAGACAAAGACCTCGCGGAACAGGATGACCGTCGCGGGCAGTACCAGCCACGGCGTCCAGCTTTCGGTCGAATACCCCACCAGTATCATCAGCGCGACTACCACCATCGCCTTGTCGGCAATCGGATCCAGCATCGCACCCATTTTGGTCTCTTGCTTCCAGGCCCGTGCGAGGTAGCCGTCAAACCAGTCGGTAATCGCGGCGGACAGGAACAGAATCAACGCAAACCAATCAGCATAGGGTCGCGTAAAATACAGAAACATCACGGCCAGACCGGGGGCGGCCAACAGGCGCAGCAGGGTCAGGATATTGGGCAGGTTCCACTTCATGGCTAAATCTTTACATCGCTGCTTCGGGACATAAAAGATGGCATTCGAAAATCTGGCCCGATCACAGGCGGTTGCGATGCATTTGACCAAAGGGTCGCAACAGCGAGATCTCGGTCAGATACGGCTTGGCCTGCGCTGGCTTTGCGGTCAGATTGGCCCGCAGTTCCAGCAGAGCGAAACATGACGACTCATATTCAAACCGATCCCCTGTCAAACCTGATCGGCAGCGCGTGGATGATCGCAGCCATGGCCTTGTTCGCGCTCGAGGATGCGTTCCTGAAGAGTGCGTCGGGCGCAATCCCGATCTGGCAGGTATTGGTTCTTTTTGGCACAGGGGGTGCCGTCATTTATGCCGTGGTCGCCATGCTGCGCGGCACGAAGCTGTTTCAGCCTGACGTCCTGTCCCGCCCGATGAAGGTCCGCGTAGTTTTCGAGATCTTGGGACGGCTGTTTTATGTGCTGGCCATTGCGCTAACCCCGCTGTCTTCGGCCACGGTCATCCTTCAGGCCACCCCCCTGGTCGTCGTGGCGGGGGCCGCGCTGTTCTTTGGCGAAAGTGTCGGTTGGCGACGCTGGTTCGCCATTCTGATCGGCCTGATCGGCGTGGTGATCATCATCCAACCAACCGAGGACAGCTTTTCGGCCCTATCGATCCTTGCCGTATTGGGGATGCTCGGCTTTGCCGGGCGGGATTTGGCCAGCCGCGCGGCGCCGGCCTCATTGGGAACCGAAGTTCTGGGATTCTACGGCTTCCTCTGCATCGTGGCCGCGGGGCTGGCCTATCGGTTTTGGGAGGGCACGCCCATGCAACCTCTGACGCCAGATGTCAGCCTGCATCTGGTTGGTGCGACCCTGATGGGTGTCATGGCCTATGCCTCGTTGATGAAGGCGATGCGCACGGGTGAGGTTTCATCGGTCACGCCGTTCCGATATTCCCGACTGCTATTCGGGATTGGTCTGGGTGTGGCGATGTTTGGTGAGCGTCTGGACCAGACCATGTGGATCGGCAGCGCGCTGATCGTCGCCTCGGGGCTCTATATCCTCTGGCGTGGGCGGCGGGACTAGCCCTTGTCGTGGAAGAAATCATAGACCTTCTGCGCCAATCCGGCTGAGATCCCCTCGACCGCTTTCAAATCCGCCAGATTAGCCCGACTGACAGCCTTCGCACTGCCGAAATGAGCCAGCAGAGCCCGCTTTCGCGCAGCCCCCACGCCGGGGATTTCATCCAGCGGCGTCGCGCCAACAGCCTTAGCGCGTTTGGCCCGGTGGGTGCCGATGGCAAATCGGTGCGCTTCATCTCGCAGGCGTTGGATGAAATAGAGCACCGGATCGTTGCGTTTCAGTGCGAAAGCGTGCTGACCGATCCGATGGAATTCTTCCTTGCCGTGGTCACGGTCCACGCCTTTGGCGACGCCGACCATGGGGATGTCTTCGACGCCGTGTTCGACCATGATCTCATGCACCGCGCTCACCTGCCCGGCCCCACCGTCGATCAGCAGAAGATCGGGCCACATGCCCTTGTCGCGATCCGGATCCTCTTTCTGCAGGCGGGTGAAACGTCGTGTCAGCACCTCTTTCATCATCCCAAAATCGTCACCCGGTGTCAGGTCATCGCCACGGATGTTGAATTTGCGATAGGCGTTTTTCATGAACCCCTCAGGGCCCGCCACGATCATGCCACCCACCGCGTTGGTGCCTTGAATGTGAGAGTTGTCGTAGACCTCGATCCGGCTCGGCGGGCCGTCGAGTTCAAACGCGTCGGCCACCCCGCGCAACAACTTGGCCTGCGTGGCGCTTTCCGACATGCGCCGGGCCAGCGATTCCCTTGCGTTGCGCAAGGCGCCTGCGACCAGTTCCTGTTTTTCTCCGCGCTGGGGCACCAGGATTTCTACCTTGCGCCCTGCTTTCTCAGTCAGCGCCTCCTGCATCAGATCGGCGTTTTCGATCCCGTCTGACAGGATCAACTGCCGGGGCGGTTCCTTATTGTCGTAGAACTGACCGAGGAAGGCCTCCATCACCTCAGCCGGGGACACATCGACCCCAACCCGAGGATAGAAATCCTTGTTCCCCCAGTTCTGGTTGGCGCGGATGAAGAACACCTGAACGCAGGCCTGCCCGCTATCCATATAAAGGCCGATCACGTCCGCCTCGGTCACGCCACGCGGATTGATGCCTTGCGAGGTCTGTACCTGCGTCAGCGCCCGAATTCGGTCGCGCAGACCGGCGGCGCGTTCGAATTCCATCGCCTCAGAAGCGGCCATCATCTGCTCGGCCAACTCTTCCTGCACCTTGGTTGACCGGCCCGAAAGGAACCGTTCTGCATCTTTGACGCTTTCACGGTAGTCCACGTCAGAAATCAACCCGACACACGGCCCTGAACATCGCTTGATCTGATAGAGCAGACAGGGCCGGGTGCGGGTGTCGAACATAGAATCCGAACAGTTGCGCAGCAGAAACGCCTTTTGCAGCTGGTTTAGCGTCCGGTTCACGGCCCCTGCGCTGGCGAAAGGGCCGAAATAGGCACCCTTCTCTTTCTTCGCCCCGCGATGCTTTTTGATCTGCGGAAAGGCATGATCCTTGGCAACCAGAATGTTCGGAAAGCTCTTATCGTCTCGCAGCAGCACGTTGTATTTGGGCTTGAGCTGCTTGATCAGATTCTGCTCCAGCAGCAGCGCCTCGGTTTCGGTCCGTGTGGTCAGGAACATCATCGAGGCCGTCGCGGCGATCATCTTCTCGATCCGCCCGGAATGTCCCGGTCGGGTATAGTTTGAAACCCGCGCTTTTAAGTTCCGCGCCTTGCCCACATACAGAACCCGACTGTCCCCATCCAACATCCGGTACACGCCCGGCGAGCTGTCCAGCGTTTTCACATAGCGCTGAATACAGGCGTAGCCGGTCTTCTGAACATCAGAGGTCGAGTCGGAGTGAGAGGTCATGAGCCAGAGATATGATTCTGTGGCCATGGCTGCAATCTTGTGAGCCAATGATCAAGAGAAAACAAATCCACGGTTTCTGTGGATAACTGTGCAGATAAGTTTTGGGCTGTCTCGAATTTCCCTTGTTTCATTAAGGATTCTTTGATTTGCACAAAAAATAGGCACTTATGTAAGCATTTGTATTTATTATATACTTTTTCATTCATGGGACAAGTGTATGAAAAACAAGACATTTTTGTAACGTATTCGTAACGGGATTGAGAGCGGTGCAAAACTTGCACCGAAATTACTTATTCTACGCCCAAAACGTCCGGGGTTTGCCAGCCGAGATGTTGCCCGCCATCCACGCACAACAGCTGCCCGGTGACCGTGTGGGCATCCAGGAAATAGCCGAGGGCTGCGGTAATATCGGACGGATTCGCCCCACGCTCCAAAACCGTGTTCATGCGTTGCGCCTTGAAATGGCCTTCGCTTTGGCGGTGCCCCTGTATCGTCGGCCCCGGCCCGATCGCATTGACGCGGATTGCGGGTGCCAGAGCCTGCGCAGAAGTACGGGTCAACGCCCACAAACCCATCTTGGCAATGGTGTATGACATGAACTCGGGCGTCAGCTTGCGCACACGCATATCGACCATATTAACGATCAAGCCGGTCGCGACCGGTTCACCAGCATCGTCGATTTCGGGCAACAGCTCCTGTTCCGCCATCGCCTGCGTCAGCACGAAGGGCGCGCGCAGATTGCTGTCCATGTGCCGGTCCCAGCTTTGGCGGGTGGCGGTATGGATGTTGTCGTATTCGAATATCGAGGCGTTGTTCACCAGGCATGTTATCGGACCGCCAAGCGCCTCGGTCGCACGCGGCACCAGAGACGTGACATTTCCCTCGTCCAGTAGGTCAGCCTGCAGTGCAATG
Organism: Ruegeria sp. C2; assembly: GCF_056537765.1. Lineage (NCBI taxonomy): Bacteria > Pseudomonadati > Pseudomonadota > Alphaproteobacteria > Rhodobacterales > Roseobacteraceae > Ruegeria > Ruegeria sp. C2. The sequence continues at coordinate 313,539 of NZ_JBQFRZ010000002.1, read as the reverse complement.
GCGGATCGGCCCAGCGCCTTGATCTCGGCAACGACCTCTTGTGCTGGTTGCTCCGAGGTCGCGTAATGCACGGCTACATCATACCCGCGCTTTGCCAGGTAGAGGGCCATCGCACGACCCAGGCGAATTCCAGCACCGGTCACCAAAGCTTGGGGCATGAAACGTCTCTTCCTGTCCAGTTACGCCAACAGAGAGATGACATAGACCGCATACAGAACTGTCAACAACATTCCCCAGCCGCGCGTGATGTCCTTCTTGAAGAACACAAAAGGGATAAGCAGCAGGGATGCGCCTAGCATGACCCACAGGTCAAATTCCAAAAACTCCGGGTCGACAGGAATACGGCCAAACAAGGTGGCGATGCCGACAATGGCGAGCAGGTTGAACATGTTCGACCCGATCACATTGCCCAGCGCCACATCGGCCTGCCTGCGCAATGCAGCCATCACGGTGGTCGCAAGCTCGGGCAACGATGTCCCGACAGCGATCAGCGTCAGTCCGATCACGGTTTCGCTTACACCGTAGGTGCGGGCGATTACCGTCGCGTTGTCGACCAGCAGATGCGCCCCCATGGGCAAGCCGATCAGCCCCAGCACCAGATAAATGGAAATCTTCCAATAGGGCATGTCGGGGTCGGCCTCTTCCAGGCCATCCAAATCATCGTCATCGGCGCAGGCTTCTCCACAGGCTTTGCGGTGGGCACGCGCCTCGCGGAAGGCGTTCCAGAGAACCAGTGCCAGCGCGGCAAGCAATATTGCCCCGCTGAACAGGTTAAACACACCACAGAAAGCCAGCCCAATGAACAGAACCGATGCCAGCAGCATGAAGACATAGTTCTTGCGGCTGTCACATTCGCTTGTGTGCAAGGTGGCCAACAGGGCAGGCACACCAAGAACCAGCAGAATATTCGCCGTATTCGACCCGACTACGTTGCCGAGCGCAATTCCGGGCGCGTTTTCCTTGATCGCGCTGATGGCAATCAACAGTTCGGGGGCAGATGTCCCGAAAGCCACGATGGTCAGGCTGACGATCAGCGCGGGCACCCCCAGACGCAGGCTGAGGTTAACGGCACCGCGCACCAGCGCGTCGCCTGCCAGCAGCAGGATCAGCAGGCCGAGGCCGGATAACAGCCATGCTGTCATGAACGGCCTCCTTTTTCACAGGCACAGGGGCCTTTGCCGATTCTGAATCTTCCGCATCGCGTACATCTGGCCGAGTTCAAACGCTTTTGACCGGGAAAGCGCAGCTTCCCGAACATCGCCAAGACGGCCATACCGACCAGGAACAGGGTAACGGCCTTGATGATCACTTTACAGACCGAAACGCGCGTAGGCCGCCCGCTCCTCTAGCCCGGCGATGGCGTCCTGCGCCATCCGGGCCCCAAAGCGCGACCAAATTGGTTTCTTCAACCCGTAACGGCGGAATTTAACCTTTTCACCAAAACGGTCCTGCATCTTGGGCTTGAGATGACCAATGCCGTCGATCAGACCCAATTCCTGCGCCCGCCGGGCCAACCACACTTCGCCGGTAAACAAATCCTGATTTTCATCCAGCTTGCCCCCTCGGCGGGACTTTACATGCGTGATGAAGTTCTCGTGGATGTCATCCAATAGCCGCTTCAGCCGCGCGACGTCCTCTTTCTTCTCCGGAGCAAACGGATCAAGCATCGACTTTGATTGGCCCGCCGTATGGACGCGCCGCTCAAACCCCTGACGCGCCAGAAAGACATGCGCGCCGAACCCCGATGAAATCACACCGATCGACCCCAGAACCGAGCTATCGTCGGCATAAATCTCATCCGCAGCGGCGGCCAGCCAATAGCCTCCCGAGGCGGCGACATCTTCGACAAAAGCATAGACGGGGATGTTTAGCTCATCCGCAAGACGCCGGATGCGCGCCCCGATCAGCGAGCTTTGAACCGGTGATCCACCGGGCGAGTTGACCTCAAGCGCGACTGCCGCGGGCTTGCCTTTGCGAAAAGCTTTTTCCAGAACCGGCGCAAGCGAGGTGGCATTCATCGATCCACGCCCGGCCACTCCGATGGCACCAGACAGACGGACCACGGCCACGAAAGGCTGTTTTTTCAGGAACGGCACGCTCAACTTCATGGAAGCCGATGTAGAGCGCGCTCGGCCCGTTAACAAGAGACCCGAAGGGCCATAAACGCGACGTGAACCAATTTCACACACCCAATCGGCAAAAATGCAACGCACTAGCTGCGGATGCGCCAACCGGTTTTGAATATCCAGCCGATCACGGCCAGACACAATCCGGTAAAGCCGAGAATAGCCAACAGGCTCCAGAATATCGGGACATCCGCGATACCGTAGAAGGACCAGCGGAAGCCAGATATCAGGTACACGACCGGATTGAACAACGTGATCGTCTGCCAGACAGGTGGCAGCATTGAGATGGAATAAAACGTCCCTCCGAGGAAGATCAAAGGCGTAACGACCAGCTGCGGGATCAGCGACATCTGTTCGAAATTGCTGGCCCAGATGCCGACGATGAACCCCAGAAGGGAAAAGCTGAGGCAGGTCAGAACCAGAAAGGCCACCATCGCCAACGGATGCTCGATTCGTATCTCAACGAAGAATGTGGCCGTGATCAGAATCACCACGCCGACAAACAGCGCCTTGGTCGCCGCTGCGCCGACATAGCCGATAACGATCTCGATGAAATTGATCGGCGCAGACAGCAATTCATAGATCGTGCCCAGAAATTTCGGGAAGTAGATACCGAACGACGCGTTCGAGATCGCCAACATCACCACCGACAGCATAATCAGCCCCGGCACAATGAAGGCACCATAGGATACGCCCTCGACCTCCTGGATACGACTACCGATAGCGGTCCCAAAGACCACGAAATAGAGTGAGGTCGACAGAACCGGCGACAAAAAGCTCTGCGCCAGAGTGCGGAAAAACCGATTCATCTCAAACCGGTAGATGGCGGCGATTGCGGACCAGTTCATGCGCTCTCTCCGGACACTAGATTGACGAATATTTCCTCGAGACTCGACTGCCGGGTCTGCACGTCGCGCAGCACCAGACCAGTCTGTGCCACATCATTCAGCAAGGTAGTGATCCCTGTGCGTTCGGCATTGGTGTCATAGGTATAGATCAGCACATCCCCATCGCCATTCAGCGTCAACTGGTGCTCGGACAAGCTGTCCGGGATGGTCGAGATCGGTTCGGTCAGCATCACTTCGATCTGCTTCTTGCCCATCTGCGCCATCAGGGTGTCCTTGTCCTGCACCAGCAGCAACTCACCCTTGTCTATTACACCCACGCGATCGGCGATGGCCTCCGCCTCTTCGATGTAATGCGTGGTCAGGATGATTGTGACCCCGGCCTGTTTCAGCTCGGCCACAATCTCCCACATGTCCTTGCGCAGCTCGACATCCACTCCAGCGGTAGGCTCATCCAGAAACAGCACACGCGGCTCATGCGCCAGCGCTTTGGCGATCAGCACCCGGCGCTTCATACCGCCCGACAGTTCCTTGATCGCGTTTTTGCGTTTATCCCACAGCGACAGCTTGCGCAGAATTTCTTCGATCCGCGCGTTATCGCGCCCGTGGCCGAATAGGCCGCGCGAGAACCGAACGGTGTTCCAGACCTTTTCGAACGGCTCCAATGCGATTTCCTGCGGTACCAGACCGATCATCTTGCGCGCCGCCCGGAAATCCGTCTGAATGTCATGGCCGCCCACCGTCACCGACCCAGAAGTCGGCGTGGTAATCCCGCACACGGTCGAGATCAGCGTGGTCTTACCCGCGCCGTTCGGTCCCAGCAGTGCCAGGATCTCGCCTTCTTCGATGTCCAGCGTCACGCCTTTCAGCGCCTCAAAGCCATCGGCATAGGATTTGCGCAAATCCCGGATGGATAGAATGGTTGTCATGCGATCCCTCGTTCTGGCCCTGCAACCTATCGCGCCAGATCAACAGGGAACAGCCCCATCACGCACAGAGCCCTGCGCGCCTGCGCAGAGATTAGTCGCGGCCCGTCAACGCCCCAGCCAACCTGGCTTAGCTTCCTCTTCCGACGCGTCGCCTTCTGGTTCAGGATCATCGAAATGGGCTTGCAGATTGGCAAAGAACTGATCGGCCATCTTTTTGGCAAACCCATCGATCAGACGGCTGCCCAGCTGCGCCAGCTTGCCCCCCACTTTCGCCTCGACCTCATATGTCAAAGCAGTTCCGCCCGCGTCGTTGGCCGCCAGCGTCACTTGGGCACTGCCTTTGGCAAAGCCCGCCGCACCGCCTTTGCCCTCGCCTGCGATGGTCAAGCGCTCAGGCTCGACCATATCGGACATGGTGACTGTACCCTTGAAGGTCGCCTTCACCGGGCCGACCTTTTGCACAACGGTGGCCTGATAACCGTCTGTCGGATTGCCGGTGATCTCTTGCGCGCCACCAATGCAGGCTTTCAGCACTTCGGGGTCCAGCAAGGCACTGTAAACAGCGGCAGGCGGAGCCTGAATCTCACGCGTGTCGTTAAGCTGCATCTGACAATCCTCTCTTACAATACTACGACCGACCTAGCCCTGAAACGACGACGCAAGCAACCCATTTGCAACGGCCCGGCGCATTCTCCGCTTGCATTCGATATCCCATGACGAAACCCTGTCGCGCAGGAGGACACCATGCTGGCAGGTTTGCGTATCATCGAATTCGAAGGGCTCGGCCCCGCCCCGTTCGCCGCCATGACGCTGGCAGATATGGGGGCTGATGTGATCACCATTCACCGCAAAGGCGGTGCAATCACCCCCGGCATGCCCGAATGCTCCCTCTTGGATCGCGGCAAACGATCCATCGCGCTGGACCTCAAGGATCAGGAGGACCTGAACACCGCAAAACACCTGATTGCCACCGCTGACGCGCTGATTGAAGGCTTCCGCCCCGGCGTGATGGAGAAGCTTGGGCTTGGTCCTGAACCCTGCCACCACCTCAACCCAGCACTGGTCTATGGCCGGATGACAGGCTGGGGGCAAGACGGGCCCCTGTCCAAGACCGCAGGCCACGATCTGAACTATATCGCCCTGTCAGGGGCGCTTTGGTACGCATCCCAGCCAGATCAACCACCCCAGACGCCCGCCACGCTGGTTGGCGATATCGGAGGCGGAGCCATGTATCTGGTGGCAGGTTTGTTGGCCGGTATGATCAACGCAAAAAACACCGGCATCGGTACAGTGGTCGATGCCGCAATCTATGATGGCTCAGCCCATATGATGAACCTGCTGATGAGCTTGCGGCAAACTGGAAACGTCTCGGACACACGTGGCCAAAGCTTGCTGGACGGCCCCCACTGGAGCCGTGTCTACACATGCGCTGATGGCGGGCACATTTCGGTACAATGTCTGGAGCCCAAATTCTACGCCTGCTTTCTCGAACAACTCGGCCTCTCTGAAGACGCTGAATTTACGAAACAATACGACCGCAGCACCTGGCCCCGCCTGACAGAACGCCTCACAGACCTCTTCGCCACAAAACCCCGCGACCATTGGGCGGATCTGTTTCGAGGCAGCGACGCGTGCGTAGCCCCCGTCTTGTCACCTGAAGAAGCGCTGGTCCATCCGATGAATACCGCGCGCCAAACATGGATCGACCCCGACGGCACGAGACAGGCCGCCGCCGCTCCGCGGTTCTCGACCCATCAGTGGCATCCCAAACCAAGTCCCAAACGCGGAGAGCATACGCAGGACGTCCTAAACGACCTCCCGCCCGCTTCATCTGGCTAAAAATATCCCGGGGGTGAATTGGCTGCAGGCCCAAAGGGGGCTGGCCCCCTCACCCGCTTATCGCCCGCGCACCGTATCAATCATCAACTGAACATTGTCAGGATCCGCATCCGGCGTAATCCCGTGCCCCAGATTGAAAATATGCGGGCCCTTCGAAAACGCCTCGACAATCCGGCGCGTCTCGTCCACCAGCGCCGGCCCACCTGTCACCATATGGGACGAGGCAAGGTTCCCCTGTACGCAACCATCGACCTGCACATGCTCAGCCGCCCAATCTGGCGAAACAGAATTGTCCAGTGCCACGCAATCCACACCGGTGGCCTTGGCGAAACCTACATAGCCATCGCCTGCTTCGCGTGGGAAGCCGATCACAGGAATGCCCGGGTGGCGCGCTTTGATCGCCTGCGTGATTTCACGACAGGGCTCAACCGCGTATTTATGAAACGCCTCACCTTTCAGCGACCCGGCCCAGCTGTCGAAGATCTTCACCACCTCAGCACCTGCTTCGATTTGAGCAGACAGGTACTCGATCGTCGCCGCTGTGATCCGATCCAGCAAGGCCTCGAACAATGTCGTGTTTTCCTCACGCAACACATGGGCAGGACCCTGATCCGGCGTGCCGCGCCCTGCGATCATATAGGTGGCCACAGTCCACGGCGCGCCCGCGAATCCGATCAGAGTCGTCTCGGACGGCAATTCCCGCGACAAAATACGAACCGTCTCATAAACCGGCGAAAGGGTTTCATGAATGTCCTCGACTGGCTTCAGCGCATCAAAATCCGCTTGCTGCGTGATCGTGGACAGGCGCGGACCTTCGCCGGTGACGAACCACAGGTCTGCACCCAGGGCCTGCGGAACCAGCAGAATATCGGCAAACAGAATCGCTGCATCAAACCCATACCGGCGGATCGGCTGCAAGGTGACTTCTGCCGCCAGTTCCGGATTATAGCAGAGTGACAGGAAATCACCGGCCTGCGCGCGGGTGGCGCGATACTCGGGCAGATAGCGCCCCGCCTGGCGCATCATCCAAATCGGCGGAACGTCCTGAACTTCTCCCGCCAGTGCTCGCAGCAGTTTCTTTGTCTCGGCCATACCTGCCCCCAATCTTTTGGTCTGCCGCCACGCGTCGGGCCTCAGTGGCAATTTGTCAAGCTCTGCCCCCATTGTCAGGGCAATGTGACGCGACTAAAGCTGTGGCCATGACTTTGACATTGCCAACCCCCGCATCGCCACTGAAAATCGGCACCCGTGGATCGCCTCTCGCGCTGGCGCAAGCCTATGAAACGCGCGCGCGCCTGGGAAAAGCTTTTGATCTGCCTGAAGAGGCTTTCGAGATCGTGGTGATCAAAACCACCGGTGACAACCGCGCCATGATTGATGCGGACCGCCCGCTGAAAGAGATCGGTAACAAGGGCCTCTTCACTAAAGAAATCGAAGAGGCGATGCTGAAGGGTGAAATCGATATCGCAGTTCATTCGACCAAAGACATGCCCGTGGAACAACCCGAAGGGCTGGTGTTGGATACTTTCCTGCCGCGCGAAGATGTGCGCGATGCCTTTATCTCACCGAGCCTGAGTTCAATCCACGACCTGCCGCAAGGCGCTGTGGTCGGCACCTCATCGTTGCGACGCCGGGCACAGTTGCTGAACCGAAGACCTGATCTGAAGGTGGTCGAGTTCCGCGGTAATGTGCAAACCCGGTTGAAGAAACTGGCCGATGGCATTGCGGATTGCACATTTCTGGCGATGGCCGGATTGCGTCGGTTGCAAATGTCCGAAGTCCCGGCCACCGCGATTGCGCCTGAGGACATGCTACCCGCTATTGCGCAAGGCACCATCGGCATCGAACGGCGTAGCGACGACAGTCGCGCCGGTCAGATGTTGGAAGCCATCCACGATATCGAAACCAGTCAGCGCCTCGCGGCAGAGCGCAGCCTTCTGGCTGGGCTGGATGGGTCCTGCGAGACTCCGATTGCCGGGTTGGCGGAAATCCGGGACGGCCAATTGCACCTGCGCGGCGAAGTGCTGCGCCCCGATGGGTCCGAATCGATCAGCGAAGAGGCCACAAGCCCCGTCGAAAACGGGCACGAACTGGGCCGCGCCATGGCCGAATCCTTGTTGAAACAGGCTGGCCCCGGGTTCTTCGACTGGCGTTAATTTAAGAATTTCTCGTTAATGTGAACTGCTTCACTGTCGCTCGCGCAATGGTGGTGCAGTATGAGTTCATTCCGATGAGGATAGAAGGTCAGTCTCGAATATATCGAAAGTTTTAGCCCGTATTGTTTTAGATAGTATTCGAGGGGGCGAGATTGATCTTTCTGTCCGATTGAGGCGGGGCGCGGTTGATATCCAACTGCGTCCCGTTTTCATTTTTGTTCGGCGAGCTGCCCCACAGCGCTGTGGTGGCTGAATACTACCAGCTCAGCCTGCGGCTCGGCCCGGAAATCCACCGTGCGACCAAGCAAAGACCGGTAAAAACCTGCGAGGCCGGATTCAACACTGGGTGCCAAAGCGGCGCAACCGTCACATAGATCTGCGATAGCAAGCTGAGGCGCACGCTCGCGTATGGCAGTCAATAATCGATCATGAGCCCGCGTCAGAGCTACAAACTCTTCAGTGTCGGCCAGCGCCTTATCACCAACCAGAACAAAAACCGGTTCGGGTTCGCTTTTGCCCTTCAGGTCGACATACCCTGCTTCCAACAGCGCCAGATCGGATTGCGCTACCTGCTGCACGCTCTGGGACACAAGGATATCGTAATCCACATGGCGGCAATTCTGTTCGATCCTGGCCGCAACATTCACCACATCGCCTATCACCGTATAGTTGAAACGGCTGCGCGATCCGATATTACCAACACATGCCGATCCCGTTGCGCATCCCGTAGCCAAAGCGATTTCCGGACGGCCTCGCATGATGGGTGAGGCATTGAATCCCCGCAACGCCGCGCGCATTTTCAGTGCCGCCCAGGCGGCGCGACAAGGGTGATCTTCGACCGGTAGAGGCGCATTCCAGAACGCCATGACCGCGTCACCTATGAATTTGTCGATTGTGCCGCGTTCATCCAGAATCTGGTCGCCGATTTTCGAGAACAACTCGTTCAGCAAGGCCACGAGATCGGTGGCCGAAACCGACTCGGACAGAGGGGTAAATCCGCGGATGTCCGAGAACATCACGGTGATCTCCTGCGATTCACCGCCCAGCTGCAATTGATGACCGTTGGCCTCCATTTCATCCAGAATCTCTGGCGCCACATAGTGCGAGAAGGTCTGTCTAATCACGCGCTTCTCGCGCTCGGTCGAGGCGAACAAGTATCCCGCAAGCAATCCGAAATTCGCCATCCCCCCGGCCAGCGGGAATGTGGCGTCAAACAGAACGGATTGGTTGTAGAACGCCAGCCAACTGATCGCGATCACTACCGCCGCCGCGACGCCGCCGGCTATGAATGAGGCTACCGCACCGAAACTGGACATTACTCCGATGACGATGAGGCCCAGCAGAATAAAGGATAACAGCTCAAGGGCAGAGGTGACATCCGACCTGCTGAGCATCTCACCTGCCAGTATCTGTTCAAGTATCTGAGCATGGATCGACACGCCCGGCACCGATTCACCCAACGGCGTTTGGTGCATATCAAACAGACCTGCGGCGGATGTGCCTACCAGAATAATGCGGCCCTCGATTTCCGAACGCAGCGCGGGGTCATCCGGGTTTTGCATGATTGCGTCGGCTGACAAGTACAAATCTGGCTGATCTCGCCTGTACCTGACCCAAACCTCGCCATTTTCGGTTGTTGGCAATCGAAATTCCCCGATCTCGACCGCAAGGACGATCCCCTCCTCGTCCGAAGAACCCTCAACCAGAATATAGGGCGCATCCAGAGCAATCCTCAGAGCTTCGATGCCCAAACCCGGCAACGCTCCATCCGGTCCGCCCCACAATGCCGGAACCCGCCGCACGACCCCCATTCCGCCGATGGGTGAGACATTAACGCCGCCGATTCCGGCCGCGCCGCGGTCCAGCGGCGGGGCAATTGGCGTCCAGTAAGGCACCGAGACCAAACCTGCCGTCGGGTTTTCACCGATCTCGACGATACCGGCTTTCGCGCGTATTTTGCTTCCTTCCTGAGACGTTCGTGCGGCGGTGCCCATCACGACCGGCCAGTGAGCGACCTCCAACCCGAACAAGACATCATAATCAAGCTTTTGCGCATGGCTCTCTACGGTCAAGACCCCATCAAGCGCCGGATCATTGAGCAAACGCGCAGGCGAATATCTGTCGGGCTCGACAAACAACATATCAAAGGCAATTGCCGCTGCGCCGTTTTCCCCGAGGTTCTGGACCATCTGAGCCAACAAGGTGCGTGGCCAAGGCCATTGCCCCCAGCTTGCCAGCGATTGCTCGTCTATATCCAGAACCCGAACCGGCAGATCGGGGTTGTATTCCCTCGGTGCTATGCGCTGAAGAATATCGAAGTAGATCAAGCGCGACATGCGCACGGGATAAGGGTCCAGAACTCTTATAAAGCAACCCAACAGGATCAGTGCCAGGCCCACCAGCCTAAATCCCAATCGTCGCCCAATTCTGTCTTTAATCTTACCCGCCACGGTCGCCTCCCTGGCGCAGGGGGAAAAGAACTCAAATCTTGATCTGGCCTACCATCCCGCAGTCGCGGTCACGTCGCCTGCAGTGGCCGTGGCTTGCGCGCCTGATCCGGCAGTGCTGCCTCCGGAAGGATCAGCCGAGACATTCAAACCGCCCCCCGAGCTCACACCTGCGCCGGACGAAGTGCCCGAGCCTACGCTCGACCGCGCCCCGGGATTGTCTCCGCTTTGACGAGCCGGAGCTTCTGTGCGCGACTGCACCTCTCTACGGGTTGCCTCTTCACGGGGCGCCGCAGGGTTCCGGTCCGGTCGCAACGGTTCAACTTGTGGTACGCTCGCCGTTCGGTCAGAACAGCCTTCGGCACGGAACTGAAAGGATGGCAACAAGTTCTGCTGAGATCTGACAAACGGAAAACCGCCTTTTAGCGCCTTGTCGTATTGCGCCTGATCGGCGGGTCGTCCGACCTGTCCGCCTGAATTGGTCGCGAACATACTGCATTGCCGACTTGCCGACCGACACGATCCACGCCGCCCGCACATCTGCACGGTCCCCTCGAGTACCAACATCGCACTCTGCTGTTGTGAAGTGATCCACATATCGAAGGTCGTGCCGCGCACCGCCATCGTGGCCGACGGCGTTTTGATCGAATAGGCCCGCTTGCGGCTTTTGCCCGAGATGAACCGGAAACTGCCCCCAAGCGCCTGAACCGTAAAATTCTTGGCCTTACGATTCCCCCGCAGCATGGAGACATCTAAAATCATCTGCGCATTCGGACCCACCGCAATCTTGGTCTCGTCGACAAACAGCAGCTGAACAACACCCGTCCGGTTGGTCGAGATCGTGTCCCCCGACACCAAATCCATACCCTCACGCAGGCGAATTTTCTTGCCGGAGCGAGTTACCTCAGCACCGGGCTTTACACTCAGAACTTTTCCGATTGACGCAATCACCGGCGCCGGTATCGCAACTAGGACTATGAAAACAAATAACAACTTCAACCAGACCAAACCCAAGTCCCCTTCCCCCAAAAGGTACCCATCGGGGATTACACTCACCCCGCGCCCGATATCTGTCACCTCAGTACGCTAAACCAAAATTGTCTTGCGATGCATTAAATCTAAGCAAATATGCGCTAAAGACGTGGAATTTGGCAAGCTTTCACTTCACGACCCACCTTTCAGACACCTTCAGACTGGGCCTTTCTGTCGATGCTGCAGATATGTTCTGATGGATTTGCCCCTTGTCTTCAGAAAATTACGCCAAGCATTGAAAATCGCCTTGTATCCGGTTAACTGCCAAGGATATACCGGCCAACGGAGACGTGGCCGAGTGGTCGAAGGCGCTCCCCTGCTAAGGGAGTAGGCGGGAAACCGTCTCGAGGGTTCGAATCCCTTCGTCTCCGCCACCAACTCAGACCATCTTATTATCAATATAAAACAGATACTTAAGCAAAAGCGGTAAGGGCGAGTCCCACACGTTCGCCCTACGCATCGTCAAGTGCGACGAACATGCGTAACGTGAATCGGTAGGTCCATTGATACAGCTTGAGACTGTTGGAATTTGAAGCCGAAGCAGGGGCAACTTGAGAGTTATCGGGATATCTTAACGTCAAGAAAGCAAACAAATACTTGAAGACGGAAAGGAACAGGACAGTGAGGTCTGAAGACTAGATAAACCAAGAAATGCTCGCAATGCTTGAGAACGTAATGGCTAAAGGGGGAATGATGTGTATTCGTCTTTAGACGACATCGCTACCGTTGGGGCCTATGAGATGATTAAGTTGGTCGGTGACTTGTTGCCGCTCGACTACGATGAGGCTCCCAAAGTACTCAGCGAAAAGGAAATAGAAGCCATTTCTAAGTTTGCAGAGCTTGCCGAATACGCAGCCGATGCTACTGAAGAAGATACTTGGAGCGTTGACTGGTTTAAGAGCTCGGAGGAATGGGTCAGCGTGTCCAAATTCGCAAAACAGGCATTGGCTGTCTTCTCCGAACGCGGACGCTTTTCCGAGGAACACAAAGAGCTTTTTGCGACATAGTATGCAGCTAGTTTGGGCTCAAAACAGACCTTAACCGGGTGTGCCAGAGGACATGCCGGTCAGCGCCCCCGCTCCTGAAGACACGTTGACGATCCGCGCATCCTCTCTGCGGCGCAAGAGCGATACCGCGGCGATTGTGGTGTCCCAGGGGCCAAAGAGGTTGTTGTCAAACGCGTGGCGCACGCGCTCAAGATCCGCGCGATGGGCCTGCTGATCCGTGTCGTAATCCACGCCCGCATTGTTCACCAGGACATCGAGATGCCCATAGGTGGATGCAATCGTTGAAAAGGCGGCTACGACCGAGCCCGGATTGGATACATCCAATTGCAAGGCTTCCGCCCCATGCCCAATGTCCTGCGCTGCAGCCCGCCCTTTTTCCAGATCACGAGCGCCCACCAGAACTTTCATCTCATGGTCCTGCGCCAGTTGGCGACAGACTTCTTTGCCGATGCCGCAATTGGCTCCGGTCACGAGTGCGATGCGTTGATTGGTCATGGTCTTCTCTCTCAATTCGCCCCAGCAGCGCGTTCGCCAGCAATGGCGACAAGGCCACGGTCACCGGTTTCCCACAGTGCAGTCATGGTCATCGAGGTGACAACCCAGCGGTCATCTGATTTTTGCAGCTCATAGCTGTAGCGTCCGCCCAACACCCAAAGATCATCGTCGATCCGGTGCGTCGCCGTGAAGTCGGCATCGGCCGTCGCGGAGCCTTCGGAAATTGAGGTGATCGTGTGATTGGTCACCATGTGATGCGTACTGTCAAATCCTGGCAGGAAAGCGGCCCAACCCGCCACAAGGTCATCAGAAGATTGCGTCGCCGGTTCCCCACCCCAAAGACTGGTGTAGTCGGTGGTGAGTGTGTTGGCGAACGCGCTGCGCACGCGGGCCCAATCATGGCGATCCGCACCGGCGGCGATGTCAGTGATTGAGGTTGAGATTTCAGCCTGTTGATCGGCAAAGGCCACGCCGCCGATCAGAGTGGCCGCGGTGAGGGTTGTCGCAAGTTTTCTGTACATGGGGGCGCTCCGAATACATGAAAGGTGAGCGCCGGACGGAATTCCAGCGCCCAATTGACGGCTTAGTTGTTCAGACCGGCGCGGAAGTGGTCGGCCACTGTGTCAGCTGCACGGGTCACGTCCTCGGGGTTGTCGTAGAAATCGAACTGAGTGACACCCTCCAGCCACTGCGCTGTCGCTTTCCCAGCAAATCCGGCCAGGAAAGTCTGCACGCCCTGCGGGATAGCCGCGCTTTCCGAATGCACAACCGCCAGCGGCTTGTCCAAACGCTGCGGATTGTCGGCGGGGTGATAGGTCAGCCAGCCTTCCCAGCCTGCGTTGTTCCATTTGTCGTCATATTCCGGGATCGCGCCGCGGTCGGCTTCGTAATAATAGCCGCCGATTGGCATCAGGACACCCTCGGCACCTTCCGGCCCTGCGGCGGGAATGATCTGCCCCCCAGCGGCCTCGGCAGCCTGCGATACTTCGATCAGTCCGGCGACACCTTCTTCGCCACCGTAAACCGCCTCAACGATTTCTTCGTTCTGCAGCCAGGGTGCGACCAGACCCAGGCTCTGAATCAGCGGATTACCGGAAACGGCATCGACCATGTATCCAGCCGAAGCGCAGATACCCAGGCCGTTGATGTGACCGGCATCCACCTCAGGCAGACTCGCAACGAACTCGATCGCAGCTTTGATGTCAGAGGTCTTGGCCTCGGGGCTTTCAACAAAGCGCACGTGGTTCGGCAAATCACCGGATTTACCCCAACCACGGAAATCGAAAGTGAAGGCGGCGAAACCACGTTCGGCCATCTCGCGGGCGTAGTTGGCGGGCATCTGCTCTTGTACAGAGGTCCACGCCCCGGTGACCACGACGGTCGGCAGCGGCGCATCACTGCGTTCCTCTGGCAGATAGAGCGTGCCGGACAAAGTCGCGCCTTCGTTTTCGAAGGTCTCTGTGCGGGTCTCTACCTGAGCAATCGCAGCTGACGAAGCCAACAGCGCTGCAGCGGTGTTCAGAGCGAGGGTTTTCATGGTGGTATCTCCCAAAAAATCTGTCTGGATGGGCGCAAGCCCGATGACCAAAGAGATACCTTTAGGAAGCCGTATATACTTGCACCGGACTGCCGCGTTTTTGAAGGATCCTGCTCAGGCGTTGTTTGCAGCGCGGTATGCGCGCGGGGTCTGTCCCACCACCTGCTTGAAACTGCGTGTGAAATGCGCCTGATCCGAAAATCCACACACCAGCGCTATGTCCCCCAACGGGCGACCGCGATCCTGCATCATCTTCATGGCCTGCTCAATTCTATACGCCATGACATACTGCATTGGAGTTGAGCCCAGCGTTTCCTTGAAGACCCGGGCGAAATGCGACGGGCTCATCCCCGCCTCGACCGCCATTTGATCCACGGTGATGGTCTGATCGAACCGGTTTTGTACATAATCCAGAACACGTTGATAATGTTGAGACGTGAACCGAGAAGTCAGCTCAATATCTTCGGCGCGACGTTTTCCATATTTCTGAAGCAGTTTGACCAGAAACACGCGGCTCATGGCCTCGAACATAACCGCGGAAGACATGTCATCTGCCTCAAGCGCATCCCGCAGGATGACGCTTGCGGTACATAAGTCAGGATCGGAGAACTGCGGCAGGTCGTGAAACTGTTCTGGTGCCAACAGCATGCCAAGCTCAGCCTGAGCAAAGCGCTGAACCCTATCCGGATGCAAGGTGATCACTATCACGTCGGACTGCCCGTACCACCGCCAACCCGAACGCACGCCCGCTGGAGTCACGATGACCTCGTCCTTGCAAAAGATGAAATCGCGTAGTGTACCATCTCGCCAATTCTGAACGCGATGCCCCTTTTCCTGCAGGTTCAGAAGGACATGGTGTTCTGCAAACACCTCTTCCGGCATCCGATCGGGTTCGGCCCGAAAATACCGCACCGACATCAACTCCGCCGCCGAAGGGCGGTGCATCACATCACTATTCAGCAACGGTTCTGAAGGGTAGATATCAGCGTATCTCAAGGGCACTGAGCAGCTCCCGTTGGCCACGTAGATAGATTGGCAGATATCGGCATCGCGGACAACGTTCGATACGTGGGGTTTACGGATGCAGGTGTCATGCTCGTTGTCGGTCGGAGCTTGGGTATTTGCGAGCAATAGAAAAGATTACGGCTGCCTTGCTACCGCAGCCGGTTGAAATGCGATCCCACGCAATGGCCGATATTCAGCGGCCCCGTGGTGCGGTCCTCGGTCAGGACGACAGGCTTTGTCATTTGGTGTCCTCGTAGGTTGAGGCGCTGCATTGGGAATGCGAGAAACACAGAGGACCGCCCAAGCGGCGGCCCATAAGTAGAAAATGGAATTATCTGGCCGTCACATTTTTTTGCCAACCAGCAGAGTATCAAGATGATCAGCCGGTTATCCACGCCCGCGGCAGTATTGCCAGATCAGGGGTCCGCCAAGCTGGCGCACTCGATGACGCAATCGCGGACCTCAGGGCACAACAACTCTAAAGTTCTCCACTTTTCCTGACCATGACGCGCCGATCTAGTAGGGCACGGCGTCGCATCCATTTCCATCTTTCGTCATTTACAAATTAAAATATTCATTTTAATGATTATATATGAATGAAAATGCATTTTCTCGACGCACTTTCTTGTACAGCGCCGCGTGCCTCGCGGCGCTTGGCGCTCAATCCAAAATCGTTCGGGCGGAGTTTCAGCTCGGTTCTTCGGCCCGGATTACTACATTGTCAGACGGATACCTGTCGTTGCCGCCGGAAATGGTCTTCGGCTCGATGCCGAAGGAAGAACTCGAGTTGCTTCTGAACAGCAAACAAGTGGATGTGACCACGTACGAACCAGAGTGCAACGTGGCGCTCTATCGCGATGATGAAAACACGGTCCTGTTCGATGTTGGAGCTGGCCCGGATTTCATGCCCACATCCGGCAAGCTTTTGGAAACTCTTGAAACAATCGGCTTGTCGCCCGAAGACGTCACGCACGTGATCTTCACCCATGCGCACCCCGATCACATCTGGGGTGTTCTGGATGACTTCGACGATCTGCTTTTCACCAACGCCACGCATCATTTTGGCCGCAATGAATGGGATTATTGGTGGAACCCTTCAACAGTGGCTTCGATCGGGGAAGATCGCGCTGCGTTCGCTGTGGGCGCAAAACGGCGTATGGAAGCAATTGAGCATCAGGTCGCGTTCTTTGATGATGGGCAAGAGATTCTTCCCGGTATTGCCGCCCGTGCAAGCTTTGGGCACACGCCCGGTCACATGGCCTTTGAAATTCGAAATGGCAGTGACTCTGCGATGATCGTCGGCGACGCGCTCGGAAATCCGCACGTGGCTTTTGAACGTCCCGATTGGCACAGTGGCACTGATCAGGATCCCCAAGCCGCCGCATCCACGCGGAACTCGCTGCTGGATCAGATATCTCAGGAACAAATGAAAATCATTGGCTTCCACCTGCCGAACGGAGGGGTTGGCCGGGTCGAAAAGACCGACTCCGCATATCGATTTATTGGAGAGCCTTCATGATGCGATCGCTCATAATTGCCTTGACCTTCGCCACACCAGCTTGGGCAAGCGAGGAAATTGCGGACCAATACCCGCAAAGCATGCTGTATTCCAAACCGGTCGAGTACATCCCCGGCGTCTATTCCGCCATTGGCGCGACGGCTCCGCCCACTTATGAAAACTCTGGCCACAACAACAACCTCAGCTTCATTGTAACCGGTGAAGGCGTGGTGGTTATTAACGGCGGCGCGGCCTATGTCCTTGCCGAAGCGCTTCACAAGGAAATTCAGGCAATCACAGATCAACCGGTCAAGCTTGTCTTCAACGAGAATGGTCAGGGGCACGCGATGCTGGGCAACGCGTACTGGTCAGAACTCGGCATTCCTATCATCGCTCATTCGGATGCAGCAGCCGAGTTCGAGGAATACGGCCCTCAGATCCTCGAAGGAATGCAGCGATACAATCAGGACAAGGCAGAAGGGACATTCCTGGCTGGCCCAACCGAGACATTCGATGATGAGTACGTGGTTGAAATGGGTGAGTTTCGGATTGAGGCAAAATATCTCGGGCCTGCACACAGTCCCGGCGATATCTCGATCTGGTTGCCGAACCAGAGCCTTGTCATCGCGGGTGATATGGCCTTTCACGAGCGTATGTTGCCGATTTTTCAGGAGACCTACACCGCAGATTGGCTGGAAAGCTGGGACAACGAATTCGAGGCTTTGGAAGCTACATATGTCATTCCCGGGCACGGCCATCCGACAAACATGGATCAGGTGCGCCGCTATACCCGCGACTACCTGATATATCTGCGCGGCAAGATTCAAGAACATATGGATGCGGGCGGTGATCTTGCTGAGGCTTATTACGTCGATCAGTCACCGTACGCCCACTTGGATACGTTTGAGGAACTGGCGACGAAAAATGCCGGGCGCGTGTTTGAACAGATGGAATTCGAGTAACTCAGGAACGTTGCGGAACAGGTATTCGCATCAATAACCTATGCGTGCAGATCGCCCCGACCCACATGAAAAAAACGGCAAGCCACGCGGTCAATGACAGGGCGGACCCTCCTGAAAGCCCGGCACCTACGGCGCAACCTCCTGCCAGCATCGCACCGAACCCCATGAGGACAGCTCCAACGAGGTAGCGTTCCATCGGAGTATCCGGACCAAACCGTTCGACCCTCCACTCCCCTGCAACCAAGGCCGAGCCTGCGGCACCAATTGCGACACCCGGAACAAGGCCGATACCGAAGGACAACACGACGTTTCGCTCGGCAACCAACGCCATGAGTGTATCCGTGGCCGGCCCGGTAAACGTGACCGATGACACAGGCACAACTTCAAAAGATGCTTGCGCGATGGCAAATGTCATCATCCAGCCCAGCGCCACAGCCGCGCCAACTCCTGCGGCTGTTACGACCCTCGCAAGCGTGACCTTCCGGTGGAATGCAAATGCAATTGCCAACACCAATCCCAAGGCTGCGACGGCTGTATACGTCGCTGGCGAAAAACCAAGTATTTCCGAAAGATCGCGCGGCGCGCCTCCTGAGACAGTCCAGATACCAGAAAGCAACTCGCGCGCAGGACTGAGAACGCCCGTGTAAGCTGCCTGAGCCACCAAGGTTAAAACCAATCCTGTCACGAGCGCGCGCAGATTCCCGCAAGAGGCCAAGACCAGCAATCGTGATGCACATCCGCGCGCCAGCACCATACCGACGCCGAACATCGACCCACCAATTATTGCACCGCTAAGGCTGCCCGTCGACGCGATGGCACGTGTCCCGGAAAGGTCCAGCCACTCAAACCAGACAAGCGCCTGCACTAAGGTGAGCGCCGCACTAAAAGCGATCAGCCAAACCGCCAAACGGGGACCAAACTCGCCTTCGGCGACTTCGACGGTCGATGCTCGCAAACAAAAGTGAGACTTCTGAGCAGTCACGCCGAACAAGACACCGACGAGGACTCCGGCAAATGCCAAGGCGCCAGGGTCTCCCAACAGATCAATGAGCCTCTCCATGAACAGAAACTCTCACTTCGTCGCGTGTGTATCCTTGTCTTCGGTCAAGTTGTCATTGCGCAGCCACTGGACTGCGCGCCAATTGGCATTGCGTCCACAACTCACCTAATGCTGATACTAGTCGATCCACGTCTTCGGTGGAATGCACCGGCGATGGTGTAATCCGCAGACGTTCCGTTCCCTTGGGGACGGTTGGATAGTTGATTGGCTGGATATAAATCCCGTAGTCACGCATCAATACATCAGAGATGAAGCGACACTTGACCGGATCGCCGACCATTACCGGAATGATGTGACTTGGGTTCGGTGTATGCGGAATGCCCAGATCGTCCAGCCTGTCTCGAACTTCGCACACGCGCTGCTGGTGTAGATGTCGTTCGGAATTGCTTTGCTTCAGGTGCCGAACCGAAGCCGTTGCGCCTGCAGCCACGGCGGGAGGCAATGCAGTGGTAAAGATGAATCCGCTGGCGAAGGATCGGACAAAATCGACAAGCTCTTTCGACGCCGCGATATATCCACCCACTACACCGAACGCTTTGCCCAATGTTCCCTCGATGACGGTTAGCCGATCCATCAGGCCTTCGCGTTCCGCAATGCCACCGCCGCGCGGTCCATAAAGCCCTACGGCGTGAACCTCATCCAAATAGGTCATAGCGCCATAGCGGTCCGCCAGATCACAGATCTCGGCAATTGGTGCGATATCGCCATCCATGGAATAGACGCTTTCGAACGCAATGAGTTTAGGGGCATTGGCAGGCAGTTCAGCAAGGTGCCTTTCAAGATCCGCCACATCGTTGTGTTTCCAGATTCGCTTCTGACAACGACTGTGGCGAATGCCCTCGATCATAGAGGCATGGTTCAGCTCGTCAGACAGAACAGTGATGCCTGGAATGCGGGATGCCAATGTGCCTAACGCGGCCCAGTTCGACACGTAGCCGGACGTAAACAGCAATGCCGCCTCTTTGCGGTGCAAGTCGGCAAGTTCCTGTTCCAGCAAAACATGCGCGTGAGTGGTTCCTGAGATATTCCGCGTTCCACCTGCCCCAGCACCGTTTTCATCAATCGCCTTATGCATTGCCGCAAGAACACTGGGGTGCTGACCCATACCGAGATAATCGTTCGAACACCAAACCGTGACTTGTTCGGGACCGTTTTCCGCGTAGCTGCGTGCGGTTGGAAATGCACCACGCTGTCGTTCGAGATCAACAAAAATTCGGTAGTTCCCGTCTTCTTTCAACTGCTCCAATTGATCTCGAAAATACTGTTGGTAGTTCATTTCAGTTCCCAACAGCCTCTTCCACGATCCCGGACAACAGGGACTGGACCTTTTGCATCGGCCCGTCAGGGTAGCTTCGGTATCCCACCATCACGCCACTTTCATCTTCGGCTACAAAAATCCCATAGGGGCAGAAGCCGATATTCATCGGGTCGGCTTCCATCACCTCGCGCGAGATTTTTGCCGAGCAGAAAATGAAGATGTCTGCGGCGGCGAATATCTGTTTATCGCTGCCGACATCAACGCCTGTTCGATTCAGCATTTCGCCAACATGGCTCACATAGTCGATGACCAGCCCCTGCCCCACAATCGCGGACTCGACGGCGAATGTTGCATCATCAAAACCGCCATCAAACGGGGTGGTGATGACCTCTTCCGCAAATGTCTGGCTCGCAAGAACAGCGGAAAACGTGGCCGCAGCGATAACGTGTTTCATAATTCTAGTCCTCTTCCTGAACCGCATTTTCTCAGATTGCTCATCGGGGGTTTTGACACCGGCCAAAGCCCCCGAATGCCTTAACCGAACATGTCTGAGGTGATACCGGCGTACCAACCCAGCGATTCTTCGTAAGTCGCTTTCCTCAGGTCGGCATCTTCGCCGGTCTGGCTGATGAAGCCGTCCACTTTGGCGATCTTTTCTGATGTTGCCTCGTAGGTTGCACCAACCTTCACACCATCATCGGTATCGATGAGCGACCAGCACGTGTTGGAGAATTTGGCCGGGAATACTTTGGACCCGGTCAACGCACCTCGCACGGCATTCGCACAGACCTTTGCCTGACTGTTGGCCGAGAAACCGGATTTCGGCATGTCACCCTGCTGGCTGGCGTCACCAAGAACGTAGATATCTGGATCGGCCTTGGAGGACATGTCCGCGGCGTTCACCGGCGCCCAGTTGCCATCGGTCACGCCTGCCATTTCTGCGATGCGTCCGGCTTTCATCGCTGGGATCACGTTGCAGACATCGATCTTTGTCTCTTCGCCGTCGATGGTCACCGTCATCGCATCCGCGTTTACGGATACATTGCCGCCGCCGAAATCCTCGCCGATCCAGTCAACCATTCCTTCGTAGTGGTTGGCCCAACCCTCTTGGAACAACGACATCTTGGAAAACTTCGGTTTCGGGTCGGCAACGATGATCTTTGCTGTCGGGTTGTTCGCCTTCAGAACATGCGCGACCATTGAAACCCGCTCATACGGTCCGGGTGGGCAACGGTACGGGTTCGGAGGGGCGACCATCGCGAAGGTACCGCCCTCGGGCATTGCCATGATCTGCGCTTTCAGAAGCTCAGTCTGAGAACCAGCCTTGTACGCATGCGGCATCTTGTTCTGCGCTGAGACGTCCCAGCCCTCGACTGCGCCATCAACAAAGTCGATACCTGGGCTCAGGATCAGCTTGTCATACGGAACGGATCCGCCGCCGGCCAGGGACACAGTCTTGGCATCGCGATCCACCCCTGTGGCCCAATCATGGACGACGTTGATGCCGTAGTTCGCTGCAAGCGTGCCATAACTGTGGGCGATGTCCGATAGCTCCTGAAAACCGCCCAGATACAGGTTTGAGAAGAAGCAGGTGTAATAGGTCCGCGACGGTTCGATCAGCGTCACGTCGATCTCACCCTTGCTGTCCTTTGCAATATAACGAGCGGCAGTTGCGCCGCCCGCACCGCCGCCGACTACAACGACTCGTGGCTTGCCTTGAGCCAACACCATCGGTGCCGATAGCCCGGCCGCCACTACGCCGGCAGCTCCGAGAAATACTCGTCTGTTGAGTGTCATCGCGTTTCCTCCCGTTGGGCAATGTTAGTTTGGGTTATTGAAGTAGGCGGCCAAAGCCGCGATCTCGTCATTGCTCAGCCGTCCTGCGATCATTTGCATGACCGGATGCGGCCGCTGTTTTTCCTTGTAAGCGTGCATCGCGACGACAAAGTCCTCGTCCGGCCAATACACGATCGAAGGAATACCCTCATCGTTACCTTCGATCTGGTGGCATGTTGTACATTCGCTGCTCAGATATGCGCCGTACTCAGGATCTCCTTGTATCGCCAGGATCGCGGGGTCGACAGAATGGTCCGTGCCCTTCGCTGTGGGATCCGCTTCGGGGATGTCCTGAGGATTGTCGGAGAATCCGCGTAGATAGGCGATTACATTTGCCCTGTCTTCTGGATCTTTCAGGCCACGAAAACTCATTCTCGTACCTGACGCGAAGGCGCGCGGGTTTTCGATATAGGCCGAAAGAGTATCCGCATGCCATTCCAGACCTGAGTTTCCCGCACGCACGAGACTCTTGGAATAGTTGAAGCCATCCAAACCTGCTGCCTTGCGCCCAAAAACCCCATTCAGATGCGGCCCGATTTTGTTTTCAGCCCCTTGCCCAACCTGATGACAGCCTTTGCATTGGGCGAACACTGCTTTCCCCGCCTCAGCATCGCCAAGGTCTTCTGCCGCGTAGGTCGATGAGGCAATAGCCCCAAAGAACACGGCATAAACCAGTGCGTTCGCCCAACGCATGGTCAACTTCCAAACGTCTTCAGATAGAAGATCAAAGCTTCGACATCGCCTTGTTTCTTAAGGCCTGCAAAAGACATCCGAGTGCCTTTCATGTATTCCTTGGGCTTCGTGAGGAAGGCGGTCATTTCTTCATCGGTCCAGACGAGCCCCGCCTCGGCAGCGGCCTTCATCGCTTTGGAATATTTGAACCCCTCGACCGATCCGGCATTGGCTCCGATCACCCCATTCAGCGCAGGCCCGGTGCTGTGCTTTGCACCGTCTCCGACCTGATGACAGGACTTGCACTTCTTGAAGACTTTCTCTCCGGCGGCAACCAGTTCTGCCGCCCCGTTGGCCTCCTCGGTTTCTTGAACTGCTGGTGTTGCGGCGGCCTCTTCTTCCGGCTGTGGCGCAGCTACGGGAATGAACGTGGGCCCTTCTGCCGTAAATGTCGGCAACTCATCCGGATTGGCATCATTCATGACCGAGATCGAACCACCCTCCGGCGGGGTTTCAACCAGAAAGACAGAGCGCATCGTAACGGCGGTTTCTGCTTTGCAGTTCTCCATGCAAGGTTCTTCGCTCCATTCGGCGTACTCGGTCTCGGGTCGAACATCGACGACAAAGCCGTCCATGTTGTACATCTCAAAATCGGCGAAGTTTTCGTTGTTCAGCTCGAAATCGTCATCCACCAAATCATTGGAATAGAGGATGTATGCGACAATTGCGTAGGTCTCATCCGGTGTCAGTGTGCCCGCTTCACCAAAGGGCATTGAGCGGGAGATGTAATCCCATGCGGTCGACAAATGCGGCCAATAAGATCCGACGGTTTTTACAGGATCGTCGTCCGCAAGCGTATCGAACCCACCGGCCAGAACAGGCCAGTTGTCGGCACCTTCGGCAAATTCGCCGTGGCACGACGCGCAGCGGTCGACAAACACCTCTTCACCGGTCCAGACGTCGCCTGACCCTGCGGGTAGGCCTCGCCCGTCAGGCAAGACGTCAACGTCCCAGGCCGCAATCTCTTCTTCCAGTGCGGGCCGCCCAAGCCCAAAGGTACCGTCACGGTCGGGCACGGGTGCGGTCAGGTTCATGCCATTTGCGGCCCGTTCCACCGCCTCAGCCTGGATTTCTTCGACCTTAAGCTCTAACTCAGCTGCTCGATTGGCTTCTGCCTGCGCTTTTTCCTGGGCCGTAGCGGCATGCGCTTCGACCTGGCCAATCCGGGTCTCCAAAGTTTCTATCTTCGCCTGACCGTAGTTTCGGTTCGCGAAAGCCACTGCTGCCGCAAGCACCAACGCCGTGCCGCCAAATACGGGCAGGAATACATGACTAAGAGACTTCGACATTCTCAGCGATCCCTTCTGCGCTTACGTACCAAGTCTGGATACAGTTGTTGTGGTAGACCGAGTTTTCTCCACGCTTTTCGCGTAGCTGGTCTTTGGTCGGCTGCACATAGCCAGTCTCGTCTATCGCCCGGGCCTGCAAAAGCATTGGTGCTCCGTCCCAGTTCGTGTCGAGATAGAAGCGCGTCAAAGCCTTGCTGTCGCCCTGCTTGCCAAGACGCGCCGTCTCCCAGGTGATCCCACCGTCCTTGGACACATCGACCCGTGTAATTTGCCCGTGGCCTGACCAGGCAAGTCCGGAAATGACCAAGGGCCCCGGCCCGTGTTTGATCGGCATTTGCGGGCTGGGTGAGGTGATGACGGATTTTGCATCCATCACCCAAGTCCATTTTTGGGCTGTGCCATCGGCGTAAACATCGGTGTATTTTGATGTTTCTTCCCGGCTTTCGACCGCCATATCGACGACTTCGATGCGGCGCAGCCACTTGACCCACATGTTGCCTTCCCAGCCCGGGACGACCAGTCGCACGGGGTATCCATGCTCCATCCGCAGCGCTTCGCCATTTGCCTTAAAAGCCACCAACACGTCATCCAGCGCTTTTTCCATCGGGATGGAGCGGCCATTGGATGAGGCATCTGCGCCTTCAACATAGACCCATTTGTCTGGTGAGATATCGGCGCCTGCTTCCTGCAATAGCGTCCGCAGCGGAACGCCGGTGTATTCCATGTTGTGAATCATGCCGTGGGTAAATTGGACGCCATTGAGTTGCGCACCCGCCCACTCCATACCGGTATTCGCCGCACATTCGCAGAAATACACGTGGTTTTCGCGCGGGAACCGCTCAATGTCGTCGTAAGTAAACACAAGCGAGCGATCGACCAGCCCGTTGATCATCAGGCGATAATCCTCTTTGCGCAGCTCGATCGCACCTGAATGGTGACGTTCAAAGGCACACCCTTGCGGAGTGATCGTGCCATCAAGCGCGTGGATTGGTGTGAAGTTGATCGACGAAATCGGAGAGGCGGTCAGCCATTCCACGTTGCGACGAACGACATGGGATTCGAAGCTGATTGGCATACCGTAAGGTGACTCATCGACACCGGCACCCGTGTAAGAAGCCCAATCCCGAAGCTCTGTTATCAGCGGGTCGGGCGTGTCCGCCACTGCTGCCCCTGCAACGGATCCTGCGGCGACCGCAGCGCTGCCTCTCAGGAAGGCCCGGCGGGACGGTTTGAACGCGTCATCCATATCTCTTAGGTCTCCATCTGTTTCTTAAGCGCCGACAACATCGACACTGGTGTTCTCTTGCACCGTGACGGTGCCAAGGTTGCGAATGTGGTTTTCGACGACATCCCAGATCGGCGGACCCTCAGTGCCTTCGTTGACACTAGCCCAACCAGCCACGACGTAGGTTTTCGATGGATCAATCGCTTCACCTGTCTTGAGCAGGGTCATTTCGCTGATCCGTTGCCCTTGTGGCTTGGTCACATCGATGCGGTAGCCAAGCCCACCGACGCGAACCATATCGCCGCCCTGTTGGTAGTAGGGATCGGGATTGAACAGGTTGTCACCGACATCCTCGAGGATCACATGGATGAATTCGCCTGTCATTTCTGTGCGGTAGGCATTGGGATACGACATCGATGTGACGTTCCAGATGTCCTCGCGCGTAATCTCCTGTCCCGGCAGGATTGAGGGTCCCCAACGGACGCCGGGCGACATCGCGATATCCGCTTCGCGTTCGCTGAGCAGCGCATCGCAAATCAGGTCATCCCAGGTGCCGTTAAAGTTGCCGCGGCGGTAGAGCAACGAGTCCGTTTTGCCGATCACCTCGCCCAGCGCGGTTTCATATGGCGCGCGCTGTTCGTCGATCAGAGCAGTGATCGCTGGATCGGGCGCAATGACGTCAGAGAAGATCGGGATCAGCTTGTGCTTCAGCCCCATCATCTGCCCGTCCCTCACGTCGAGATCCACACGGCTGACGAATTTTCCGTTCGAGCCAGACGCGATGATATGCGTTTTACCCACCAGAACCGGCTCGGGCAGCGCATCATGAGTGTGGCCGCTGAGGATCACGTCGATCCCTTGCACCCGGCCTGCCATCTTCTTGTCCACGTCAAAGCCGTTGTGGCTGAGGACAACAACGACATCAGCACCGGCATCGCGAACCTCGTCCACCATTGCCTGCATGTTCTCATCCCGGATACCGAATGAATATTCTGGGAACATCCAGCCCGGGTTCGCGATTGGCATGTAAGGGAATGCCTGGCCGATCACGGCGACCTTTGCACCGCCCCGATCAAAGAACTTGTAGGGCTGGAACAATTCTGCAGGTTCATCCCACTCGGCATCAAAGATGTTCTGACCCAAGGCCGCAAAGGGCAAACCTTCGACGATTTCGTTAACCCTGTCGCTGCCCAACGTGAACTCCCAATGGAAGGTCATAGCATCGGGTTTCAGCGCGTTCATGACATTGACCATGTCCTGACCGGCCGTCTGATAGCAGGTATAGGAACCATGCCACGTATCGCCACCGTCCAATAGAAGGGCATCGGGACGGTCCGCTCGAATTGCGTTTATGACCGTTGAGACCCGGTCCAATCCACCGACCCGACCATAAGCCTTCGCCAGTGCCGAGAAATCATTGTAGGTCAGTGCATAGGCCGACGGGCTTCCATCTTCGATGCCATAGGCCTTGCGGAAAGCGGCGCCAGTAACATGCGGCATCTGACCCTGCGCATCGCCAATCCCAAGATTGATCTCGGGTTCACGGAAGTAAATCGGCTTGTGTTGCGCGTGAATATCGGTGACATGGATCAGGCTGATGTTACCAAAGGTCTCAAAATCCAGTAGTTGATCCTGTGTCAGGCTTTGCTGCGCAGCAAGTCTGGCCCATTTGCCAAACCCGGACGCCCCGTACAAAGCCGATGCAGCCATTGAAACCTGCAAGAAGTCACGTCGAGAAATCATCTATCAGCTTTCCTATGACACATATAAATGTGTGAATGTTATCCGTATGAAAAACCCGCGCCGGGCATCGCCCACGCGGGTCGTTCGTTACTGACGTACTGCAGGAGTTTCGACTGAAAGCCCGTTGCCACGCGAGGCAACATAGAGCTCCAGCGCACGGAACTCGTCCGACCCTTCAGCAAAGGTTTCCGCCCGCGTATCGCGAATACAACCGCGGAAACGATTGTGGCGCGAGATCAGCTTGGCCTGCTTCAAACGGTAAGTCGGGAACCCATTGATCATACCCTGGCTCAGGTGATCCGCTCGGATCATATTGCCCCAATTGTCTTCGTGACAGTTGGCACAGCTCAGCTCTAGCTGACCGTAGCGAGTATAATACATTTCCTTGCCCTGCTCCCAAAACGGGGCGGCATCGCCATCAATAGCAACATCCATAGGCATCCCGCGTGACTGCAGACCGATCAAGGCGACCATACCCTGCATGTCTCCGCCAGACCATTTCCAGGCATCCGCCTCCATGCGATCCGTACGGCACTTGTTGATCAGATCTTCCATGACCACCAGCTTGCCGCTTTCGGCATCAAACTTTGGCATGGACGCCTGCAATCCTTTGAAGCTTTCCACCCCATCATGGCACGAGGCACAGCTTTCCCCAGCGGCACCATCAACCGTCTCAAAGAGATCGGCAGCCTGATCGACGAAGATCATCGCCGGATTGTCGAAATCATCAATTTGTAGCGCCTGGGTTTCATCTGTCCTGAAATGCCAGCCCGAGTAGATCGTATCGAAGTTCTCGACATGCGCTGGTGCCTCGGTGATCGAGGTCATGTCCAGCTCGTCATTGATCACAAGATTGTCGTCGTCCGGTCCGGCCATTGCCGCCACTGGGAAAACCAGAACTGCCGCGATCGCCGTTAGTGCCTTGGTATTCATTGCGTTCCTCCCTTGGTGGACCAGCGCCAGAATTCACAACCAGCGCTGACCTTCCTTAGTGGTCGAGCCGTCAGGCGATCTCGATCATTTTTTTCTCGTCGTAGACCGAGCCGTCATCATCGTACCAAGTGAAAACGAACTCGCCGGCTTCAGGCACAGTTGCTTCAAACTGAAAGTACGGATTGGTCGAAATCGCCGGCTCCATAGTCACATCAACCACCATTTCTCCGTTAAACTCGCAGGTGAAACGGTTGATAATCGAACGCGGAATAACGTTGCCTGCTTTATCCTTACGCTGGCCGCTTTCCATCTTGTGGCTGATCAGAGTCTTGATCGTTATGGTTTCACCAGCAGCGGCTGTCTTTGGAACCTTGACGCGGGGTTTTACACCGGATGCCATTGGTTAGTCTCCTGTTCTTCAGGGCGCGTGGCGATCAGCCGCCGCAGCCGCCGATTGTCACTTTTACGGTCGCGGACGCTTTGGCAAAGCTGCCATCTGCCATCTTCGCCACGGCGATGACATCTTGCGTTCCGGCAAGACGAATGCGGGTTGAAGCGGCTTGTTCAGCAGCCAGCGGGCCGAAATTGAACGTTGCGACACCCGGCTCGGGGTTGCCCGCGGCCACAATGAGAATTGCAGCAGCACCCGGAGCGTTAACCTCGATTGGTACGGTGTTCCCGTTTTCTGCGATTTCCGGTGCTGTCAGCGTGACGCCGCCGTCAGCCACATCTGCCCCGCCTGTATATGCGGCGATTGCATCTTCAGCGGCCGCATTTGCGCGTAACGGCATAATTGTCAGGAACGCGGCGCCCAGCCCAAGGGCCAGAGTCTCGCGGCGAGAGAGTTCCATTTTCAATCTCCTTTGAATCTTCGAGAATTCACGCCAGAAAGCGCGATCATTCTTCTTTCAAGGTCGCAAGAAACGCGACCACGTCCTCGATTTCCTGTGCTGTCAGGATCGACATCAACGGCGCGCTTGGCGCTTTGCCGGTATAGGCATCGCCCGGGCGGATATAGCCGTCATCCTTGTAGAATGCCGGCATTACCGTGCCTTCGAACGTCATCTTTGCGTTTGCGACCAATCCGCGAAGCTCTGCTTCGGTCCAACGATCACCGGCACCGTCCAGTATCGGTCCAACTTCGCCATGGAACGGAATGTCGGCCAAGGCCGAGACCGCGTGGCACGCCACGCAATTGCCTTTTGACTTGTCGCCAACGATAAGCGCGCCGTTTGCCGCGTCACCGGTAACGCCTGTCAAAGAGACCTCGATAGCGCCATAGTCATCATAGGTTACGTTTTTCGGATCTGTATCTGCCGCATATGCGGCAACTCCCGTCATTGCGCAGACCGATATTAAGAGTCTCAGCTTCATGATCCCTCCCATTTGCTAACGCGCCGACGGCGCCTTGCGACCCAAAGCCTTTGTGTACCGTAGTCGACGAGTACCGCCTGTCGCAACATTAAATTCATTATAATGAATTTTTTTATTTATAACAGTAGCGCTCAATCTTGCGAAACATTGTTTCGCTCTTGAATGCGACGCGCGTGATACCGCTGAAAATCTTCACCATTATCAAGTTCGTATCGTTTCTCATCGACCCAGGTGAAAAGATCTAAGGTTGTTCCCTTGGCGAACGCTCCGGGCATTACAGCGACCGCGGCATCGATGGCTGTGGCACCCTCGGGCACCTCTTCTGGCAGGAATACAAGCGTTGGAGTAAACAGAATCCCCCATTTGCGCATCAGCGCTCTTTGCTCGTTCTCTTCCCCGTCAAAGTCGGTGGCCGTAGTGCTTCCATGCAAATCCAGTTGGACGACAAAGAAATTCTCTTCGAGAAACGCCTCCAGGTCAGGCTGGGGGAACACCTCTTCGTGCATCTTTTTACAATAGATGCAGCCCTGCTGTTCAATGAATAGTACCAACCGTTTGCCCTCGCTTGAGGCCTCTTCAAGATCCTCGCGGAGGTCTTTGAACGTGTCGCGCATCCACGGTGTCTTATGCAATCCGTCGTCGCCCAGCTCAGCGGCGGAAACTACCCCGCCTATCAGGCAAGCGATTAAAACTGACAAAGCTCGTTTCATGTCTTCCTCCCGAATTAACCTATGGCTGCAAGCCATGGCATGTGGTCGAGCATCCATTGTGCAATGTGATTGATGGAGTTGGTTGCGATGAGGGTGCCGAAGAGTATCAAAAAGCCACCCATAGTCTTTTCGATGAGGGGCAAGTGTTTCCTGAACCGCGCCATCCACTGCATGAAGGGGCGAACCAGAAAGGCCGCCAGAACAAACGGTGCGGTCATTCCAACCCCGTAGACAAACAGAAGCACCGCACCACGCCAGGCTGTTTCGGTTCCGGCCGCCGTGAACAGGATCGCAGCAAGGACCGGCCCAACACAGGGTGTCCAGCCAAAAGCAAATGCCAATCCAAGGACATAGGCCCCAATCAGACTTACGTTTGATGTCTCACCGACGTCTGCACGAAATTGGCGATACAGGAACCCGATGCGAACGAAACCCAAGAAATGCAGACCCATCGCAATGATGATCGCCGCTGCGATCCAACGCAGGATGTCGAAATACTCTCGTACCAGCTGTCCAAATATCGAAGCCGTCGCCCCAAGCGCCATGAAGATCGTTATGATCCCCACTGCAAATGCGATTGCAGAAAGCGTCGCCCTGCGTCGAACGTCGGCGGAGATAGACGAACCCGCAGATATCTGCTCCATCCCAACCCCCGCCAGATAACTCAGATAGAACGGCACAATCGGCAGGATGCAGGGCGACAGAAAAGATAGCAGTCCTGCGACCAAAGCTCCTGCAAATGTTATGTCGAGCATGGTCAAACCTGTCCTGACGCGCTATCATTCACACATTCAAAATAATAAAGATATATTGCTACAGTCAATCGGAGCTTGAGATGCGCCACCTATTTCTGCTTGTGCTTGCGATTTTTTTGCTTGTTTGCCCCGAGATTTCACGGGCGGAAATGGCGCTTCTGATGGCAGAAGAAGAAGGGTGTATGTGGTGTGCCCGATGGGACGCCGAAGTTTCAGAGATCTACCCCAAGACACCCGAAGGAAATGCCGCTCCGCTTCAGCGCGTCGATATTCATGAGGCCCTGCCTGATGGCATAGCGTTGGAGCGACCTCTCTACTTCACACCAACCTTTGTTCTGCTGGACAATGGTCAAGAAGTCGGCCGGATCGAGGGCTATCCCGGTGAAGACTTTTTCTGGGGTTTGCTGGGCGTTTTGCTGCGTGACGCAGGGGCGCCGCTTGAGACCTCTGGATAAATTGGGGCAGATTACATAAACTGTTTTGAATGCGTGAAGCCAAGAAAGCGAGGCGATCTTGTTGGACAAATCTTCGAAACTGCCTGTGTTCTCCAAGGACATGTGCGCCGAAGACATGGACAGAATGATGGAGAATGCTCAGACGGCGTCAAGTTTCCTCAAGGCAATTAGCCACGAGGGGCGCCTGATGATTTTGTGTTATCTGTCGTCAGGGGAAAAATCTGTCACGCAGATGGAAGAAATGCTCTCGGCACGTCAGGCTGCCGTGTCACAACAACTATCCCGCTTGCGCTTTGAAGGCTTGGTGAAAACGCGGCGTGAGGGGAAAACGATTTACTACAGATTGGCTGATGATCGATCGACGCAAATTCTGGAAGTCGTTTACGATCTTTTCTGCAGGGAGAAGTAGAAGCCGTTCAGAAAACCGCCAGCTTTGGGAGGAGACTGGCAATGTTCGAAGCATTGGGAGACGCAAATACCGTTGCTCTGATCGGTTTGATTGGTGGCATCGTATTAGGGCTGGCTGCGCGCATCGGCCGTTTTTGCACGTTGGGTGCAATCGAAGACTACCTTTACGCAGATGATGACCGACGGCTACGCATGTGGGCTATTGCAATCGGTGTTGCGATTGTCGGCAGCCACGCGGCCATGGGGTTGGGATGGCTTGATCCTGTCGGAACAAGGTACCTTGCGCAGACCTGGAACCCACTCGGTTCGATCGTGGGTGGCCTTATGTTCGGTTACGGAATGGCCATCAGCGGAAACTGCGGCTATGGCGCGCTGGCACGGCTGGGAGGTGGCGACCTTAGATCATTTGTCATCGTTTTGATCATGGGCCTGTCTGCTTACGTCGTGATGTCCGGGCCGCTCGCATATCTGCGGGTTTGGGCCTTTCCAGTGGAAATGGACCTGCGTGACCCGCAGAGCATTAGCTTCCTGACCGAACGGCTGACCTCGATTCCAGCTTGGCTCATCGGCGCTGTCATCGGCATTGCTTTGATGGTTTTCGCATTGGCAAACCAGCGCTTCCGCCGCACACCGGCGCAAGTATTTTGGGGATCCGTCGTCGGACTGGCGATCGTCTCAGGCTGGCTTGGTACGAATTGGGTTGCGACAAACGGTTTCGACGGTGAGCCGGTGCAAACCCATACCTTCGCTGCACCCCTTGGTGACACGATGCTCTACCTCATGACAGCGTCTGGAAACACGTTGTCCTTTGCGGTCGGATCAGTCTCTGGCGTTCTCATTGGCGCATTTTGGGGGTCGTGGTCTAAAGGCCATTTCCGATGGGAAGCTTGCGAAGATCCGCGTGAGCTCAAGCGGCAAATGCTGGGCGCGGCGATTATGGGTCCAGGAGCGATCATCGCGGTTGGCTGCAGCGTCGGGCAAGGCATATCTGCCTTCTCACTTCTGGCCTACAGCGCACCCGTAACATTCGCTGCAATATTTGCAGGCGCAGCGCTTGGATTGAGACAACTCGTGTCTGGACTGTCTTTCATAGCTGAGCGTTGAGTTAAAGGTTCAAGTCAGAGTGGATCCGGGTTAACGCCAGCGCAGCTTACGTGCAGAAAACTAAAGAGTCCTCGCCCATAGTTTTGAACGGCATTTACACATAAGTTTACACTTTTGCGCTTACTTTTTGCGCGGTTCCAAGACCATGTTCAAATTGATGGCAGTCGTCAAAAAATTCCGTCTACTCTAAACACTAGCGCCCAGCCAAAAATA
This sequence comes from Ruegeria sp. C2, assembly GCF_056537765.1. Classification (NCBI taxonomy): domain Bacteria; kingdom Pseudomonadati; phylum Pseudomonadota; class Alphaproteobacteria; order Rhodobacterales; family Roseobacteraceae; genus Ruegeria; species Ruegeria sp. C2. The sequence goes on along the minus strand of NZ_JBQFRZ010000002.1, from coordinate 280,566 downwards.
CGTCCCGGTTGGAAAAATTCAATCGTATTCAGGCGGACGCAGTTCAGAAGCAATTACGGGGAATTAGTTTGCCAATCATCCAATCAGTAATCAACGTCGCTAAATTACGAGTTTAGTGTCACCAGAACCGTCGCCGGTTGGAAAGTGAACAAGGCCAACGTCGGGCACGTTGTCCAAGACTGGATTTCTATCCCCAGCCAGTAAGCTAATGCTCATTATCGTTCCAACGCTGGCATCATGGCGATTCCGCTGACTCGAAATGCTGGCCGACCCAATAAAGGCGGTGGGATCTGCGCGAATCATCAATTTGTCCCCGGTCGGGCACACGTATGCGCCGGTGGATGTGGATGATCCGAACAATAAGTATCGCGACTATGATCCGTTGCTGGCCTACGGGCAGTCCAAGACCGCAAACATTTGGTTTACACGTTAACTCGTTCGGCGCTGGTCTGACTACGGCATGATCAGCTTCGGGGTTCATCCAAGGGGCATTCAAACAGAGCTTGGTCGCGATCTTGAACCAGAATTGCAGCAACGATTCGAACAGTTGATCAACGACTACCCGAACATCTGGAAGACCAACCAGCAAAGTGTTGCAACTTCTTGCTGGACCGCGACAACACCCGATTTTTGCGGCAAAGGCTGGCCGCTATTTGGAAGACTGCCATATCTATGAACCCACAGCCGACGATCAGCTGCAAGGAGGACATTCGGACTACGCGTATGACACAAAGAGTGCTGAGAAGCTTTGAGATATACCCAACGAGATGTTGGGCAGACAGTTCTGATCGCAAACTGGTTTCGGTTGTTAGCTGGCAACTGGCGATGTCGGTTGCAGGCCGCGCCACTAATTCTGTTCTACAGGGTTGGTTGACGAAATTGCGTATAGAGGCCTGAAAGTTGCCCTTGGAATAACCCAACTATATTTTCGATCGAGCACGTGTTTCTGGAACTACCCCCGATTTGCGTAGATTGGCTGATATTCAGCAAAACCTTGTGTGCATTCAGTGCAAAGGTAGGGATACGGGTTTGGCCCCCCGTTAAAAGACTTCTTGACCGAGTCTCGAACTCACATCCGGTATGACCCCGGTGTCCGGTCTGTCCATTTTCGGAAAGCCCTATGGAAGTTCGCCGGGGCCGAGAAGCCAGTGTCAAACGCGATTTGATCTATACTGTCCGTGCTTTGCTGAAGTGAACGGATCGCGATGTCGCGGCGTAGGGCATCTTTTATGTCCTGAAAGGACGTTCCTTCGTTTTTCAAGCGTCTGTTCAACGTCCGAGGCGTTATTTTCAGAGCGTGGGCCGCATCCGGAAGCTGGCAAGCCTGCCACGTCGCACCGTAAAGAAAGGCACGAACGCGTAGGCTGTAAGTATGGGCGCGCGAGCCGGTAAAGATCCAATCCAGCGGCGCGCGTTGAAGGAATACGGATGCCTCGGCGGGACTGCGGGTGATCGGGCGGGTGAATTGGCGTGAGTCGAAGCGAATACTGGTTTGTGGGGCGTCGAACTCGACGGGGCATGGAAAGACGACCGAATAGTCCGCGGCAAACTCCGGACGGGCGAAGGCAAAGCAAACCGTTTGCACCGGCGATTCTGATCCGCTGAGCCAGGATAGCAGCCCATGCGCAAGTTTCAGAATCAGCATGTGGCCGAACCGTTGCGGCTGGGTTTCAACCAAGTAAGGCACCAAAGTCAGCGCCACCTCGTCTGATTTGCTGTGTAGGTCAAAATAGAAGTCATCCAGGAGCAGGTTCCAGAACGTCGAGAACCGATAGAGAGCCGAGGTCAGGCTGCCTGCGCCGCGCTGCACCGTCACAAGATGCTGCAATGCTCGGGGCCGGATCGGGCGGCTCCAGAGCCCCATCATTTCGTCCCCGGTCTCGGGCGCGGCAAGCTGATAAAGCCGAGCGATCTCATTCAGCGTGACACGTTGAGTTGGTGCCATTGGGCGGGCTTGAAGGCCTGAGCGTTCCAGCAGAGAAGCCATCTCTTCCGGGGTGCAACGAGACCCAAGTGCATCCAGCCAATCCTGAATAAATGCAGCTGATACGGTCGTCAGAGAGATAGGGTCCTGGCTGGTCATAGAGATCTCTGTTTGGCGTGATCGGATAGCATTTTGGCAAAATATGAGCTTATCGGCAACCTCTTCAGCAGATAGATGACGCGAAACCATAGTTGCCGCCAGGGAGCCTAGGATGTCCTATCAGCCGCCCGTCCAGGATTTGATGTTTTGTATCGAACACCTGTCTCATTGGGAGCAGGTGTCATCGTTGGCGGCGTATTCAGACTACGACCTGGCTGATATTGGTGCCGTGCTGGAAGGTTATGCCCGGTTCTGCGGTGAACAGATTGCACCATTGTCGCATATCGGCGACACGTTGGGTGCCCGGTTCGACAACGGGCGCGTGACGATGCCTGAAGGTGACGTGCATGCCTATGCTCAGTTCGTCGAAATGGGCTGGCAGGCACTGACTCACCCGGTGGATTATGGCGGCATGGGACTGCCGCGAACTGTTGGCGCGGCGGCGGTAGAGATGCTAAATGCCGCCGATATGAGCTTTGGCCTTTGCCCGTTGCTGACCGATGGGGCCATTGAGGCGCTGCTGCTGACTGGCTCGGACGAACAGAAAGCCACATATCTGGAGCCGCTGATCGCGGGACGCTGGTCCGGCACGATGAACCTGACGGAACCACAAGCGGGTAGCGATCTTGGCCGCGTGGCGACCAAAGCGGTGCAATGTGCGGATGGCAGCTATGGCATATCTGGCACCAAGATTTTCATCACATATGGCGCTCATGATCTGACCGAGAACATCATCCATTTGGTGTTGGCGCGTACTCCTGATGCATCCGCCGGGCCAAAAGGGCTAAGCCTGTTCATCGTGCCGCAGAAGCTTGTGGAAACGGATGGCGCGGTAGGGGCCGAGAACACGGTCAACTGCGTGAGCATTGAACACAAGCTAGGCGTCCGCGCCAGCCCGACGGCAATGCTGGAATATAAGGACGCCACGGGGTTCCTGATCGGCGAGGAAAATCGCGGGTTGGAATACATGTTCATCATGATGAACGCAGCGCGGTTTTCCGTTGGGGTGCAAGGCATTGCGACCGCTGATCGTGCCTATCAGCGCGCGCTGACCTATGCGCGCGAACGGGTACAAAGCCGTCCGGTGAACGGCCAAGTCAAGGACGCCGTCCCGATCATCGAGCACCCGGATGTGCGTCGCATGCTCATGCGGATGCGCAGCCTGACCGAAGGTGGGCGGGCCATGGCCGCCGCGACTGCAGGGTTGCTGGACATCGCGCACCATCAAGACAATCCAGAGATGACTGCACTGGCTGAATTCATGGTTCCGCTGGTCAAAGGTTTCTGCTCGGAACGCGCGGTCGAGGTCGCCTCGCTGGGTGTGCAAATTCATGGCGGCATGGGCTTTATCGAGGAGACCGGTGCCGCGCAGCATTACCGCGACGCACGTATTCTGCCTATCTACGAAGGCACCACTGCCATTCAGGCCAACGACCTTCTGGGGCGCAAGGTGATGCGCGACGGCGGTGAAACCGCACGCCATTTCGCAGCTCGGATAGAGGCAATTGAATTGAGACTGGCTGAGGGTGATGCAACCGCGCAAGCTATCGGGACAAGCCTAACGCAAGCGCGCGACGCGTTTGAAACCACATTGGATTGGTTGTTGGAAAATAGCCGAAAGGACATTGACGCGGCTTTCGCGGGCTCTGTTCCCTTCTTGATGCTGACCGGCACGCTGGCGGCAGGTTGGAAGCTGGCAAAGGGTGCCTTGGCTGCGCAAACTGCGCTGGACGCTGGACAGGACGTGCAATTCATGACCCAGAAAATCGCGACTGCACTCTTCTTTGCCCAACACGTCTTGCCCGAGTGCACAATGGAACACACCCGCATCATGAACGGCTCGCGCAGCCTGCTTGACGCGGCATTCCCTGAATAACTCCTTGAGAGGACCTGACCTATGAATGATGTCGTGAACCCCGACACTTACGAAAACCTCGCGATTTCAGAGCGTGAGAACGGCCTGTTTGTCGTGACATTGAACCGCCCTTCAAAGCGCAACGCGCTGGATGTGGCCACCATCGAGGAACTGATACGCTTTTTCAGCGGTGCCCGCATGGCCGGTGTCAAAGCCGTGGTTTTGGCCGGTGAAGGCAACCATTTCTGCGCGGGCCTTGATCTGGTCGAGCATTGGAAAGCCGACCGCAGCCCGGATGACTTCATGCATGTCTGCCTGCGCTGGCATGAGGCTTTCAACAAGATGGAATATGGCGGTGTGCCAATCATTGCTGCACTCAAAGGTGCGGTTGTTGGCGGAGGACTGGAACTTGCCAGCGCGGCACATATCCGGGTGATCGATCCGGGCACCTATTTCGCTCTGCCCGAAGGACAGCGCGGGATTTTCACCGGCGGCGGAGCGACCATCAGAGTTTCAGACATGATCGGCAAGTACCGCATGATCGACATGATCCTGACGGGCCGCGTCTATCAGGGGCAAGAGGCCGTCGATCTGGGATTGGCACAATACATCACCGAAGATGGCGGCAGCATGGCCAAGGCGATGGAGCTTGCAGAACAAATTGCGCAGAACTTGCCGCTGACCAACTTTGCCATCTGCTCTGCGATCAGCCACTTGAACAACATGTCCGGCATGGATGCAGCTTATGCAGAGGCCGTGGTTGGCGGAGTGGTCAATACCCAACCTGCGGCTCGTGCGCGCCTGGAAGCCTTTGCAAACAAAACCGCCGCCCGCGTGCGGCCTAACAGCTAAATCAGGCGGAACCGGGATGCGTCACCATTTCGAGGCTCTTCAGAAGACGCGGGCAAACCATGTGCCTTTGTCACCGATATCCTTTCTACGCCGCGCCGAAAACCTGCACGGCGCGCGCGCAGCGGTGATCTATGGTGACACTCAGCGAACATGGGCCGAAACTGCAACCCGCATTCGTGCTGTGGCCGGTGGGCTCGTCGAACTTGGCGTGCAGAATGGCGATACCGTTTCAGTGCTGAGCCCGAATATACCGGAACTCTTCGAGTTGCACTTTGCACTGCCGCTGACGGGCGGGGTCCTCAACACGCTGAACACGCGGCTGGAATCGGAAACCATCGCCTACATTCTGGATCACGCGGACACGAAACTGGTAATCGTGGATCAGGAGCTTGTACCGCTTTTGTCCAAAGCTTTTGATCTTCTCGGTCGATCTTTGCCAGTGGTCGAGATTGTCGATCCTGCCGTTGTAGGTGAGAGCCTTGGTGGTCAAACCTACGATGCGTTGACCGAAGCCTCACCGTTACCAATAGAACTGCCCGATGACGAATGGGATGCCATTGCGTTGAATTACACGTCCGGTACATCCGGTCGCCCGAAAGGTGTCGTCTATCACCATCGCGGGGCCTATCTGATGGCGCTCGGAACCGGGACTGCCTGGCAGATGCCGACTTACCCTGTCTATCTGTCAGTGGTACCGATGTTCCACTGTAATGGTTGGGGTCACCCGTGGTTGATGGCCATGCTTGGCGCAACTGTCGTGTTTACTCGTGTTCCGGTGGCAGACCGTATTCTGGACGCGATCCGTACCCATGGCGTGACTCATTTCGGCGCGGCGCCCATCGTGTTGCAGATGCTAGCCGAAGCCGAGAGCGGCACGCCCTCCTTCGATCCTGCGATCCGCGTTTTGACGGCAGGCGCACCGCCGCCGCCTTCAGTTCTCGAAAAGACCCGCGCAATGGGTTTTGATGTCATGCAGGTCTACGGCCTGACGGAGACCTATGGGCATATCTCACAGTGCCTCTGGCAGGAGGAGTGGGATGATCTCAGTTCCGCTGAGCAAGCCGAATTGCAAGCGCAGCAAGGCATCGCCTTTCCGATGGTCGAAGAGGTTACGGTGATCGACCGTAGCAACGGCACACTCGTAGCGCGTGACGGCAATACACAGGGCGAAATCGCCATTAGGGGCAACACGGTGATGGCGGGATATTACAAAGACGCCGAGGCCACGTCGAAAGCTTTTGAGGATGGTTGGTTCTGGTCCGGCGACGGCGCTGTCTTACATGAAAACGGCTACATCCAGATACGTGACCGCCTGAAAGACGTAATCATCTCCGGCGGAGAAAACATCTCTTCGGTCGAGGTCGAAGCGGTTCTTTACCGCCATGAGGCCGTTCAGGCAGCTGCCGTAGTTGCGATGCCGCACGAAAAATGGGGCGAAGTCCCCTGCGCGTTTGTCGAATTGCGCGAAAGTGCCGATACAACATCTGACGAGATCATAGCGTTCTGCCGCGAACATCTGGCCGGGTTCAAGGCCCCCAAAGCCGTCGTCTTCGAAACTCTTCCCAAAACCTCCACTGGCAAAATCCAGAAGTTCCAGCTTCGGGATCGCGTCAAAGCAATGGACCGTTGAAATGCGTCTGCTGTCCCAATCCCGCCGCCTGCGTCAGACCCCTTTTTCCGAGGGCGTCGAAGACAAGGGCGTTACCGCCTACACCGTCTATAACCGGATGCTGCTGCCTACGGTTTTTGAGAGCGTCGAGGCGGATTACCGGCATCTCAAATCTCACGTCCAGGTCTGGGATGTGTCCTGCGAACGGCAGATCGAACTGAATGGCCCGGATGCGGGCCGCCTGATGCGACGGTTGACCCCTCGCAATCTTGAGAAAATGCAGGAAGACCAGTGTTACTACGTGCCGATTGTCGACGAAAATGGCGGCATGCTGAATGATCCGGTCGCGATCAAACACAGCGAGGATCGCTGGTGGATCTCAATCGCCGACAGCGATCTGCTTTTGTGGATTAAGGGTTTGGCCGTCGGTGCAGGTATGGATGTGCGGGTGTTCGAACCTGACGTCTCGCCACTGGCCGTTCAAGGACCAAAGTCGGATGACCTGATGGCGCGGGTCTTTGGAGACGAGGTTCGGGATATCCGCTTCTTCCGCTACAAACGATTGGCGTTTCAGGACACGTCCTTTGTGATCACGCGCTCTGGTTACTCGAAACAGGGCGGCTATGAAATCTATGTCGAAAACGGTGCCTACGGTATGCCTCTATGGAACACCCTTTTCGAAGCCGGAGCTGATCTGAATGTTCGCCCGGGATGTCCAAACCTGATCGAAAGGATCGAAGGCGGGCTGTTGAGCTATGGCAACGACATGACAATGGAAAACTCGCCACTGGAGTGTGGTTTGGGAAAGTTCTGCAAACCCGGCGAGGACAGCGACCACATCGGCATGCATGCACTGGCTCGCGAGGCCGAAACTGGCCCGACCCGACAGATCCGCGCGATTTCCATTCCCGGTGATCCCGTGCCTCCTGCCCGTTCAGCTTGGCCTTTGTTCAAAGACGGAAAGCGGGTCGGTCAAATCACATCCGCCGCCTGGTCACCTGACTTTGGAACAAACGTCGCAATTGGCATGGTTGATGCCCAGCATTGGGACGCAGGCACGATGCTAGAGGTGCGAACCCCAAATGGCGACCGACCGGCCGAAGTGCGGGCTGCGTTCTGGATATAGCCAAAGCCATGGCGACGTAAGAGGCAACGATCTGTTGTCCTCAGGATACAAAGTCGTTTTGGAGGCTCACAAACGAACCCACTTATTTAATTTAACACCTGAACGGCCCAAATGTGAAAAGGCAATTTTATGCTATTTTTTATGTACTTGCGGGTGGTTGGGTCCACTCTTCACTCAACGCACTGCTGGCAAGGCAGACTGACGTTTCTTTAATCACTTTCGCGAGCAAGAAATCAGGTCAGGTCCGCGCGAAGCACTTCCCTTGCGGTGTGTGCCTCGCGCAGACAGTTTAAGTTGCAACGTGCGAAACATCCCGGTCTGGCGAATAGATGTCGAGAATGTTCCAATGTCCGGTCGTTGGTGTCGGGTTGTTGATCATTGGCACATCAAGCACGGTTGGCTTGCCGCTCGCGATTGCCGCCTCTAATGCGGGCAACAATTCATCAGCAGCGCTGAGCCTGTGCCCATCCGCACCGTAGGCTCGCGCTATGTCGGCATAGCCCGGTCCGTTTGCGGGTGCGGCGGCTGATCCGGGGAATGTAGTCCCGTAGGTCAGACCGTAGTGTGCCTTTTGCAGACCTGCGATAGTGCCGAAGGCGTTGTTGTTCATGACCAGCCAGATAATGCCCAAATCAAGTTCGACCGCCGTTGCCAACATCGACGGGTTTTGACCGAAGCCACCATCGCCGACCAAGCTGAGTACAACGCGATCAGGTGCTGCCAGCTTCGCGCCTATCGCGCCCGGAGGGCCAAAGCCCATCGTCGCGAACCCGCCCGGAGTCAGGATCGAACCCGGCGTCAGGATATCGAATTGCTGTCCGACGCCGTTCTTGTTCCACCCTACGTCCGTGGTGATGATGGCGTCCTCGGGCAGAGCCTTCCGGGTATCTGCCAGAATACGCTCGGGCATCATTGGAAAGGCTGATGAAGTCGCCATTTCCACGTTGCGCGCTTTGAAGTCTGTCCGGAAGTCAGAAATCTTCTGCTCCAGCGTGGGGCGTTTAAAGCCCTCTGGATACATCTCGCGGGCAACCCGATTGAGAACGCGCAAGGCAACTTTGGCGTCCGCGACGACGCCGATCTCGGTGGGATAGTTCCGACCGATCTCCTGCGGTTCAATGTCGATATGAATGACCTTGGACCCGGGGATGTTGAACGTATAGCCAGGATACCAGCTGGAACAATCGGCCTCTTTGAACCGCGTTCCCACGGCAAAGATATAGTCCGCATTCAGACAGGACTGATTGACCAGTTCTGTACCCCAAAAGCCAGTCATTCCCAGCACAAGCGGATGGTCGTCCCGCAACGCGCCCTTGCCCATCAGAGAATGAGCAACGGGCAGCCCCATATGTTCAACGAACGCGCGCAACTCCTCGCTGGCTTGAGCTAGAAGGATACCACCGCCGACATAGGCGACCGGGTTTTCGGCCTGCGCCAGGGCCTCAATGATTTCACGCGCTGTTTCATCGTCAATCGACGGTTTCTTGAGCGCGCGCGTGTTGTCGCGGATACGGTCGAAGCTGTCCGCGGGGATCACTTCAGAGAAGATATCCATGGGGACATTGACCAGAACCGGCCCGGGCTGTCCGCTTTCAGCGAGATGAAACGCCTTTTCCAGAATTTCGGCCATCAGGTCTGCGCGATCCACCCGCCAGGCGCGTTTTACGAAGGGGCGATAGATCTCCCACTGGGCGGCGTCTGCATGAAGGTTCACTTCCTGATGCGGGTGTTTGCCATAATAATGCGTAGGTATGTCCCCAGCGATCACGACCATGGGGATACAGTCCAACGCAGCATTAGCGACCCCGGTGGCGCAATTGGTCAGTCCCGGGGAGAGATGGGACAGCACCACCGAGGCCTTGCCCGTCACGCGGGCATAAGCGTCCGCCGCGTGGCTGGCGATCTGTTCATGCCGCACAGTAACGAAATCAATCGGGCTTTCGGCCAGTGCAGCGAGAACCGCGATGTTCGTGTGGCCACAAAGGCCGAACACATGTTTCACCTCACGGCGTTCGAGAAAGTCGACGATATGTTCAGCAACGGTTTTGCCTTCCAGTTTCGCTCCGTCCATCACGCGACCTCCTGTCCGTAGAATTCACCGAACAGGTCCGGCTCCGAGGGGCGATCCTCGGGTATCGGACGGCTGACCCAGGTGTAGTTCATCATGTGTTTCATGGTGACGTTTTCGTTGGTGATGTTGCCGCCCCAGATGCCACAGCCCAGGCTGCTGGTCATGGGCATGCCATTGGTCCACGCGCCAGCATTGGCCTTCGATTGCGGCTGTCGTACCATCATACGGCTAACCGGAGCCAGACGCGCCAACCGATCGATGTGATCGTCGTTGTGGCTATAAATCCCGCAAGAATGGCCCTTACCGCCGGTGTTGTAGATCTGGCTGACCATTTCCAGCGCGTCATCGAACGTCTCGAAGTGATAAAGCGCCATCAGCGTGGTCAGTTTCTCCTTGGAGAACTTGTACTGCGGCCCGATTTGCCCCTGATTTTCAACCATCAGAAACTTGCGATCTTCTGGGATGCTAAAACCGGCGACCTTGGCTGTTTGCTGCGGCGGACAGGCGATGGTCGGGAAGGTGCGGTTGCCTTTGTCGTCCCACATGGCCGCTTCGAGCATGGCCTTCTCTTCATCCGAACACAGGTAGCCGCCTTCGGCTTGAAGCGCCTTGACCATATCGTCGTAAACCGAGCGCTGGATGATGATGTTGCCGTCGGCCGAGCAACCCGACCCAAAATCAGAGGTCTTTGAAATTCGTGTGTTCTGAGCGGCGATGTCCAAGTCGGCTGTCTCGTCGATGACGATGGAGGAATTGCCCGCGCCGACGCCATAGGCCGGTCGCCCTGAACTATAGGCCGCTTTGACCATCGGCTTGCCGCCCGTCGCCAAAGTCAGGTCGCAGATCTCCATTAGATGTTGCGTCAACGGGATCGACGGTTTGCGAATGGATTGAAACAGATCCTCGGGGGCTCCGGCAGCACGACAAGCTGCACGCATGACCTCGACCATTTCGTAAGTCGTGTGAGCGGTGCGAGGGTGCGGGCTGAAGATGACCGCATTTCGGGCGTTGGCGGCGGAGACACCGGTCACCGGTGGCGTCATCGCCGGATTGGTCATGGGGATCAGAGACGCAATCACACCAGCAGGTTTGGCATATTTCACCAGCCCCTTGTCCTCATCAACCTCGACGATCCCTGTCGAGGGCGTGCGCAGGACATCACGCAATACCATGTGAATCTTGAATCGTTTCGCAGGGCGTCCGGCGCGATCTCCGATACCGCTTTCGTCCACGCCTTGCTGGGCCAGACGCGTGAAGGTTTTTTCGTTCCCTGCGTACCAGGCAATGGCCTGAGACAGGCGATCCAGCCTGTCCTGATCCCAATCCTCAATCTCGGCCATGGCAGCGCGGGCGCGTGCCAGCATATCGGCCGCCATGTTGCGGTCGTTTTCAGTGAGCTCTTTGCCCATGATGATCCTCTTGGTGTTTTGGAATTGCTGCATCGGGCATACGACGCTGTGACCGCGCCTCGCCGAATGTTCGCTTGGCGTGGCTGAGACAGCGACGCGCATGTTCTTCGTATCCCAACTCGGCAACGCGGCTTTGGTTGGGCAATTCAATGGAGTAGTCGACGGGCGGCATCCGTTCGATGATGCCGGTGAAATCAATCCAGCCTTCACCGGGGTAGAGCCGCGCATCGCGGGCCAACTGGATCATGCCCTCGCGCGTATCAGCGATGCCGGGCAGGCAATCAGAGATATGCAGGAAGTGAAACAGGTCCGAGGGGACGTGCAAAAGCTCTCCCAAATCCACGCGGCTGAGGTGCAGATAAAGCGTATCGACCAGAATACCGCCATTCGGTTGATCAGAGGCACGCACGATATCAAGCGCCTCATCTAGAGTGCGCAGGCGTGAAAAACTTGGAAATTCCAGATCCACCGTTAACCCATAGGGCGCTGCCAACTCGCAGGTTTCCGAATAGACGTCGATCAGGAAGTCACGATCATCGCGGGTGTTGGTCCACGCGCTCATGATCATGCGTTTGGCGCCCAGTTCCCCACCGATCTCCAGCGAGCACTCAAAACTACGCGGGTCCACGTCTTCGGTGATGCGTGCGATCTCGATATCCAGAACCTTCAGACCCGTGGTTGCAAGCGCCGTCTTTGTGGCCTGCACCTGTGCCTTGTCGATTGGAGATTGAGTGAATTCACCGGGCACATGCATCGGAATGAAGCGGGGGCTGACGGCATCGTAACCGGCCCGCGCTGCGATATAGACCAACTCGGGCGGCGTACAGCCAATCAGCGTCAGATGCGCCAAGGAATAGAGAGAGGGGCTTGCGCCAGCCTCTTCGGGTTTCACCATGAACGGCAGCTCCACGTGTCTGCGAATCTCAAATTCATCACACGTAGTAAAAAATATCTGATATTTTTGAAAATATCAACTCTTAATACTGAGCAGGAAATGAAAGCGCCCGGGCAACTGCCCGGGCGTGTTTTTCATTCTTGTTGGCAGAGCCTTAGAGAGTGACCCAGTCACCTCCGGACTGGTGAGAGCGCACGGAGGCTTCAATAAACCGGACGCCATCTGCACCTTGTTCGACACTGGGATAAGTAAGCCAATCATCCGGAACGGTAACGCCATCCCGACGCGCGGCTACGGCCATAGCAAATTCCGTATAGAGGTTGGCCCAGGCTTCGATAATCCCTTCTGGGAAGCCGCGCGCGGTCCGGATTAGACGTTCTGCGCCGGGGCCGATGCCATGCCCGTGACCTCGGCTGATGATACGATCCGGCTCACCGAACCGATTGAACTTCAGCTGTTCCGAATTCTCCAGGTCCCACTCGAGACCTCCTTCGTTCCCGAATATGCGCAACCGCAACCCTCCCCGATTCCCGGGGGCAAGGCGTGTCGCCATCAGGGTCCCCGGAACCTCGTTTTGATAGCGGGTGAACATGAATGCTGTGTCTTCCAAAGGCTTTGGCGCGCCGCAGACATGAAACTCAGCCCGTAGGTCGGTCAAGGGCAGGCCCGAGACAAAACTGGCGAGATGCGCGGCATGGGTGCCGATATCGCCGACACAGCTGGTCGGACCAGAAATCTTTGGGTCCAGCCGCCATTTGACGTGGGGCGCATCTGCCACATCATCGGGCGTCATCCAGTCTTGCATGAACTCGACGTGGATTTGGTTGATTTTACCGATGCCGCCTTCCGCCACGATTTGTTTGGCCTGACGGATTACTGGAAAACATGACATCGCATAGCCGACAGCAAAGATGTGTCCCGTGCGCGCGGTAATCTCCTCAATCCCTTCGGCCTCCGCGACTTCGTTGGTCAGGGGCTTATCGCACAGCACGTCAATGCCCGCCTCCAGAAAGGCTTTGGCCGCTTCGAAATGAACGTGGTTCGGGGTGGTGATCATGACGGCATCTACGCCATCCGGGCGTGCCGCCTCGGCCTGTGCCATCTCCTCGAACGACGCGTAGCACCGGTCGGCCGGCAGGAACCACTCGGCCCCACGCGCCTTGCTTCGCACGGCGTCAGAACTGAGCGCTCCTGCGACGACCTCCCACCGGTCGGTCATCCGCGCGGCCGTTGCCTGCGTGACAGAGATACGTCCGCCGCCAACAACACCCAGCCGCAAACGGCGAGACAATCGGGGGAAAGGTCCGTCAAAGTTCAGGTCTTCGGAAAAAAGTCTCTCAGCCATTCTGAATCTCCATTTCCGGGACCCGTACGCCTTCCGGCAGCATTTCCACCGCCATGAAAATGCTGGGGGTAATCGTCTCGTACTGATGCCAGGGATAGTTGCCTTCGGCGTCATACATCGGTTTGTGCGTCGTGCCGGGGGCCATGAATTCTTCGAGGTAAAGGGATTCAACATCCCGCTCACGGCATTGCTGCATTTTCCCAAAGCCTACGATTTGTGTATGCACTTCGCGAAACCCCGGTACCGGGCAGAACGGATGATCCTTGTGCAATCCGACATTCAGCGGCACCGAGCCGGAATGGTACATGGTCAGCCCAACGTTACCCACAAAGACCTTTGGCGACATGTAGTGGCTGACACCGCGTAAACGCTCCTCTTGGCGAACATCAAAAGCAGATGGCCATGTATCTTTCACCCATGCGAACAACTCGTTGTCATCGGCATGGGCGTCGAAATCGTGGACAATGACTGCACGTTCCACGCCGCTAAGCGTGCTGTCTTGCACGATCACAGAGGAAAGCGGTGCAATGGTCTGATCCTCGACAGAGAGATTTCGCCCCCCAAGGTTAAGGACGATGGCGCGACCCTCGATAGAAATTCTGCGCTCGTCAGTTATGTGCTGGACGCGAAAGAATGGCTGAGCAAAGTCGAGTGTCTCAATCGGCATGAACCAATTCCTTCCTCTCATCGTTAAGGAAATCGACCGGCAAAGGCTCCGGAGCCGCGCAACGGCTTTCTATCGTCTGATAGGCGCCAAATTTTGGTGCCCGTTCGATCGCGTCCATGACCTCGAAAACGTGGTAGGCGAGCGCTCCACTTGCACGGGGTTGGCGTCCTTCTTGCGCCGCCAGGGCCAGATCCAAAAGGCCGAGACCACGGCTGTCCTCATTGAACCCGTGTTTGTTGACGACCACCTGCCAGCCTTCGCGACCGGATGGGCGCGGCTGATGAGACCAGCGCGAGGTCTCCCGCGTTTTCAGCCAGACATCCCCCTGAAAGATGTTGGCACCATGTACCGGGTCAGGGTCTGGGATGCTGATGGTGCCTTTTTCACCGTAGATCTCGAACCGCGGCGTTTCGCTATCCCAGACGTCAAAGCTCATGGTCATCGACCCTATAGCCCCGGAAGAGAACTGCAGCAGGCTTAGGGAATGCGTGTCGACCTCGACATCCATCCATTCACCGTTGCGAGGGCCGTTTTCGATCATCCTTTTGTCGAACGTGCGCCGAGCCATTCCGGCGACCCGGTCAACCGGACCAAGGCAGCAAACCATGGCGGTCAGGTAATATGGCCCAAGGTCCAGCAAGGGCCCGCCACCGGCCTGGTAGTAGAAATCCGGGTTGGGATGGTGGCGTTCCGTCCCGTGGGTACCGACATGGGCAAAAACCCCTGTCGGTTTGCCAATGGCACCCTCATCGATCAAGCGCCGAACGGTTTGCCAACGACCGCCCAGAAATGTGTCGGGTGCGCAACCGACCAGCAGCCCCTTTTCAGAGGCCATGTGCAGAATCGTCTTACCATCCGTTCGATCCATAACCAGCGGCTTCTCGGAATAGACGTGCTTGCCCGCCTCCAACGCACGCAGGCTGATTTCGGCATGCGCCGCCGGAATTGTCAGATTCAGAACGCAGTCAATCGTCGGATCGTCAAACACCCCATCTGGCGCACAGGCCTTGGCGATACCGTATTGATCTGCCTTGGTGCGGCTTTCCGAAGGGTCAAGGCTTGCGCAAGCCACGACCTCAACGTTTGAGAATTTGGATAGTGTTTTTAGATAAATATCGCTGATACGACCACAGCCGATAAGGCCGACCCGGAAGGATTTCGATGTCTCACGTGTCATCATTCCTGTCTTCGTAGAGGGGTAAGTAATTAGGGGGCATCGGCCCTTTGTTGCGGCCACCCTGGTTCATCTGTTCCCAAGCGTGAGCGAGTATTCCGACCGAGCGGGACAGGCAGAACAGCCCTCGCGACAAGGGCGCAGGAAAGCCAAGTTCGCAGAAGATCACAGCTGTCGCGCCGTCAATATTCATGGCAATTGGCCGACCGCCTCGTTGACGACCGAGTTCGGCTTGAACCTCTTCTCCGATATCGGCAAACCGGCCAGAAACTGTGCCTTCTGCCGCCGCATCTCGAACAAGTTGCATCAATCGAGGCGCACGTGGGTCAACGGGCTTGTGAAACCTGTGACCAAAGCCCGATACGATCTTGCCGTAGGTCTCGCGCCAGCTGTCCAAGCCATCCCGAACAGCGTCATTCAGCGAAGCTCCCGCATCCATGCGGACCGCGATATCATAGTACAACTCTGCGCACTGCTCTCCTGCACCTCCATGCACGTCTCCCAGCATGTTCACCGCAGTCGCCATCGCATTATTGAGACCTACCCCGCAGGTGGCAGCCATGCGCGCCGCCGCGATAGAGGGCGCCTGCGGGCCGTGATCCACGCCTGCGACCAGCGCAGCCTCAAACAAACGCGCCTGAGCATCGCTGGGCAGATCGCCCCGTACCATCAGCCAGATCATCTGCGGGAAGGTTACATTCCCGATCAGGTCCTCGATGGGATTTCCACGAAACGCGATCTGTCCGGGTTTCATGTCGATAATAGACGTGCGCCACCATTGGCGAACTGCGCGCTCGTCGCTTGTGATTTTGTCTTCCGAGTCGGTCATTGGAGTTGCGTTTCTTTCGCGGGGTATTGTTTCGTTTGTGCAGCAAGGCGAATGGGGGCATTCCGTGCACCATACCCTGCATAGCCCGCGCGGCGTTCAACGATTTCAAAAAACAGTCCGTTGAAGATCGGGCGGCTGTAGATCTGAAAATACTCGGCACCCGCTGCTCGGTCGTAGAGAATGTTACCCCGGCGCAGTTGGGCGATCAGATCATCCTCCAATCCGAAGGTCGCTTGCAGATCGGCGTAGTAGTTCTCTGGGATCGTCAAACTGGGAAAGCCTGATTTACGCAACTGATTCGACGTTTCGAAAATGTCGTCCGACCGGAAAGCAATGTGCTGAACTCCGGCTCCAAAGCCGTCTTCCAGGAATGACGCCGCCAGAGTTCGGCGCCCAACAGCCCCGTTCAGGTTCAGGCGCACTTCGCCTTCGGGGCTTTCAATGGCCTGGCTTTGAACGACGCCGGACGGGTCTGCCACGTTCACGATAGGAGACTTTGCCATCTCAAAAGTCGAAATGTAGTAGAGAAGCCAGCTTTGCATCTCATCGTGACGCATCGTCTGTGCCAAATGGTCGATACGGCGCAAACCGGCGGGCTGGGTTGCTTTGGTTTTCGCGACCGGCTCGAACTCGATATCCCAGACACGGTGCAGATCGGATTTCTCATCGATGAAATGGACAACATTACCACCGACACCTCGGATGGCGGGGATATCCAGCTCTCCGGTGCCCACCGGCTGCGAGAAATTCGGCGCGCCCAGTGCAGTCGCGCGTTGAACCGTTTGATCCGCATCCTTGACGCGCAATCCCATATCACAAACCGAAGGACCGTGGCCCAGAAACGCCGAGTGGGCAAAGCCTTCCTTTTCGGTATTCACGACGATGTTTATGGCACCCTGCCGCCACAGCTCGACAGACTTGCTGACGTGCTTTCGTTCCATGCGAAAACACATGGCCGAGAGCATTTCTGCCAGCTGCGCGCCGCTTGCTTCGTCGGCTGTAAATTCGATGAATTCGAAGCCCGACGCATAAACGCGTTCGGGCAGGTCCGGGATGCCGAAATCGGCTCCCGGCTCAGTCCGCAACACCTCGTCCAAAAGATTGACCAGCGACCTGAAGCTGTCACTTGCCAGCGTTTGACCACCGGGTTGCGGCGCTGCCTCGTTGACACGCGCAATGGACCAAGGCCCCTTGTACCCAGCACGCGCCAACACCCGAACGAAACCCGCTAGGTTCAGCGACCCAAGCCCCGGCAGAAGCCCAAAGTGCCGTTTGAGCCGACGTATATCCATCTCAAGTCGAGGTGCATCGGACAGTTGCACATGGAACAGCCGCTCTCCGGGAATGTCCCGAAGGCGGGCGGGTTTGGACCCGTCAGCGAGCGAGAAAAAGGAATTCAATGCCAACCCCAGATGAGGGCTGTCGACAGCTTCAACGACGCCCAACGCCAGCTCATCCGAGTGAATAAGATCCGACCATGGCAAGCCCATATAGGCCAGACGCAACCCCATCTCTTTCGCGATCTCGGCCGCCTCGCCAAAATCTGCGATTACCTGTTCTTCAGTTGCAGCGGTATCGACCTCGAAAGCAGACCCGATAAGCAGCAAGTCCGTTCCCAACTCGTTCATCAGGTCGAGTTTGCGCTTCAGTCGATCAAAGGCGCGCTCACGTCCGGCTTCGGGCTGGCCTTCAAGATTATGGAAGGGTTGTAACAGGCATATCTTCAGGCCGAGGTCCGATGCAATCTTGCGGACTTGCGATGGCGGTCCGTCAAAAGCGGTCAAATCCGGTTCGTGTAATTCGACACCCCCGAATCCCGCGTCAGCGATAGCACTCAGCTTTTCAGCCAGATCACCGGGGATCGACGTTGTCGAAACCGACAGGCACATTATCCCTGATATCCAAACATACGCGGCAACCACAGGACCAGATCCGGCATCAGCATCATTATCACCAAGGCGAAGATGAGAACCGCGAGGAAGGCCCAGATTTCGGAGATGATTTCGCGCAGCGGAATGTCCGTCACGGCGTTGATCACAAAGAGTAGAATGCCATAGGGCGGCGTGATCAAACCGATCATTGAGTTCACGACGACCAGCACTCCGAAATGCACCAGATCAATCCCGAGCGCTTCGCAGGTTGGAATGAACAGGGGCACGATCACCAGGATGATCGTTGTTGCGTCTAACACGCATCCCAGCGCGAGGATCAGCAGGTTTACGAGGATCAGGAATACAATGGGGCTAACATCCGAACCCTCCAGCAGTGCCGAGATCGTCTGTGGAATCTGTTCCTGAATGACGATGAAGTTCAGAATGAACGCGCCACCAATGACCACCCCGACGGCGGCGGAGGAGCGCGCGCTGTCGACGAACACTTGATAAAGGCCACGGAAGGTCAGCGCGCGGTAGAACAACGCTGCCAGTAGCAGAGCGTAGAATGCAGCAACTGCGGCGGCTTCGGTCGGAGTGGTGACGCCGCCATATATACCGTACAGCAGGATTGCGGGCATCAGCAGTGCCGGAAACGCGTTGGCGGTTTTAGCCGGCAATTCGCGCAGAGGAACAGGTTCTTCCAATGCAAAGTTCCGCTTTCCGGCCAGATAATAGTTCATCGCCATGAGGACGACGCCCATGATCAGGCCAGGCAGAATGCCAGCCAGGAACAAGGACCCAATAGAGGCTTTCGACACCAGCGCGTAAAGGACCATTGGAATCGAGGGCGGAATGATCGGGCCGATCGTCGCCGACGCCGCTGTGATTGCGGCCGCATAGCCCCGGCTGTAGCGGCCATCCTTGGTCATCATCTCAATGATGATCTTGCCGATCCCTGCCGCATCCGCGACGGCCGAGCCGGACATGCCCGAGAAGATCAGAGACGCCACAACGTTGACGTGCCCAAGACCGCCCTTGAAACGCCCGACCGCAGCGACACAGAAGTTCAGCAGACGGTCGGTGATCGAACCCGCGTTCATGATATTGGCGGCGACGATGAACAAAGGCACGGCAAGCAGGATCGTGCTTTTGTAGAAGCCTTGCAGGATTTTTTCACCCGCCAGCGCGACGTCCAGACCAGCGACACCCAGATACATCAGTGACGCCAAAAGGATGGAATAGCCGATAGGGGTCCCGATGCCTGCCAGAACAAAAAGCGTCAGCAGGCAGGAAAGAAGTTCAAAACTCATTTGCTTGCGTCCTCGTCGTCTTCCACGTCAACGCGGGGATGATCGTCGACCACGTTAAATCCCACGACCATTTCAAGTTCGGTTTTAGGTGGGCCGTTGCGCATGATGTCGAAGAACAGCCAGCCATAGCGCGCGGCGACAACCAACATGAAGACCGCATAGATCGAGAACACGGTGCGCAGCGGTATCTTCTCACCCGAGAACGGGTTCCGCACAGTCGCGGTTTTGCGGATTTTCATCCAGTCGATGTAGTCCCACGTCGGCAGGAAACTGTAGAGCATCCCGATCACAATCGCCGCGGCGGCCAGCATCGCAAAGACCTGACGCACACGCATAGGGACCGAAAGATAGATAATGTCGAATTTCACATGATCCCGCTCGCGCACAATGAAGGCGCAGCTGAAGAAAATCACCCAGACCCAGAGGATGCCGATCAGTTCAAGCGTCCAGCCTGCTGGGGTAAAGAAGTAGCGCAGCAAAATCTGCAGAAGAAAAATCAGGAAGATTGCCGCCAGCATCCCGCCGGCAATCGCTTCGGTCAGTCGGGAGAACCCCTTTAGAAAGCCTTTCATCGCGGTTCTCCCTCCCTTGTCTTGGCGGACTTAGTTGCCCAGAGCGTTGATCTGATCCAGAACACCGTCCGGCCAAGCCCCGGCAAACTCGCTTTCAAGATACATCGACTGTACCTGATCACGGAACGCTGCGAGATCGGGTTCGTAGATCTCCATGCCCTGCTCTTTCAGGAAGCTGACCAGATCTTCTTCCTTCTGAAGTTGCTTCTGGCGACCCGCTTCAGCGGCTGCGTCGGCTGCTTCCTGAACCTTGGCTTGCTGTTCCGGTGTCAGTCCGTCCCATACCCCTTTGCCGATGGCGATGTAGTTCAGGTCAACCAGATGAGACGTCAAAACGATCTGGTTGGTCACTTCGTAGAACTTTGCGTCCACAACGGTCGGCAGCGGGTTGTCTTGACCATCAACAGCACCGGTCGACAGCGCAGTATAAACTTCCGAGAACGCCATCGGTGTCGGGGCAGCACCCAGTGCTTTGCCAAGGAACTGCCATGCATCTGTGCCCGGCATCCGTAGGTTCACACCTTCCAAGTCGGCAGGCGTCGAAACCGTCAGTTCATCCTTGGGCTGGCGCAGGTTCACCTGACGACGCCCCAGATACATGACCGACAGCAGCTTGACGCCCAGTTCTTCTTCGGCCTTTTGTTTGAAGGCATCCATCAAAGGATCGTTGAAAACGGCCACCTGATGCGCGGCGTCCTGATGGACGTAGCCTGCGGTAAAGATCGAAAACTCGGGGAAGAACTGTGCCAGTTCCTGCGCCGAGGTGATCGACATTTCCAGGTTACCCCGGCTGATGGCGTCCAACTCGGTGCCTTGCGCAAAGATGGTGCCGTTGTAGCTGGGCTCATAGCTTGCGAAATCGGCGACCATGGGCGCAAAAACCTCGGCCATGGCGACCGAGCGTTGGTCGGTCTCCGATCCTGATGTTGCGAGGCGAAGTTGCACTTTGTCTTCCGCCAGCGCACCACTTGTTGCGCTAAACAAAACACCGGTTGCGACCAGGGCTGATACAGCAGCCCGGCGGGTAAGTTTGGTAATCACTTTGCTCCTCCCTGAGACATCATGATGCATTATTCCGATTCTGAGTTTTGACCTATTTTGGACATTTTGCAAGATTTTTTACAAAATATCAGATATTTTTCATTACCTGCAATCTCTGCTGCTGCATTTCCTGAAGGCTTCTTATCCTAACGGTCTCGCCAGCCCTGCAGGAATTCTGAATAGCTTCAATAACTTGAAGCGTTCTAAAACCTTCCCATCCAGACACAGTCGGCTCAGCTTCGTGCCGAGCTACTTCAACAAAGTGCCTAAGCTGATTGACCAGAGGGTCAGACGCACCCTTCTTCAGCGCGGTTGATGAGATTGGCGTCCACCAGTCCCTTTGCTCACTCTGGTAACTCCACAATCGAAGATCGGGAACGGACAACGAACCATGAGAGCCACCTATCATGTAGCTACTCTCAGTGGTTGAAGGATAGATTGGATATTCCTGTGACGTCATCTCCCAGCTCCATGGAGCAACGATGCTGTCGGACACACTTATGGTCCCTATCGCTCCGCTTTCGAACGTCAACAGAGCACCGGCAACATCTTCGTTGTCGTAGCCCCGCTGCGATGCAGCCGACTGAGCCTGAACGGTCACGACTTCTCCGGCCAAATACCGCAGAAGATCGACGTCGTGGACCAGATTGACTGAGATGGGCCCTGCACCTGGTTTCTTTCGCCAGGGCGCAGCATCAAAATACTCGTCTGGCTTATAGAACCAGCAATTCGCATGGACAGCGCGCACATCGCCAATCTTCCCACCGACAATGGCTTCCTTAGCCGACCGGATCAGAGGATTGTGTCGACGATGATGTCCGACCATCAGTGGCACATTGGCCTTCTCCGCTGCTTGAACAAGTTCAAGTGCCGCAGTGGCTTCTACGGCGATCGGTTTTTCGACAAGAACGGGACAACCGTGTCGAACACACGTGAGGCCTTGTTCGACATGAAGCGTGGTCGGGGTCGCAAGCACAGCTCCGTCCGGCGTCAGATTTGCAAACATATCCTCGAGGGTCTCGTAACATGTGACCCCGTGCTCAACGGCGTAAGCACGACCTTCATCGCTGGGGTCGACCACCGCAACGAGATCAACATGGCGCAACGCTCGGATAGCGTCTGCGTGGCGGCGCCCAACAAGACCAATGCCGACAATGGCAATGCGAAAGTTCTTAGACACTTTGCTTCCTTCCGGAGGGCCCGGCGAATCCCGAAACCGATGATTGCGATCGGGCTGCTTTGCCCAACTTGGCCACGACCGTATTGGGGTTTTTGCGATTCCGCAATAATGTATGATATTTTTATTTTTACCATACATCAGTTTGGATTGCTGATGTCTCTGAAAAATGCTAATTGAACGAGGAAATTGATAATATCGGGTGAAACGCATGGCGAAACAGCCGTCTACGATAGGTGCAAGCACCTATCAGCGCATCAAGCGGGACATCATCTTCGGGGAGCTGCAGCCCGGCTCCAAACTGAAGCTGGACGCCTTGAAGGAACGCTACTCGGCAAGCCTTTCGACACTTCGTGAAACGCTGAACAGGCTCGCCAGCGATGGATTCGTCGAAGCTCCCGAGCAACGGGGTTTCCTGGTTACGCCGGTTTCAAGAGAAGACCTGACCGAGATATCAGAACTGCGAGTCCTTTTGGAATGCCATGCGCTAGAATTGTCCATTGCGAATGGCGACACGGATTGGGAAGGTAATCTGGTTGCCGCACACCACAAACTGCACCTGATGGAACAGCAGCTTCTTAGAGGAGATGATTCCGAAAAGGAGACCTGGAAAAGATATGATTGGGAGTTTCACCAGGCGATGATCTCGGCCTGCAACTCCAAGAACCTTCTGTCTCTGCACTCGATCATCTACGATAAATACTTACGCTATCAGATGCTCGTACTGACCTATCGCGGCGAAGATGCCGTAAAGGAGCACAAGGGCATGTTTGATGCCGCGCTAGCCCGAGACGCAGACACGGCGAAGAGACAGTTGGAAGATCATATCCGAAACGGACTGGCGCATACGCTGGAGGCTATGTGACCTTCGCCATTACCGTGACCATCAGAACATTCAATTTGGATCTGCACAAACTATTCCAACCTCTCTTGATTGAAATCGCTGCCTGGTTTTGAAAAAAGGGTCGAGCACAGTTTTCAGTAATGGCACGGGCTTTAACAGTCCTCATTTGTTCAAAACCCGATCGCCGCTGAAGGCATATAGTCGATCAGCCAAACGCCGTTGTGAGCTCGATAAAACAGATGGCCATCGCGGCGCCTACAGCCGGTGTTTATTCCAAGTAGGACAGGCTTTCCATGCCGTTGCCCGACCTTGCCAGAGTCGTCGCGGGCGATCATTCCAGCTTTTGATTTAGTTGGAACTGGCCTTTGCCAACACCCGGGAATGACATCGCATCTTTCGCGGAGAGGTAGTTTCACCGCGCCGTAATTAGGTCGCCAGGCGGTTCTTTTGATTGACCTCATAGGATTCCGAGTTCCGGGTGGCCGTTACTTCGTCCAGAATGGTCAGGAACTGCTCCCGCACCTCCGTGTCCAGACCGTCCAGCCAGTCGACGGAGATCACCATCAGATAGTCGATAATGCCGTGATTGGTTTCGGTAATACCGTCCTGCACCTCGAAGAATTTCTTGCCATATATGTTGGACCAGACGTTTTCCTGCCCATCGACAACACCCTGCTGTAGCGCGCCGTGGACCTCCGAGAATGCCATCTTCTGAGGGCTACCTCCGATGGCTTCCATCTGCGCCACCAGCACGTCCGAGGACATGACCCGGAATTTCAACCCATCCGCGTCGGCCGGTGTAACCAGAGGTTTGTTGGCCGACATCTGTTTCATGCCGTTGTGCCAGAAAGTCAGGCCCTGAAGGCCGCGACGCTGCATCGAGTCTAGCAGGGCTTGCCCGGCGTCCGAGGTCTGGAACGCATCTACCGCCTCGATATTCTTGAACAGGAATGGCAGGTCGAAGATACGGAATTTCTTGGTGAACTTTTCGAACTTCGACAGTGACGGCGCGGCCAGTTGCACGTCGCCCTGCAGCATAGCCTCGAGCACCTTGTCATCGTTGTAGAGGGTCGAGTTCGGAAAAACCTCCATACAGGCTTTACCGTCCATCTCATCGTTGATGCGCTGTTCCAGCAGCGTCGCTGCGATACCCTTGGGATGTTTGTCGGTATTGGTAACATGGCTGAACTTGATGACGACTTCGCCCGGATCACAGGCGGCAAATGCGGCACCCGCACCAGTAAAGAGCGTGACAACCAGGCTTGATGTCTTCCAGAAATTCATAGCTTCCTCCCGTTCTGTCAGGCCGGTCTGACCCGATCAAAGATGCTGAACGAGAGTACATGCTTGGGCGGCGATGATTTTTCGGAAGAATTGATCAGTATATTCGATCAATATCGGTGTAAAAGTCGGGTATCGTGAATAACAACCCATTTTCGCGGAGCGCTCCGGTATGTTTCTGGATTTCGAGGAACTGACTCTGAATGTCGGCGAGCAGAAGATATTTGTTCGTCACGGGGGCGACCCTGGCAATCCGGGTCTTTTGTTGTTGCACGGCTATCCGCAGACATCGGCCATGTGGCATGCGGTTGCCCCGCAGCTCACAGATCAGTTCCATGTCATCTGCCCTGACCTTCGCGGATATGGTCGATCGTCCAAACCCGCCTCAGATGATCCGCATATGCCCTATTCGAAGCGCGAAATGGCAAAGGACATGGTCTCGGTCATGTCTCAGATGGGACATGAGACTTTTCTGGTTGGTGCCCATGATCGCGGTGCGCGCGTCACGCATCGAATGGCTCTGGATCATCCACAGACTGTCCAGGCGATGGTCCTGTTGGACATCGCGCCGACGCGTGAAATGTATTGCGACACCTCGAAAGAGTTTGCCACTGCCTATTGGCACTGGTTCTTTCTGATTCAGAAGCACCCCATCCCGGAACAGATCATCGGCAATGATCCCGCGCAGTTCTGGAAATTAAAATGTTTCAATCAGGCCAAGGGCGAAAATCCTTTTATCGCTGCGGCCCTCGACGAATACATCACCGCCTTCAGCACACCCGAGGCCGTGCACGCCTCGTGCGAGGACTATCGTGCCGCTGCGACCATCGACATCGAACATGACGATCAGGACGACGGGCGGAAGTTCGAGCAACCGCTGATGGTCCTTTGGGCCAAGCGTGGGGTCATCGAGACCTGCTTCGATGCAATGGCGCTGTGGCAGGAGAGAGCGCACCGAGTCGAGGGCGAGGCCGTCGATGCTACGCACTACATGGTCGAAGAGATCCCGGACGAAATAGCCAGCCGAATGCGCGCATTTTTCCTGCGCCAGATCGAACAGAAGGATGCTGCCGAATGAGCAGGACGCTTTACGACAAACTGGTGGACGCACATAAGGTCTGCGATCTGCCGGACGGCGACATGCTGATCTATGTCGATTTCCACATCATGAATGAATACACCAGCCCGCAGGCCTTTTCCGGGCTGGATCAGAAAGGACTTTGCGTCTGGCGACCCGAGGCCCATTTGTCGGTGGTCGATCACGTGAATGCCACACGGCAGCGCGATCCGCATGATGCGGCGTCCAAGCTGTTGATCGACAATCTGGAAGCCAATTGCAAGAAGTACAACATCGCATTCTATGGTCTGGACGACCGCCGCCAGGGAATTGAGCATATTGTTGTCCCCGAACAGGGGCTTGTCGCGCCAGGGATGCTGATCGCCTGCGGCGACAGCCATACCACCACCTATGGCGCCTTCGGGGCGCTGGGTTTTGGTATCGGCACATCCGAAGTCGAACATGTGCTGGCCACGCAAACCCTGCGCTATAAGCGGCTGAAGACTATGCTGGTCAATATCGATGGCGATCTTGCCCCCGGTGCGACCGCCAAGGACATCATCATGAAGGTGGTTCAGGTAGTCGGCGCGGGCGGCGCCAATGGCTATGCCGTCGAGTTCTCCGGGTCGGCCATCCGCGCGCAGGAAATGTCCGGGCGGATGACGATTTGCAATATGGCGGTTGAATTGGGCGGACGAGCCGCCCTGATCGGAGCCGACGAAAAGGCGCTGGAGAAAATCAAGGGACGTGCGCATAGCGGCACGCTGGATTTTGGTGGTCTGGAGTGGAACTCGGACCCTGGCGCAGAGTATGATACGGTGTTCGAGATCAACGCCGCCGATATTGCCCCGCTTGTCAGCTGGGGCACCAGCCCGGATCAGTCGGTTCCTGTCGACGGCTCAGTCCCAGCTGAGACCGAGGGGATGACGCCCAAGGCTCGCGAAGCGCTAAACCGGGCTCTGGACTATATGGGCTTGAAAGCGGGTCAGGCGATGACCGATATCGAAATCGACAGCGCCTTTATCGGATCTTGCACCAACAGCCGTATCGAGGATCTGCGCGCTGCGGCCACAATCCTGAAAGGAAAAAAGGTCGCCGGATCGGTAAATGCCATCGTCGTTCCCGGTTCAACCTATACCCGCCTACAGGCCGAGTCTGAGGGGATCGACCGGGTGTTTATCGAGGCGGGTTTTGACTGGCGCCCCGAAAGCGGCTGTTCGATGTGCCTTGCGATGAATGACGATGTCGCCATGGATGGGGAACGGATTGCGTCCTCGACCAACCGCAATTTCGAAGGTCGGCAGGGCCGCGGGGCCCGCACCCATTTGATGAGTCCGGAGATGGTGGCTGCCGCCGCCATCCACGGTCGTATCGCGGATGTCCGCAAATTTTTTTAGCGAAGGAGCGGAATAAGATGCCAAAAACTGTTCATGGGCTCGCCGCCGCCCTGCCGCTTGCCAACGTCGATACCGATGTGATAATGCCCAAACGCTTTCTGATCACCATCACGCGCGAAGGGCTGGCGGATGGCACATTCGCTGACCTGCGCTTTCACGACGACGATACGCCGCGCACGGACTTTGTACTGAACACACATCCCTGGCACGAGGCCAGAATATTGATTGTCGGCGACAATTTTGGCTGCGGTTCAAGCCGGGAACACGCGGTTTGGGGGCTGGTTCAGCTGGGTATTCAAGGCATCATCGGCACCGGCTTTGCGGGCATTTTCTATGATAATGCACGTAAGAACGGCCTTGCTTTGCCCATCGTCAGTCCCGAGGTACGGGATCAGTTGATGCAAGCGGCCACTCATGAGGATGGTGTCAGCTACACGATTGATATCGAAAACCTGGTCATCAGACATGGAGAGGCAGAGCTGCCGTTTGAAATGGATGACGCGACGCAGACCGCCCATCTTGAGGGGCGCGACGACACCCTGAACTCGCTGGAAATCGCGGACGCGATCCGGAAATTCGAGAGCAAGTTAGGTGAACGGCAACGAGTTCGTGTCATACAGTAGTTAGGACAAGTTGAATTGGAACTTCGCCAACTTCAGTGCTTTGTAGCCGTCGCCGAAGAACTGCATTTTCGAAAGGCGGGCGAACGCCTCGGCCTCAGCCAGCCCGCCCTGTCCGACCGCATTTCCGCACTAGAACACGAATTGGGCTTTGCGTTGTTCTTTCGGACAACCCGGCAGGTCAGGCTGACGCAAGCGGGCTCCGAGTTCTTGCGCGACGCTAAGCGGATACTGGCGGATATCGACAAATCCGTTTCCAAGGCCCGGCACACGGCCGACAGTGGGCTGAAGACTTTGCGGGTTAGCGGCGTTGACGAGGCGATCTCAATGCTGTTGCCTCCTGCGCTGATGGAATTCCGAAAACGGCAACCTTCAGTGCATGTGAACATTCTGGAAATTTCGTCTTCGGACCATCATACGCAAGAGCTTGCAAATCACCGCACCGACATTGCATTTGTCCGCCAGCCTCCTGAAGATGAGTTTCTGAAGGCAGATCTATTGTATCGGCAGGGCGCCGTCGTGGTTTTGCCGTCCGCATCGGAACTTGCAGGCCGGAAATCGCTTTCAGCGGCAGATATCAGGGATCTTCCGGTTATCGGATTTCCAAAACACGCCCGCCCGATCCTGTACGACCTGCTCTGGAACAGCTACCGCGCGCATGGATGGCAACCGAACATTGCCTGCGAAGTCATAGACAAGTCCACCATGTTGCAGCTGGTGGCGCACGGAGTTGGCATCGGGCTGGCCCCCGCATGGATCCGCGGCCTTGCGCCTGCGGAATTGAGTTGCATCCCGTACCAAACGGACGGCAAGAGCATCGAGCTCTACGTCGCGCACCGGGCAGCAGGAAACTCGAAATTGGTGGATGAGTTTGTGGATGTGGTCAAAGACATCTCCTTAGGCCTGCAAGCCGTTGGGGTGGGTCAGTGATACTATCCCGATTGGCATCGACCGAAGCATTCCGCCACTTAATTTGAATAGTCCCAGAAGCCTTGAAATGGCTCCGGCGCTCGCCCGAAGCGTATATGTCGGAATACTATACGATGAGGCGAAAGTGTTGGCGGCGATCCGCCCGCGATCGACATTTGGGTACAGCCCCGCGAGAAATTTCAAGCGAAGTGTGGGTCTTTCCTCTTGCATGATTGCGTCGGTGTTAATTGTGGCTGCTCCCACAACTAACAAAACTAGACATCGTACGTTCGCGAACGAATATGGGTGATCCTACAGCGCCTCTGTAGGGACGCACGTAAAGCTGCATTCCTATCATTGATCTTATTCAGAAAATCTGGGTGTCGTCGCCCATAATTTTGCATAGCAATTGCGCATAAGTTTGCACGATTTGCCCATAAGTTTGCACTGTTCACCATACGCGCTCAATTGTCGATTGACTTAGCGTAACCGCCAACAATGCAAACACCAACATGAGCACCGCTTGCGCATGTGGGTTTATGGAAAGCGCTTCGTAGCCAACCAAATAGGTCAGCAAAATCCCGGAATAGCACGTCGCCAAAGAAGCCAGGGCAGCCAAGACAGCTCCGATCCCGATTGGCATCGAGATTTTGAACTCCTCTGTTGCCACGCCGATACTGTCGGCCACTGCACGCGGCGAAGGCTCCGCGGCGGAGTTATTTCTGTGTTCGGGATCAGGCATGGTCCTCGTTTGCGCTTGGCTGCTGGTAGAGTACGTTTGAATTGAGATTGCGTCAAAATCACATACCTGCATGGGGAAGTTGAGGGTTTCACCAAATCAACAACGACCAGCGAAACAGTCTCATACTTCACAGAACAAACTTGCAATCACCCGTCTCGGCGTAGTCACCTAGGATATGGGGATGGAGGAAGCTGATGAGACGATGGAAGTTTGTGGTCTGTATTTTGTTTACGCTGACCCTTGTTGCTTGCGCCCCCAAAACTCGCACATATGAAAAGACGGTATCGGCTTCGCTGCCGGCAAATTCGCGCACAGCTCTAAGTCGGGCGGCCAATCGGCTTGGCGATCCCAAAGACGGGCGGTCAGGGGTCAAGCTGATCAGTGACGGCGAAGAAGCTCTCGTATCACGGCTATTGCTGGCTGCTGCGGCCGAGAGAACGATAGACGCCCAATACTACCTTCTGCACGACGACCCAACCGGTCACCTGTTCGCCGCCAGTCTTTTGCAAGCGGCAGATCGGGGTATTCGTGTCAGGCTGTTGCTGGATGACATGGATACGTCCAGCTACGACGCGATGACCGCCGCGTTGGATAATCACGAAAACATTGAAATCAGGCTTTTTAATCCATTCTGGCGAGAACAAAGCCTGTTGATCGCGGGGCTGACGGACTTCAAACGCATCAATCGCAGAATGCACAACAAGTCCATGACGGCAGACAATGTGTTCACGATTGTGGGTGGGAGAAACATCGGCGCCGAGTATTTTCTTGCACGGGAAGAAATGAACTACGCTGATCTGGATGTGCTGGCCGCAGGCCCCGTTGTACGCGAGGTGTCGCGAAGCTTTGACTCATACTGGAACAGCGAATTCGCGGTTCCGGCTCGTGTGGTCGTTGGAGAACCTCAGGAGTTAGACCTTGGCGATGCGCGCAGCAGGTTGAATGAGTTGGTCGAAGAAGCGAAGCAAACCCAGTACGGTGCTGCCCTCAGAAAGTCAGCACAAGAGAACTTCGCAGATGGGGCCCTGTCACTAGATTGGCTGCCTGCGAAACTCTATGCTGATCCGCCGTCAAAAGCCGCCGGTCTCGAGAACTCAGGTCCCGTTCTAGCATCTCAATTGCTTCCGTACTTTGAGAATGCCAGCAGTGAGGTGAACATCGTCTCAGCCTATTTCGTGCCGCGCAACAACGGTGTGAAATGGCTGACCGAATTGGAGAACCGCGGTGTCGACGTAAAGGTTGTAACCAATTCACTTGCATCTAACGACGTCGCACCCGTCTACGCACACTACGCCAAGAAACGCCGTGCACTTCTACGCGGTGGAGTAGAACTCTATGAGCTGCGACCGGACGCCTATCAGGTTCAACGCC
Organism: Ruegeria sp. C2; assembly: GCF_056537765.1. NCBI lineage: Bacteria > Pseudomonadati > Pseudomonadota > Alphaproteobacteria > Rhodobacterales > Roseobacteraceae > Ruegeria > Ruegeria sp. C2. The sequence continues at coordinate 250,456 of NZ_JBQFRZ010000002.1, read as the reverse complement.
GCGGTATTAACTGGGCTCAATCGAGGTCAGGCCTACATTCCAAGGCATTTGCAGTTGATGACCGATACTTGTTCGTAGGGTCGTTCAACTGGGACCCCCGATCTGTCAACATCAACACCGAGATGGGAATTTTGATTGACTCGCCAGCATTGGCTACACAAACGATGGGTGCTTTGGACGACGCGCTACCCGCATACACATATAACGTGACGCTCGAGAAAGCTGGTCAGCTGAAATGGACGACAAGAGGCGATGATGGCACCGTAATTGAGCACCAATCCGAGCCGACGGGATCAGCCTGGGATCACATAGTTGCAGGGTTTCTAAGTATTTTGCCAATTGGATCCCAGCTTTAGGTTTTTTGGCAGATAACCGACGCTGCCAGAGAACTCCGGCCTGTAGAACGGTGGCCTTGTGTCGAAATCGTCAGCTGATCATTTCCAGCCGTTCGTTTGGTTTGTCCGCTAGCTGGAATTTGCAAAGTCCAATTTCTGCGCATTTCTGTAATTCGGGCAACGCGCGGCATCAGCCAAAGTAGGATCGATGCGGCCATTCTCCGCGGCTTGCATGTTTGGCAGGTCCAGCCCAATCCGAACACTTAATCCAAGACTTTGCAAATCCGACTTGCGGACAAAACTGACCTTGGAGTCTACACCTTCGCTGACGCAGGATCCACCGCACTGGCAGCAACAGCTCTTCCCTTCAACAGGGAAAAATCGTCAAAGCGGCCGTTCCAAAACGGGCTTGGGAGCTCCTTGATCGCTCTTTGACCAGACGGCGCTCTGGTATGGAAACTAAGGGACTTGGCCCAGCCCATAACCAGAGCTAGCAAATAGGCGTCAGGATCATGAAATTGGGCTTCTTCGCGCAAGGAAAGTGAAGGCAGGCAACATTGTTACGATCCAGACCACGCTATAAATTGCGGATGGGATGGCATATTCGCTTAACCCATTGGTGTTAGGCAACAGCAAGGTGGCAATTGCGATCCCCAAAGCTCCGTTTTGAACGCCGGTCTCAATTGAAATCGTCTTCGCCTCGATGTCCGTGCATCCGAGCATCCCTGAACTCATGATGCTAATAAACGTGAGTGACGCACCTACAACAAAAAGTACGGGTCCAAGTCTAAGGTAGTTATCCGCGACCACCACCCAGTTTGAAATGATCGCGCCTCCGATGACCATCGCAAAAAGTAGCATAGAGACCTTGCTAAAGATTGGTTCGACAGCGGCTACAATCCGCGGCGCCAAGGATCGCGCGATCACCCCGGCTAGGATCGGTGAAGCTGTTAAAAAAAACATTGCTATAGCCGTCGACGAAATGTCGATAGCGGGCGCAGTTGCCCCCATGAACATCTGCATCGAAAACCCCAGGATGAGTGGTACGGTAACGACACAAGTCAGACTGAAGACTGCTGTAAGAGTAACGGACAAAGCGACATCCCAATTCGAAAGCTTGGTCGCGATGTTACTGATCGCCCCGCCCGGACAGGCCGCTAAAATCATGATGCCAACGGCTGTCTCAGCGGAAATCCCAAAGATAAAAGTCACCATCAAAGCGATGCAAGGCAGCAAAATGATCTGGTTGAGAGCGCCGACGCAAAAGGCCCGTGGACGTCGTCCGATGCGTTTAAAGTCAGCCGCTGTGAGTCCGAGGCCAAGGCAGAACATGATGACAACAACTGCGAGCGGCAGCAGCACAGATATGAAAATTTCGCCCATCTAACATGACCTCTATGACTGCATGCTTCCGCACGCTTTCGGACGATACCGTTCAGAAAACCTGATGACGAGTTTTATCAGTTTGGCGCATTTATCCTAAAGCGCCCGAAGATCGAGGCTGTCTTTATTTATTATACCTATCACAGGGTTGGACGATCTGGCGTGAAAGAGCTTTCCAGTGCTAATCTCACTGAATGGCAAGTGTAACCTATGCATTCGCCCGCGCGATGGCCAACGCCGCCGGGATGACGCTGAACGACGATGGCGCCCTGATTTCGAATGGCGCTGTCGTGCTGCGTTTACCAGAAGCTCAAGACGGCCAATTGGCGGATGATGCGTATTTCGATCTGATCGATTGGATTCGTGCGCAACAAGCGGACGAGGCCGCGTTGGTTGAGGCCTATGCGAACGCGATTGCGACCGATGATCTCGGCGTACTTGGCTTGGCCGTAAAGACAGCTCCGACCTTGAGGCAATCTTTGCAACGGATCGAGCGTTATTTTCGTCTCGTGACGGACACCGCAGTTTACAGACTTGATGAAACTGGCGATCCGGTCCTTTGGGTTTTTGAAGGACAAACACCACATCGCGCCGCCTTGGAACTGCGCAACGAATGCGCGCTTGCTGCCTTTGCAAGGAACATGCATCGGTTTGTGGGTGATGGGTTGTCGCTCGCATATGTCACGTTTCAGCATCCATGCAGACAAGAACCAGAGCGTTACGCCGAATATTTCGGGTGCCCGGTTCGATTTGAGAGCGCCCACAACGCCATTGCTATGCGCCCTGCTATGCTGGAAAGCGAAAATCGTCTTGGCGATCCGGGCCTGTCAGATTTCATGACGAAGCACCTGGATGAGGAGTTCAACTCTCGCGATGACCACACCTCACTGAGCCAAGCAATTGTCCACCGGCTTACACCAGCCCTGAGTAACGGCGCGCCGCAAGCAGCGCATGTCGCACAAGAGATGGGAATGAGCGAGCGCACGCTTTACCGCAGGTTGGCCGAAGAAGGGCTGACCTATCGCGACGTTCTTGGTCAAGCGCAAGTTGCACTTGCTCGTGACCTGCTCCGTGACGGTAAGGCTTCCATAGCCGAGATCGCCTTTATGACCGGGTTTTCGGAACAGAGCACGTTCAGCCGCGCCTTCAAGCGTTGGGTCGGACAGGCTCCCGCTCGTTTCCGACAGCAAGCGACCTCCGACTAGGCGCACACCTCAAGACCACATGGCAGGTTCGGCCAAAACCTTGGCAGGGCGGGCCGATACCTCAATCGAGGTGGTGCCTAACTTCTTCTTTGTCAGATCCACCTGGGGCGCTGCCGAGTAAAGCAAACCCATTTGCCCCTCTCAGACAAAGGAAATTTGCAATGAGCAATCATGACCACAAACATGGAGCAAGCTGCGCTTGCGACGTCACGCCCGAACGCGTTGATATGGCGCGCCGCCGCCTCCTGACGCAAGCCGCCGGGGCGGCCGCAGCAGGTACAACAATAATGGCTGGCGGGCAGGCCCTTGCCGCGACCGACGAAGCACGCGCCTACTATGCTGACCCGGAAAATCCAGGCCTTCCCCAAATCGACATGACCATCGAGCCGGGGCGTACTGCGCTTGTGGTGACCGACCCCCAGATTGATTTTTTGTCAGAGGACGGTGTGACGTGGGGCGTCGTTGGCGAAAGCGTGACCGAGCAGGGCACCGTCGACAATATCGAACGGCTTTTCATTGCCGCCAAGGCTGCGGGGATGCCGGTCTTCATCTCGCCCCACTATTACTACCCGCATGACCACAAATGGGAGTTTGAGGGCACTCTGGAAGCGACGATGCACAGCATCGGCATGTTTGACCGCCTGGGACCGCTCAATTTGGACAACTTCGAGGGCTCAGGTGCCGACTGGATGCCGCAATATAAGAAGTACATCGAGGATGGCGAAACCATCATTTGCTCGCCACACAAGGTTTACAGCCCTGCTCAGAATGACCTGAACCTGCAAATGCGTAAACGCAAGATCGACAAGGTGATCCTCGCGGGGATGTCGGCGAACCTGTGTACGCAGGCGCATCTCTACGAGCTGCTGGAGCTGGGCTACGAAGTCGCTGTCGTTCGCGATGCCACAGCCGGAGCCAAGGTGCCTGAAGGTGACGGGTATCTCGCCGCCATCATCAACTTCCGCATGGTCGCCAACGGCGTCTGGTGGACCGACGACGCGGTTGAGCGCATTGGCCAATCGGCCTGACCCAAATCGATCTTCCAATTTGATCCTGACTTCCTGAAAGGACATATCATGACAAGCATCTTTACGTTTCCCGCACTTACAACAGCGTTGACTCTCGCCCTAGCGGCGGCGGCATTGGCTGACGATGAATACAACGTTTCGAACAGTCTTACCTTGACCGGGCAGCCCCTCGGCATGCATGGCGTCGATCCTGTATCGATGTTTGAAGCCGAAAAACCCGAAATGGGCAACGCCACTTTTACATCGGCCCATGATGGAGTGGACTACTATTTTGCGTCGCAGGCAGCGCAAGCCACATTCGAGGCGGATCCGACGGCACATCTGCCTCAATTCGGCGGGTTCTGCGCCTTTGGCGTCTATGTAGGCAAGAAGCTTGATGGCGATGTTCGGTATGCCGATATCGTGGACGACAAGCTTTATCTCTTTGTGAATGAGGACATCTTCAAGAAGTACCTTGAGGACAAAGAGACCGTGATCCAAGGCGCCCATGCCAAGTGGACAGACATCCACCGCACGCCTGTCAGCAGCCTTTGATTGAGGAATTTGGTGGCTTTTGCCGGTCGGAGTCACCGCTGCCTCGCCCCTCCCAAAAGACCGGCATTTCTCCAAAACGCCACGCTCGCACACAATTCGCGTGCGTCGAAGGCTTTGCCCAAAGGAAACCAGACATGACTGATTTTGAGACCTATACAATCGCCTCTGCCCCTGACGCCGCGAAACCAATTCTGGAAGCATCGCTGAAAGGGTATGGCTTTGTGCCCAACCTTTATGCGGCCATGGCCGAAGCCCCTGCAATTCTTGAAGGCTACACGACACTTTCCAGCATCTTCGGAAAGACCAGCCTGTCAGAAACCGAGCGCCAGATCATCCTTATGACCAACAACCGGTTGAACGGGTGCAAGTACTGCATGGCCGCCCATACCACGCTTTCGCAGATGGCAGGAGTCCCCGAGGACGTCATCGCAGCACTACGTGATGGCGGCCCTATCGCCGACCCCAAATTGGAAGCACTGCGCAAATTCGCCATCGTGATCAACGAAAGCCGAGGCTGGCCCAGCGACGCTCAGGTCGAGGCGTTTCTGACGGCAGGCTACACACGCCAAACCTTGTTGGAAGTCATCCTTGGCACCGCTTTGAAAGTCCTGTCGAACTATACGAACCATGTGGCGGACACAGCTCTGGATGATGCCTTTGTGACAAATGCATGGACCGCCTCGGTCACAGCGGCGGCAGAATAGCGCGAACTCGCCTTTTGATGGTAGCACGCTCAAACCTGTTTCCTGTGTTAGCCAAGTAGGGGATTGGATTTGAGGCGCTCGACTGCAAAATCGACAAAGGCGCGCACCTTCGCAGACACGGTTCGTCCCTCTTGATGCACAAGATGGATGGGAACCTCGGGTGGTTCATACGACTTTAGAACAGTCTTGAGCCGCCCATCTGCGATGTAGGGTGCCACTTGATAGGACAGAAGCCGTCCAACACCATGACCTTGCAAGGCCAACTCGATCACAGCGTCATTTGTGTTCATGCTGATACGTGGGCTCATGCGTTTGGTAACAGTCTTTCTGCCCCGTTGAAAATGCCATTGGCCCGATGCATTCAAGGCAGTTGAATTAATGATTGCGTGGCGGGATAAATCATCGGGCGTGTCTGGTTCGCCATATTGGTCAAGATATTTACGGGAAGCAAACACGACCTGCCTCACCGTACCACACCTGACAGCCATCAAACTGGAATCAGCGAGGTTGCCAATTCTGATCCCGACGTCGAGACCCTCATCAATCAGATTGACCACGCGGTCCACATAGAGCGTGCGCGCCGAGAGCTTTGGATACTGATCCAGAAACTCGCCCAATATTGGAGTGACGAACATACGGCCAAACAATACTGATGCAGTAACACTAATTTCCCCGGTCGGTTCGGCATAGGAACCGACAGCGGCGCGCTCGGCCTCTTCAAGGTCAGCCAGAATACGTCTGGCATCCTCAAAAAACCTTTGCCCGCTATCAGTCAGCATCACCGAACGCGTTGTGCGTACAAAAAGACGTAGCCCGAGGCTGTCCTCAAGCATAGAAACCATTCGGGTCACTGTCGGTGGTGACATGTTGAGGTCGCGGGCCGCAGCGGCGAAACCTTTCAGTTCGGCGACCTTCACAAAGACGTTTAACGCGTGAAACTTGTCCAAGACATTATTCCGTTTTTTAGAATAATATATTGCAAAATATCCAAATTCCGCAACTTGAAAGCCCCAATTAACTTCACCTCAGTCCCAAGGCATCGCCCAGACCGAGATGGAGTATTCAATGGCACGACCCTTTGCAGAGATCAGCTTCACGCCCTCCGTGCGCGAAACGCAGGCAAAAAATGGCTCGGCGAACGGTTACGCGAACTTTCTGGCTGGCACGCGCCAGGAGGACTTGATCAGCGCGGTTGAGGCCAGTTTCATCGCGCAAAGGGACGGCTTCTATCAGGCAACGGTTTCAGAAACTGGCTGGCCCTATGTACAATTTCGCGGTGGACCTGCGGGTTTTCTGAAAGTGCTGGATGAACGGACACTTGCCTACACCGATTTCCGCGGCAACCGGCAATATCTCAGCACCGGGAATCTGCTGGGCAATGACCGAGTCTCGCTGATCCTGATGGATTATCCCAATCAGCGACGCCTCAAGATCTGGGGTCGGGCGAAACTCATTGATGCCGAGGCCGATCCGGTACTGATGCAACGCCTGAGTGAGCCGGGCTATCGCGCTCATCCTGAGCGGGCGATTGTGATCAAGCTTGAGGCAATGGACTGGAACTGCCCGCAGCACATCCCCCAACGCCTGACCCTTGAAGAATTTGAAGATTACCTCGTCCCGCTTCGCACCGAGCTGGAAGCACTGAAAGCTCGAAACGCAAAGCTCGAAGAGGCACTGGGTCAGCAAAACTGAACGATATCAAGCGCCGCGCGCTCAAGCGCGCACGCCGTAACCTGAAGAAAGGAAACATCCATGTCACACAAATTGAAAACTGCCCTGAGCGCCAGCATTCTCGCATTTTCCATTGCTGGGCCATGGGCACCAGTCCCTGCTATTGCCGCAGAGACTGGAATTGAATCTACGCAAGCCGTCAGCTTCCGCACGGAAGAAATCGGCGACATCGCTATCGCCTATCGTGAAGCCGGAGATCCAAACAGACCTACTGTCCTGCTGCTTCACGGCTTTCCGACCTCATCACATATGTTCCGCAACCTTATACCTGAACTGGCCAAGCACTACCACGTGATCGCACCCGATTTTCCCGGATTTGGAGCATCGGAAATGCCAATGGCCGAAGGCTTCGAGTATTCCTTCGCGAATATCTCCGAAATGATGACATCGCTGCTCGACCGGAAGGGTGTCGAACAGTACTCGGTCTATTTGATGGACTATGGTGCCCCGGTTGGTTTCCGAATGTTTGCGGAGCAGCCTGAACGGGTCACGGGCTTCATCATTCAAAACGGGAATGCTTATGAAGAAGGGCTGCGCGAGTTCTGGGATCCAATCAAAGCCTATTGGGCCGAGCCATCGCAAGAGAACGGCGACCAGCTTCGTGGATTCCTCACTCTGGATGCAACCAAATGGCAGTTCACCCACGGTGTTAAAAAACCGGAACTGATCAGTCCCGACAATTATTGGCATGTCCAATACCTGCTCGACCGCGAAGGTAATCAAGAAGTGCAACTTGAACTCTTCCTGGACTACGGCACCAACGTTGCAGAGTACCCAAAATGGCAAGCGCTGTTTCGCGAGCATCAACCCCCGGCACTGCTGATGTGGGGTAAGAATGATCACATTTTTCCGGTCGAAGGCGCCTATCCCTTTCAACGCGATCTGAATGATCTCGATTTTCATCTGCTCAATACGGGTCACTTCGCGCTGGAAGAATATGGGCCAGAGATTGCAGCGCAAATGACCGCCTTTCTGAACCGCATCACCGCCACCAGCAACTGACCTAAAACTGGCCGCACCATGCTCAAAGGTGCGACCGACGCATGGAGAAAACCAATGAATACGCAAGCAAATACTGTCAGACAGGTAAAGGTTGAAATCGTACACGGCTTTGTCGACGGTGGCGCCGGTGGAAATCCCGCAGGCGTCGTTCTGGACGCTGATAAATTGGGCGAACAGGATATGCAAACCGTCGCGGCAAGGGTTGGATTGTCCGAAACGGCCTTTGTGTCGCAGTCCAAGACTGAGGGCTTCAAACTGGATTTCTTCACACCGAACAGGCGCATCGCTCATTGCGGTCATGCAACAATTGCCGCCTTCTCTCACCTTGACGCGCTGGGCCGGATTCCCAATCCCAACACCTCGAAGGAGACAGTTGATGGGCCAAGGCGCATACTAATGAAAGAGGGCGCCGCCTATATGGAACAGCTAGCCCCAAAATACGCGATACCAGAGGAATGGGTGGAAAAAGGTGTAAGCATCGACGATGTACTGAACTCCCTTGGGATCAGCAGACATCACCTTGATCAGGAAATACCACCGATTTTAGTCAATACCGGTAACAGTTTCATTGTCATCGGCCTCGCTGATGCCGATGGTCTTGCCAATGTGAAACCAGATTTTGCCAAAATCACGCAAATCAGCGAACGACTGGATTTGATCGGCTACTACGTCTTCACAAGAGACCCATCGGCGGCCGACCGAGACGCTACAACCCGCATGTTTGCGCCCCGATACGCGATTGAGGAAGAAGCCGCGACGGGGATGGCTGCGGGGCCCTTAGCATGTGTATTGCACGACTTTGTCGGATCATCTCAACGATCATTTCAAATCGAACAAGGGGTGTTTATGAACCCGGCGAGTCCGAGCTTGATAAAAGTTGATCTGGACATCGAGAATGGAACAATTTCCGGCCTGATGGCGGGTGGTTACGGCATGGTTAAACGCTCCCTTCGAATTGCTTTCTAGCGTTAAACAGCTAGTCAAATGTGATGTTTGCTTGCTGCCAATTTCGCGTACGGTGAAATTGGGCACTGAATTCATCCGTTGGCGGGACGTCTGGTTTTCCATTGCAATGCGACACGAATACTTGCGTGCCTGAAGAACAATCCTTGCTGCGTGCGCGTGCAGCACGAATTTGCGATGGCTGGGTTGGCTCAATATTGCCGTTCTCTGCGGTCTGCGTTGTTGGCCGGTCGCAGCCCAAACCGGACATTCAATCCAAGACTTTGCAATTCCGGCTTAGCGGACAAAGTGAGCTTTCGCCGCATCAGAACTAATGGCCGCTTTGCTATCAATAAGAGCACCGTCACTAAAATTGGGCTGGCTATTCAAGACGGATCACAAGATGAGTTGATCAATTGTCTTTGGATGATTGGTCACTGGCTCATAACCGTCTTGCGTTATGATAAAGCTGTCACCGATCTGGGCGCGGAAGGTATCTACTGACACAGATCCATCCACTGCAAAAACCATGCCTGGCTGAAGCATTGTTGTTTCGCCGGTGACCAATTGTGGAGCTTCCAGAAAACTGAAACCTGTCGCACGACCGCAACGAAAAGGATACTCGTATCCTGCACCTTGAATAACTTCTGCATATGCAGCGTGAACGCTTTCTGCTGTCGCACCGGGGCGCAACGCATTAAGCGCGGCTTGCTGACTGGCCAGTGCGACCTCATAGACCGCGGCCTGAGACGGGTCACTAATCTCGCCAATCCAAAAGGTTCGATCAAAGCCCAGCTTGAAGCGGTGAAAATTAGTCATGCCGCAGAAACAGAGGAACACCGGCTCGCCGCGCCGCATGATACGTGTGGTGGCGCGGTGATGGGTCTTTGTGATTGCCTCGCCCGAAGCCATGATTTGCAGGAAGTGCGTATTCGGTGACATATCGGCGTCATCGTAATAGGCGCTCAGAAGTTCTGCCGCTTTGCGCGTTCCTGCTTGCGATGTGGCAAGGGCTACTTCGTATTCCGGCACACCATCCCCGATGGCAGCGCGACCGGCGTTCATCATGGCGTTTGCGACCTGACCTGCATGGCGGGCAAGCAGTAGTTCTCGGTCGGATTTGATCATCCGCATCTCGGACAGGATCGGTGTGATTGAGGTGAGATTTTGCGCATCAACCAGTTCATCAACATATGCGCGCACAAGGGCTGGCATGTGATTGGACTCTATTCCAATTCGCCTGGCACCTTTGACGGCGGCAGGCAATTCAGCGCGCCATTCCGCCCCCATTCCGTCATTCCATGCCGCAATCCTGTCTACACGCGCCGCAGATTGAGCCGTGTTGAGGTCAATCGTGGGTGTGATCAACAGGCTGGGGCCGTCGCGCGGCACCACCAATATGGTCGGGCGGCCAAATTCCATATGCAAATAGTCGTAGTACCCCGTCAGGTAATAGACATTGTCGTCATCGGTGATGAAAGCGACATCAAGGCCTTTTTTGCCCATTTCAACGCGAAGCGTATTCATACGGGAATCGAACATGGTTAATCGCATCCGTTTCCGGCTACCGGCAGGCGGTCACGCACCAGTTGCGCCCAAAACGCGACCCCAATTGGCAACAGATCATCGTTGAAATCATAATCGTCCGAATGGAGTGGCTGGCCACACGGCCCCTCTTGCCCGTTGCCGAGCAGCAAGAAGCACCCTGGAACAGCAGCCGAGAAATGTGCGAAATCCTCTGAGAAACTCATGGGTTCGCGGTTGCCTTCAGTCTCCAGCCCCAAGGCGAGAGCCGCGTCTACGACTGCGCGAGTTTGTTCCGGGGCATTGATCGTCTCGATGAATTCTGTGTTGAATGTCATAGATACTTTTACGCCGTGGGCGGCTCCGATACCGTCCACAAGCTGGCGCATAAGGCGCGCGACCTCCTCGCGATCTTCGGGCATCCGTGCGCGCACATCCCCCTTGAGGGTTGCGACACCAGGAAGGACATTGCGCTGACCATCGGTCAGGAATTCCGTCACCGAAATGACAACACCTGCGCCCGGAGCAAGCTTGCGCGAGACGATGGTTTGCAAGGCCTGCACAATCTCTGCCCCGATGGTGATCGCATCCCGCCCAACCTGCGGCATGGAGGCGTGACCTCCTTGTCCTTCGATCAGTATCTCAAACAAGCTTTCGCTCGAACAGATTTGACCGGGCCGAGTGGAAATCTGCCCCACTGGCGCGGCAGGAAGATTGTGAATGGCATAGACTTCCTCAACGGGAAAACGCTCCAGCACACCCTCGGCAATCATGGCTTGCGCGCCCAATCCGTGCTCCTCGTTGGGTTGGAAAATGAACAGCACCGTGCCATCGAAATCGGGCTCTTCAGCAAGGGCTGCCGCCGCGCCCAAGAGCATGGTCATATGGCCGTCATGCCCACACGCATGCATCACACCAGCCGTCTGTGAGACATAGTCATGGCTGCTTGCCTCATGTATCGGCAGTGCGTCCATGTCAGCTCTTAGACCGATGGCGCGATTGCCTGTCCCGCGTTTCAAGACACCAACAACACCCGCGCCGACATGGGTCTCGATTCCGAGATCTTCTAGGATGCCTGCAACCCGTGCTTTCGTGTTTTCTTCAGCAAACCCGAGTTCGGGCATTCTGTGAAATTCATGGCGTAGGGCAATCAGGTCTATTGGTGGCATTCGTTTTTCTCACTGGATGGCCTCCAACGAGGTTAACTTGAAAATTCGGCAATGCAGGCAGGAAAACGACCTATGGCAGGAAATCTAACAAATACCTGAAACACCAGCGTATGATCAAAGCAGACATTCGCGCCGGTCGCAGCATTATCCATTTGGGCTCTTACTTCCAGTCGGAGTACACCGCAGAGAATGATGGCAGCGAGCCCAACCTGTGAGTTCACTTTTTTCGCTGCGCGCGCAAGTAGCACAGTTTTTGCTGTATGCGCATCATAGCTGGCTCGGCGACGCGGCGTGAAAACCAGCCATTCGTGCCACACGCAACGAGAGTTTGTCGGGTAAAGTGCAAGGAGTGGACAAAGCGGGCACTAGAGTAGCCTAGGGTTAGGAGCTAGATCATCCAAGCTCAACTGCATAACCACTCGGTTTTTCGCCGCTTTTGGCTGTTAGGCGAGGTCGATCTTGGTGGCTTTTCCAAACGCTCAAGATTTGGTTTTATCTATTAAGATAGAAAACGAGCGGCTTGCTGGCGGCTAACATTAGCGTTTGCAACCTTGCAATCAATGACGGAGTTTATCCGCCTTGAACGGTGCCAGGCTCTCTCGAAACTGCTCGATAAACTCAAGCGTCACCAGTGACGGTTGCTTCAAAATCGGGCGCACAAGGGAAAGTGTGTGTGACAGGAGCGGTTTGAACGGTCGGTAGCTCAATCCGTTGTCTGCATATTGAACGGCGTCCAACTCGCTCACTACGGAAATCCCGACACCTTTTACCGCCAATTCACAAGCCGCCGTGAACTGCCTGACTTCAATGTGGGAATTCAGTTTGACGCTGGCGTTTTGAAACGCTTTTGAAAGTTGTCCAAAAAAAACGCTGTCGCGCCGTGTGTGAATAATCTTGGCATTTGCAAGATCCGTAGGTGTCACCTCGGAGAGTTTTTCCAATTCATGTCCGGTAGGAAACACGCAAACCGTACGGACATCGATGTCTCTGCTTTCGACGGCCGGATGCCCGTTAAAGCTGTCTGTGATTCCGAAATCATATTGCTCACCGATCATCCACTCGAGAATGCGTTCCGGTCTGTCAGGCTCGATCGTCATAGTTACACCTGGCCGATCTTCTAAAAACGTGGCGATGACGTTAGGAAGGTGACTGGTGGCGAACCCGGGCAAGCATGCGATGCGGATGTGTCCCGCTTTGCGTTGCGTTATGTCCTGACTGACATCCGAGATCTGCTTCATCAATTCCAAAACACGCTCTACGCTGGGTTGCAGATAACGCACTTCCTGCGAAGGCACTAAGCGACCTTCACGGCGATCAAAAAGTTGAAAGCCAAGCGATTTTTCCAGATCAGAAAGCAGTCTGCTGACCGCAGGCTGGCTTATCCCAAGATCCGTAGCTGCAGCAGTGACCGACCCATTTGTAGAAACTGCCATGAGCGCTTCCAATTGGCGGATCCTCAAAGTTTGACTCATGCTTTGAACCTGGTTCGTTGTTTGCTTTGTAAGTTTATAATGTTATGTTATGTTTTTCTCAAAAATTAAATGCTTGAATTATAAAATTGTGACGTTAACGTCGTGAAATCGTCATGTGTGCTGATTACGCGTTGCGGTCGGTATTCAACGAAGCATCAACACTGATGCATGGGAGGAATCATGAATAAGCAATTTCTCGGCGCTCTCGCCGTAACTACTGCGTTGTCCCCCGTGGCGGCGATGGCGCAAACTGAAGTTCAGTTCTGGCACGCCTTCACCGGCCGACTGGGTGAGCTTGTTAAAGCGCAGGTTGAAGAGTTCAACGCCAGCCAGGACGAGTTCGTCGTGGTCGAAAGCCACAAGGGTAACTACTCGGAAACTCTGAACGCAGGTATTGCGGCTTTCCGTGCCGGTGAGCAGCCCCACATTTTGATGGTCTTCGAGGTGGGCACGGCAACGATGATGTCGGCTGAAGGTGCGATCAAACCGGTTTATGAAGTGATGGCAGAAAGCGGCGCATCCTTTGATCCGGATGCGTATATCGGGGCTGTCAAAGGCTACTATACAACCACAGACGGTCAGATGCTGTCTCTGCCTTTCAACTCGTCCACACCTGTTCTGTGGGTCAATCGTGATGCCTTCGAAGCGGCGGGCGTTGATCCGGACACGGATTTGTCGACCTGGGAAAAGGTTGGTGATGTGCTAGAGCAGCTGAAGGCTGGCGGCGAGGACTGCCCGCTGGTGACCGCATGGCAGAGCTGGATTCACCTCGAGAACCTATCGGCCTATCACGACGTTCCGTTCGCATCGCAGGACAACGGTTTTGCCGGTCTGGACACTGAACTGATGCTGAACGGTCCGGCGCAGGTCGCACATCTGACGGCAATGGGTGACTGGGCCAAGGATGGCAAATTCATCTACACAGGGCGTAGAAACGAAGGTGGTGCAAACTTCCGGGCTGGAGAATGCGCGTTGTTTACGGAAAGCTCGGCCGGTTACGCCGGTATCAGCTCCGAGGCTGAGTTCAAGTTCGACGTGCGCCCGCTGCCCTATTGGGAAGCCTTGGTGAGCGAGCCGCAGAATACCATTATCGGTGGCGCTTCGCTTTGGGTGATGGAAGGCCACGATCCTGAAGCATACAAGGGCGTGGGTGAATTCCTCAGCTTCCTGTCATCGTCAGGCGTGCAGGCTTCGTGGCACCAGAATACTGGTTATCTTCCGATCACGGCGGACGCAGGCGATGTTACGCGCGCTGCAGGTTTCTATGAGCAAAACCCCGGTACTGATATCGCGGTGATCCAGATGACTGCGAAGGAACCAACCGCAAACTCGAAAGGTCTACGTCTGGGATCGTTCGACCAGATCCGCGGCATCATCGACGAAGAGCTTGAAGCCGTCTGGTCTGGTGAAAAAACCGCTCAGGAAGCGATGGACAGCGCAAAAGAGCGCGGTGATGCACTGCTGCGCCGGTTCGAATCCGCCAATCAATAAGTGTTAATTTGATGCGGGCCTTTAGCAGGCCCGCATTTTCTTTCTTCAGTGGATTATCAGGATGGAAAAACGCGTCACTTTCCGCGGCTGGCTTTTGCCATTGGCGCTGATCGCCCCTCAGGTCATCATTTCCGCTGTTTTCTTTTTCTATCCGGCTGGGCAGGCTGTTTGGCAATCTCTGTTCATACCTGACCCTTTTGGGCTGTCTTCCCAATTCGTGGGGCTCGGCAACTTTGAGTTCCTGCTGAGCGATAAGTTTTACCGCGCATCGTTTGTGACAACTGCAGTGTTTTCAACGCTCGTAACACTGTGCTCAATGATACCGGCTTTGTTTCTGGCCGTTATCGCGGATCGCCTGATCAAGGGGTCAGGCGTTTACCGGACGCTGCTGATCTGGCCCTACGCCGTTGCCCCTGCCGTGGCAGGTGTGCTGTGGCTGTTTATGTTCAACACGCGCGTTGGTGTCGTGTCGTGGTACCTCGGCCAACTCGGCTATGACTGGAACCACGTCCTGAACGGCACCGAGGCCATGGGACTGGTGGTTGTAGCCTCGGCCTGGGGGCGCATCAGCTATAACTTCCTGTTCTTCTTTGCGGCGTTGCAATCGGTCCCAAGGTCGGTGATCGAGGCTGCCGCGATAGACGGAGCGCGATTCTGGCGCCGGTTCTTTACGATCGTGTTGCCGTTGCTGTCTCCAACCGCGTTCTTCTTGTTGGTGGTGAATGTTGTCTACGCATTCTTTGAGACCTTTGGCGTCATCCACACGATCACTGGCGGTGGCCCACAGCAGGCGACGACCATTCTAGTCTACAAAGTCTTCTCGGATGGGTTCGTTGGACAAGATCTCGGTTCGTCCTCCGCTCAGTCCGTCATCCTGCTTATCGTCGTTGGTCTGCTGACCGTCATCCAATTCAAATACGTGGAAAAAAGGGTGCACTACTGATGGCAGCCCAACAACACGGAATGGTCGAAAAACGTGGCATGGGGATCTGGTTGACCCATACCATGATGATCCTTGGCGTTCTGATCATCTTCTTCCCGATCTGGCTGGCCTTTGTGGCGTCGACTGTCACTCAGCCAGAGATCGTGACACCTCCCATGCCGTTGGTGCCAGGCGATCAGTTCTGGGAAAACTACAAGGCCGCGCTGTTTTCTGGTGTGAATGTCCCTGTCGCCACTATGCTATTCAACAGCCTCGTGATGGCGATCGGGATTGCGGTGGGCAAGATCGTCATTTCACTGCTATCAGCCTTTGCGATTGTCTATTTCCGCTTTCCCGGACGGACGACGTTCTTTTGGCTGATCTTCCTAACACTCATGTTGCCGGTTGAGGTCCGTATCGTTCCGACGTTCGAAGTTGTCGCTGGGTTCGGTATGCTCAACAGTTATTATGGTTTGATCTTCCCTCTAATTGCGTCGGCCACGGCAACGTTCCTGTTCCGGCAGTTCTTTCTAACGATCCCGGACGAACTGGCCGAAGCGGCTCGAGTCGATGGTGCCCGCCCGATGCGGTTCTTCATTGATATTGTTGTGCCCATGAGCCGGACCAACATCGCGGCGCTGTTCGTGATCCTTTTCATCTATGGATGGAACCAATATCTCTGGCCGCTTTTGATTACCACCGACCCCGAAATGAATACCATCGTGATGGGTATCAAACAGATGTTCCCTTCCGGCGATGATGTGGCCGAATGGCCGGTCATCATGGCCACATCCATTCTGGCGATGATCCCACCGGTCATCGTGGTGGTTTCGATGCAAAAGCTCTTTGTCCGCGGCCTTGTCGATAGCGAGAAGTAAGAAATGGCAACAGTAACCCTAGAGAACGTCAAAAAGAGCTTTGGCCCGACGGACGTCATCCATGGCATCGATATCGATATTGCGGATGGTGAGTTCATCGTGATCGTTGGCCCCTCGGGCTGCGGCAAGTCCACGCTGTTGCGGATGGTTGCGGGGCTTGAAACCGTGACTGCGGGTGAAATCCGAATTGGGGATGAACGAGCCAACGACAAGGAGCCGATGGATCGTGACATCGCGATGGTGTTCCAGAACTATGCACTCTATCCACATATGTCTGTGCGACAGAATATGGGCTACGGCCTTAAGATCGCCGGCCTTCCAAAGAACCAGATCGACCAGAAGGTGACCGAGGCCGCCAAACTGTTGCAACTGGAACCCTTATTGGATCGCAAACCAAGACAGCTTTCCGGTGGCCAACGTCAGAGGGTGGCGATGGGTCGGGCTATTGTTCGCGAGCCCGCTGTCTTCTTGTTTGATGAACCGCTGTCGAACCTGGACGCTAAACTGCGTGTTCAGATGCGTCTGGAAATTCGTGAGCTTCAAGAGAAGCTGGGCATCACTTCGCTTTACGTAACCCATGATCAGGTCGAAGCGATGACGATGGCAGACAGGATGATCGTCATGAACGGCGGTATCGCCGAGCAGATTGGAACTCCGCTCGAGGTTTACGAAACGCCGAGAACCCTGTTTGCAGCGCAGTTCATTGGCAGCCCTGCGATGAATGTGTTTGATGCCCGACGTGAAAACGGGGCAATCAAGATCGGTGAAATAGAGGTCGGTCCGTCTGCAGGACCGGATACCGAGCTAAAACTGGGAATCCGCCCAGAGCATCTGCTGTTGGCCGACAACGGCCCGCTGGAAGCGGCAATTCAGATGGCAGAACCATTGGGCGCAAATACTCTGTTGCACGGCCAACTCGCGGGGGTTGGCGGAGCGATCACAATAAGCCTTCCGGGCGTCCATCCGATCGAGGGCCGACATCCGAATATGCGGTTTTCGGTCGCCTCCGAACACATGCATCTGTTTGACCATTCAACCGGGGAAAGGCTGGAAAGCTAATGGGGTTTCCGCAGGTCGAAGCATTTCGTGGCGGTAACAACCTAATCCGTGTTGTGGGCCATCGGGGTGCGAGGGGCGTTTTACCTGAAAACAGCATGATTGGCTTTGATTTCTCACTGTCCATCGGCGTACCGCTTCTTGAATTTGATGTTGTCCTGACGGCCGATGACGTTCCGGTCATAACCCACAACCATCGTCTGCACGCATCTAACTTTCGCGACACCAATGGCCTGTTTCTTTCCGGAGAAGAGCCAAAAGTCTCTTCTCTGACTTTCGAGCAGATCCAGCAATTCGATATTGGACGGTTAGACGGACATTCTGCCTATGGCCGACGCTTCCCGGATCAGGCGCAACTGGACGGCGTTCGTGTCCCAAGGCTGATAGACTTGCTCGATTTGGTAACCGAACCAAAATACGGCGATGCGTATCTGATGCTCGAACTGAAGTCGGATCCTGACCTGGCTCACGATGCGCATTATCGAGAGAGCTTTGTTGGGCGAGTTCTTCAGGAAGTTCGCGCCAAAGGTCTATCTTCGCGCGCGGTTTTGCACAGTTTTGACTGGAACCTTTTAGAGGAATGCCAGCGACAGGCTCCGGATATGCCGTCTTCTTACCTTACGCAGCTTCCGGAAAACGAGGACGATGTAGGCGAGGATTCCTCGAAAGCGGTTTGCCCAGACTTTCGCGGTCGCTGCGACGAAATCCCACTTCTTGTCAAGCAAGCCGGTGGTTCGCTTTGGTGCCCATACTATGCGGATGTGACAGCAGAAAATGTGGCCCTCGCAAAAGAGCTAAGCCTATGTGTCGCCGTTTGGACCGTCAATGAGCACGAAGAAATAAGCAGGATGATCGACCTGCGCGTGGATGCAATCGTATCTGATTACCCTGGGCGGGTTCAAAGGCATCTGTCGGATTTAGGCATGGGGTGGTATGTCAGCAACCAGTGAATTCTGCGCCGCATATCCGTGACGTTTCTTGTGCTTCTTCCAGTCACAGTCGGAAAGGATCATTCACATCATAACTTCAACCTGCTGTGTAAGACGAAAAGCATAATGGTTCAGCGTACTAAACAAGTTGCAGCATTGCCTCTGCAATTGTTCGGTGACCGCCTCAAGGTGCTCCTTATCACGTCGCGTGACACGGGTCGCTGGATCATACCTAAGGGCTGGCCGATGGATGGTGAGCAAGACTGGCGCGCGGCAGAAATAGAAGCGTTGGAGGAGGCTGGGGTGGAAGGTATAATTTCTCGCAAGCCCATCGGTGAGTTTGAGTACGCTAAGGTTTTTGACGACGGCACTAGTGTCCAGGTGAAAGCCACCGTCTACCCGCTCTACGTCGATAAGGTAAAGCACCGGTGGAAGGAAAGGCACGAAAGAAAGAGGCATTGGTTTTCGCCTAAAGAAGCTGCAAAAGCCCTCAAACAGCCAGAACTGGAAGACTTGCTCTTGGACCTAAAAGACAATCCAAGAAAAAACAAAGCAATCTGCGAGCTGCTACCTTGAACCGATGTGTCGCAGTTTATCCTGGCTCAGGGCGATAGCTATTTTACTCCGAAAGACTCAACTTAACCCTTTTATCCGGAAATAGTTTTCAGCGCCTGAGAGGTGCTACAAGTTTGGCAATGCCAAAGGCTCTTCGCAATCTGCTTGCCCGTCATCGATGATTCACAATGCAGGCAATACCATTTATTCGACTCGGACTGGTCATCGGCAATTCTTCACTTAGACGGCTGGTCACAGCCCAAACCGAGCATTCGCCACTGGGTTTTACATAGCTGACCTTGGAGATGGATTGTGAATACTGCAAATGCAGCCCACTTATCTGCCATTCGTTGAGGTCGCAAATTATACCGTGATGCAAATCCACGCGATACATAATGATCATTCAAGTTACAATTAGTCAGTATCAAAACCATCAATCAGCGCGCCGATCCGGCAATCCAGCAGCACGTAAATCGTCAATAAAGCCGTCAGGAACGCTTTTATCTAAGAACTTTCCGCTGAGACTGTGTCGTTGGTCCTCAATCGTATAGTTAGGCTGATTTTCCAGCAATTTGTCTATCGAGCCTTTGGCATCCTCAAGCCGCCCCGATCGTACGTAAAGTGCCGCCTGCGTACGGCGCGCCAAGTTAGGTATTTTCGTCATCCGATCTATCGCTTCGAGACCAGCTTCATATTCACCGGTGAAATACAGCGCCCAGGCGAGGCTCCAAAGGTACCAATCTGGATGATGGGGGTTCAGACGGATCGCGGTTTGGAGTCTTTCAACAGCCTCGTTCGCGCGGCCAAGGTAAACCAGCGTTTCAACGGAACCCGCCAATACACCTGCCGAGTTGGGGTTAAGCGCGATGGCGCGGTCATACTCTTTTTCGGCTTGCTCAAGGTTATTGGCCTGCATGAACGTGTGAGCGAGAACCCAATGCGCCAAAGAACTGTCAGGATCGAGCTCAACAGCTTTGCGAGCCGCCGCGAAGGCAAGGTCGAGGGCTTGTTTTCGCGGTCGATCGGCACACCATCCCCAGCGATCACAGTTGATATGCACCCAGGCGAGGCTGAAATAGGCAACCGAATAAGCCGGATCCAGCTCGATAGCCTCTTCAGCCAACCGTTTGGCTTCTTGATTGCCTGCCGGTGTGAACTTCAACCGTTCCGCGCGGCTCAGATAAACAAGCTCATATGCCCCAGGGCTTTGAGTGGGTTGACGCAGCAATCGGTCGTATTCAGCGAGGTCGATATTCTGTTCCAGCGTCGCGACAATCGTTCGGGTGATTTCATCCTGCAGCGCAAAGATGTCCACCATGTCGCGATCATACGTATCAGTCCAAATCGCATTCCCGGCCGCCGCGTCTATGAGGGTCGCATTCACGCGAAGCTTGTCACCTGACTTTTGCTGACTGCCTTCCAATACATACCGCACGCCCAGTTCCTTGGCGATATCGCGAAGATCTGCCGACTTGTCTCTGTAGAAGAAGCTAGAGTTTCGGGCGATTACGAAAAACTCAGGAAAGCGGGAAAGTTTGGCAATGATCTCTTCACTGATCGCGTCGCTGAGGTAGCCCTTGTCGCTACCCTGGCTCAGGTCACTGAATGGCAACACGGCAATCGACGGCTTATCCGGCAGCGGACGTTCCATTTCTGCTATCTTCACCGGCTGAAAATCAGGTGCGTTGAAGCGCCACACGACTAGTCCGACAACAAGGATTAGAGCAACAAAGACAACACCAGCCGCCCGGGCAGCGGACGGAATTCGGTTTGGCTTAGTGATCTTGACAGAAGATACCAGCCGCGTCGCTTTTTCATTCAGCTCCACGTTAAAGACCGGTACAGGCAGTTCAATATTCTTGACCTTCACTCGGCCCAAATCCTCAAAGTCCAGATCCAGTTTTCCGCGAACCTGGCTAAAGACGTTGCGGTGAACACAAACTCCACCGGGTTGAGCAAGGCTTTCGATCCTTGCAGCAAGGTTTACACCGTCCCCGTAAATGTCCCCGCCCTCATCAATCACGTCACCGACGTTGATTCCGATACGGAATTCAATTAGGTCGCCAGCGGGAACATCAGAGTTCCTTTCGGGCATGCCGCACTGTATTTCGACTGCAAAACGAACCGCATCCACAACGCTGGTAAATTCCATCAACGCCCCGTCGCCCATCAGTTTGATGGTTCGCCCTCCGTACTGAACAGCCTTGGGGTCAATTAGTTCCGAACGATGCCTTTTGAGAGTTATTAGTGTTCCCGCCTCGTCGTCTCTCATGAGGCGGGAATAGCCGACTACATCGATAGCAAGAATGACCGTGAGTCGACGTTTCACTAGTGACTCCCCCTTAAGGAAGGTTAAGGAAAAACGATAAGAATTTCCACATTGTTCAATTATGTTCAAACTGATGAGCACCCGGCTTGAAAACGCATTATCATCGGCCCTTAACTGCCATTAGTCCCGCAAAACCGCTGCTGCGGTGCAGCACGCCAAAGCAGCCGTTCGCTTTGGGTGCGAGAACTTAGTTTGTTCGAACTAGAGGCCTGCGGGACAACTGTTACCCGACCGGACAACTAAAATGGCACTGAACGACCCCACAGGAATTTGTTTAATAACACGCCGCCGCTCCAAAACTTCGCAAGCGTATATTTCAATTGTTTTGTATAAAAATACGCGCGTATTATTTTCTTTAGGCCAGCAAACTCACTGAGTTCTATTCTAAGTCACCATGTCACTTCATCTGCTGTATTGGCGCAAACCACGTTTGTTACGTGGTCAAGAAACACTAGCTTTTAGATCCGAGCAAACAGATAGAGCTCATCGCTTCAAACCGTTAGGTAACCCCTCACTCCACTTTCTTAGCTCGTCGAGAAACCCGAGCGCTGTGCGGCCAAACTCGGTGATGGAATACTGAACGGACACCGGAGCGGTATTCATCACTTGCCGCGTAACCAGGCCCTGCTCCTCAAGCTGACGCAACCGCTCGGTGATCATCTTCTTGCTGGCCCCTCCGATCATGCGGGACATATCATTGAAACGCACAGGACCATCCCTGAGGTGCCACAGGATCGATCCGGTCCATTTTCCGCCGATGATCCGCATTCCACGCTCGATGGCACATGGCTCCAGGCAGGCCTCCGAGACCTGTCGACGTCCTTTGGCATCCTCGTTAATCCGTGCCCGCATCGTCGTCCTTTCACTCAGGAAACTAGGTTACTAAAAGTATACTGGTTGATTTCTGCAACCTGCATCCTCAAGTTCCCTCTGAACCCAAGACAAGTCAAGGGTTCAGAGATTGTACCTATAGGATATGGACATGAGCAAAATCCTGATCGTGAACGGCACCCAGCCCTACGACTTCGCCCCCGGGCGGTTGAACGCCAGCCTGACGGACCATGCGCGTGAGGCGTTGACAGCCATGGGGCACGAGGTGCGCGTGACCACCGTTGCCGATGGTTACGACGCGAATGCCGAGGTCGAAGCGCACCTTTGGGCCGATACAGTTATCATGCAGTTCCCGGTGAACTGGATGGGCGTCCCGTGGATTTTCAAGAAATACATAGATGAGGTTTACACGGTCGGGATGGATGGTCGTCTGAGTGCAGGGGATGGCCGTACAACGGACGCGCCCAAGGCCAACTACGGTACAGGCGGCACGCTAAGCAGCAAGACATACATGCTGTCGGTCACGTTCAATGCGCCAAGAGAGGCTTTCGACGACGCATCCGAGCCGTTCTTTGCCGGTGGCAGCGTTGATGATCTGCTGCGCCCGATGCACCTGAACGCAAGGTTCTTGGCCATGCAGCCCCTGCCAACTTTTGCAGCGTTCGATGTTATGAAGAACCCGGAGATCGAAGCCGATTTTACCCGCTTTGATGCGCACCTGAAGGCCACATTTGCCGAGGTCGAACATGTCCCGGCCTGATATCCACCTTTATACCGCCGGCACGATGAACGGCTACAAGCCGGTCATCTTTCTGGAAGAGGCAGGTGTGCCGTACGACCTGACTCACATCAACTTTTCCAAACAGGAACAGAAAGCGCCGGGCTATCTGGCGCTGAACCCTATCGGTAAGATCCCGACTATCGAAGATCGTGAGGAAGGGCGCGCGATCTTCGAATCCGGCGCGATCCTTTGGCATCTGGCCGAAAAATACGGAAAATTCCTGCCGTCGGACCCGGCCAAACGATCCGAGGTGATGCAGTGGATGTTCTTCCAAGTGGGCCACGTCGGTCCGATGATGGGGCAAGCGATGTACTTTCAACACATCGCCGCACCCAATGGCCATGAAGAGCCCTTTTCGATCCGTCGCTACGTGGACGAAAGCCGCCGCTTGATGGAGGTTATGAACACGCGTCTGGACGGGCGCGAGTGGATCGCTGCAGACGAATATACCATCGCTGACATGATGCTGTACCCGTGGGCGCGTGCTTATGTCTGGGCACGGGTAGATGTGTCAGACCTGCCGCATCTGAATGCATGGTTCGACCGCGTTGATGCCCGGCCCGCCGTGCAGCGAGCGCTGACCATCCCCAAGGCAAACCCTCAATTCTGGGATGCAGACGCAGATGCCAGTGCCTTTGCCAAGGAGAACGCCGCGCGTTTTTCCAGCGATGTGAAAGGAACCTGAACCGTGCAAGACGCTCTCTCCATCCGTGTCGACATCGTGTCGGACGTTGTCTGCCCGTGGTGCGTGATTGGCTATCACCAACTGGCCAAGGCCGCGCACGATGCCGGGATCGAACTTGATATCCATTGGCACCCGTTCGAGCTGAACCCCCAAATGGCCGAGGGCGGAGAGAACCTGCGCGAACATCTGGCTGCAAAACACGGGACGACTCTGGAAGGATCGATCAAGGCACGTGCCCGCCTGACGCAGTTGGGAAGCGCGCTTGGGTTTACCTTCAACTATGCGGACGACATGCGGATGTACAACACGTTACGCGCACATCAACTGATCGACTGGGCCTCTGAACAAGGCAAGGGGCACGACATGAAACAGGCGCTGTTTGCAGCGTTCTTTACGCGCCGCGAGGACGTCTCGGACTTGCAGGTTCTGTCTGATGCAGCCGCCAGTATCGGGTTGGACCGTGCCAAAGCTTTGACTATGCTGCAAAGCGGGGAACGGGCTGAAAGCGTGCGCCAGGAAGAGCAGTTCTGGATCCGCCAAGGCATTCAGGGCGTCCCTGCAATGGTGTTCAACCAACGTCACCTCGTGACCGGCGCACAAGGCGAAGAGAACTACGCCCGAATCTTGCAGCAACTGCAAAACGATCAGGCCGCGTGACGCCTGCAGAGCCCGTCGCGGTTCGAACACCCCATGACAGATGCTTTTTGCCCGGCATGCCCTTGCCGAGCAGCCATCGCAGGGGTTGTATGGTGTCGGTCTGCGCGACAAGCTTGGTGCAATACCAAAATCAGACATAGGGTGGCCGCATGTCGGCCACCTCAATCTATCAACTTCATGAGTTCATTCTTTATGGCCCTGCACGAACACCCCATGTGGCGAAAGCCTCAACATCATCAAGACCTTGACCATGCACATGACCACGTCCACTGGGCCGAGCTGTTCTATGACCTGATCCATGTCGTGACGATCTTCCTGTTGGGCAACTACCTGTCGCACCACCTTGATTTGCACGGATTTCTTGTGTTCGCCGGGGTTTTCATCACGCTATGGTATGCGTGGGGTGAGCTCAGCATTTTCAATTCGATCTACATCAGCACCGATTTCTGGCACCGCCTCATCATGTCGGTGATGATCTGTACGGTGATGTTCATGGCCGCGGCGATCCCTGCGATTGACGGCAAGGGCTGGGTCTTTTTCGCCCTGGGCTTTGCCGCGAACCGGGCCATGATTGCAGCGCTTTACTATCGGGCTCGACGGGTCAATTCCTCGGGCGAGTCGATGTCGTCCGTGCAGATCCGCAACTTCTCGGCCTTTGCGGTTATCTTTGCCATCACGGCGTTTCTGCCGACACCTCTTGCCAATTGGGTATTCGCCGCCGCAATGGTGGCCACACAGGCGTTATACATGATCCCCGGTGTCACTGTCCTGCGCTTCGAGCGGTTCGTCCCGCGGCTTGGTCATATGGCTGAACGGTTTGCCCTGCTGACACTTATCGTATTGGGCGAAGGGTTCTTCAAACTCGTTGTCACCCTGTCCGAAAAAGGCATCTACAAAGTCTCGCCCGACGTGTTGGTCAACTTCATCATCGGCGGCGTTTCGATGTTCGTGATGTGTTGGATCTATTTCGATTTTGTCGGCAACGCCAAACCGAAGGACAAAAAGGTGTCGACCCTGGTCATCTGGTGGCTTGCGCACCTGATATTGATGCTTTGCGGCGTCATGGTCGGTGTGGCCCTTGCTGCAGAGGTCAAAGTCGGGTTCTGGGAGCCATACCCAATTGAATATGCCGCCTTTGGCTGTTTCGGCCTAGCCGGTTACATCGCCATGCTTTGGGTGCTTCAGAACGTCATCGAACACCGCCTTGCCTCGAATTTCGGGCGCTGGGATGTGCGGGTGTTCGGAATTGTTCTGGCAATTGCCTGTTTCTACATTGTCCCACATGTCCCTTCATTGGTTGGCAATCTGGTCTGGGGTATCGCCCTACTCTCGCAAATCGCGTTTCCGTTGATGCGCGCCTGGTCGAAGTTTCGACATGAGTGAAGCTGTGACAGGTTCAAGCGGGCTAAGAAGAAGAGTGTATTGGTGGCTCGAACGCCCGGACCGGGCTGCCAAGGGTCCTTGGTTGCTGGAAATAGCCCTGATCGCCCTGATAACGCTGAACGTGGCTGCCGTCATCCTTGAGACGGTCGACTCTATCTACGACCGCTGGGGTTTTGCGCTTAACCTGTTCGAGGGTCTTTCTCTGTTCGTATTCGTGGTCGAATACGTGGCCAGACTCTGGGTCGCGGCGGAGAACCCAAAGTATGAAACGCGTGCGTCCTGGGCCGTTTCTCCGATCGCCATCATCGACTTGCTGGCGATATTGCCAGCACTGCTCTACCTGTTCTTCCCGGTTGACCTGCGTCTGCTACGGACCTTCCGTATGTTGCGGCTACTCAAACTCACGCGGTACTCGCCCGCACTCGGCATGTTGCTTGCCGTGTTCGAGGAAGAGGCTGGCGCGTTCTTTGCGGGTTTCTTCATCCTGATGGTGATGCTGAT
The DNA here is from genome assembly GCF_056537765.1 of Ruegeria sp. C2. Lineage (NCBI taxonomy): Bacteria > Pseudomonadati > Pseudomonadota > Alphaproteobacteria > Rhodobacterales > Roseobacteraceae > Ruegeria > Ruegeria sp. C2. The sequence continues at coordinate 224,429 of NZ_JBQFRZ010000002.1, read as the reverse complement.
CTTTGCGGCGAGCGGTGCTTGGCTGGCAGAGCATAAGGCGCAACCCGAGGCGTTCGGTTCCATCCCCGCAGCGATGTGGTGGGCGATGGCGACATTGACAACCGTTGGCTATGGCGACGTGACCCCCGTAACGGTCGCGGGCAAGGTTTTCGGCGCTGCGATCACAGTGATCGGCATTGGTATGGCCGCTTTGCCCGCAGGGATCATCGCCAGCGGTCTGAATGATCAGCTGCACCGCCGACGTGCCAGCCTGGAGCGCGAGTTTAGAAAGGCGCTGGAAGACGGCGACATCTGTGAGGCGGACGAGGCAGACATCGATGCCGTTCGCAAGCAGTTGGGGTTGTCTCGCCGCGCGGCAGACCAGATCCGGGATCGTGTGCATGCTGAAACGTTGTCAGAAACCGATCACTGCCCTACCTGCGGTCAACCGACTGAGCAAAAGGCCAAGCCCTGAGCGATCATTTGGTTCCAGTATCGGTTGGTTTGTTCGCTCCAAACAGGCTGTCCACTGTGCCCGAGATTTGCTGGGAAAAACTGCCAGCCAGCTCTTTGGCGTTGGCTTTTCCGTACATTCCGCCGATCGCGTTCAGGGAAATGGCAAAATACTGAATCGCTCCGATCAGCTGAAAGACTTGGGTGCGCAGTTCGGTTTCACTGGCATGCTGACCAACTGGTGTACTGCGAGAAATTTCCACTAACCTGTCCAGATAGACCTTCATAGGCCAAACCTTTGCGTTCTCATCGGCGTCCAGCAACGCCCGAACGGTCAGGCGTGCGTCATCAGGCCGTGACAAGTTGGACGCCAGAAAACGATTGAAATAGGCTTTGAGGTGCATCATCGAGTCAGGATGCTTTGCCGCTTCAACTTCGGCAAATTGCCGATCAGCGAGACCTGAAAGCACCTCCGAGTACAGCTGTTGCTTTGTCCCAAAGAAGTGCAACAGCGCCTGTTTTGAAACACCTGCTTCACCCGCCAATGCAGCAAGGCTTACGCCATGATAGCCGTTCGCAGCAAACTGTTTCGAGGCAATTGCCAGATAGACCGCCCTCGCATCATTCTGCCTGTTCATCTATCGAACTCCGTTTCTGACGTTACGTATCAGGTGCACTGCAACTTACCAAGTGGTAAGTAACTTACCGATTGGTAAGTAGAGGATCGAGCGATGGACAGACAAACCGAAATCGGGCTGATAAAGGAGATCATCGGGCTCGCGGATCAGAAATCGGCTTTTCTTGACGATACGATCGCGCATTCCCCGATTTCACGCTACTCCAGCCCCGAACGGTTCGAGCGCGAGCGCGCTATGATCTTTCAGCGGCGCCCCGTCATCGTCGCGCAAAGTTCGGAGCTGGAAGGACCCCGCGCTTTCCTTACCAAACGGTTCTTTGACTTACCCGTTCTGCTGACACGTGACGAAGATGGAACGGCCCGCGCCTTTCTCAATGTCTGCCGTCATCGCGGTGCAACGTTGGAGCGGGAGGCCAAAGGCTGCAAGCGCGTCTTCACTTGCCCGTACCATGCCTGGAGTTGGACCAACAAAGGTGAGTTGCGAGCCGTGCCGCAAGAAGCACAGGGATTTCCCGATCTGCCCCGCGCCGAACGCGGCCTACGCCAATTGCCCTGCGTCGAAATGCAAGGATTTATCTGGATAATCGCCAATCCCGGTGCTGCAGAGATGGACAATTGGCTTGCGGGTATAAGCCGCGATCTGGACTGGATTGGTTTAGATCAACACCGCATCGCAGCGATTCAGGAAATTGACATCAAGGCAAATTGGAAGCTGTTGATGGAAGGCGGGATGGAAGCTTATCATTTCCGGGTTGCTCACAAGAGCACAATAGGCCCCTATTTCCCTGACAACCTACTGACATACCAGATGTTCGGCCCTCACATGCGTGCAATTCTGCCTCGCATTTCGATGCCGGATCTGCGCGATACACCCGAAGACAAATGGGAGATCCGACGGGATGCCAATATGGTGTTTACCCTGATGACGAACACTCAGCTGCTGGTGCAGCAGTATCATGTTATGTGGTTCCATTTCGAACCCATTGCCCATGACATGACCCATGTCCGCATGGCAACGTTGGTTCCGAGATCCGCGCCAGATACGGAGGAGATGCAGGCGCATTGGGATAGAAACCAAAAGATCACCGTGACCGCCTTGAAGGAGGATTTCGAGTTGGGCGAAGAAATCCAATCCGGCTTTGCCACACGCGGCAATCCAAGCCATCTATTCGGGCGTTTCGAGGGGGCACTAAACAGGTTCAATATCTGCATCGAAGAAATGCTTGCGAACTAACGATCTCAGTCTTCGTATCAGCGGTTCGGCATCGCAATATTGCATTGGCTTGCGACGGCTTCTGGGTGCTTATATGGTAAGATCTTCTATCAAATTACACTTTCGATAATTGTTTGCCCGCATTATGTTCCATGCAAACGCTTGGCAAATTTGACAGATCACCGATAGGCAGAAGAAACAGGTCGTCAATGCTTTCAAATTCAGCAGTTGCTTGCTCGATTCGCGACAGCAGTAAATGCAGCATGGGCGGTTCCCGGACGGTCTCATGCACGCGCGACTGTACTGTGGGATGTAGATTGCGAACGACGCCGGTAATCCGCCGGATAGCAGTCATTGATCCTGTGCGCGGAGAACGTTTGTTTCGAGCCCAAACCAACCGATGCTGTTGAAAGCACCAATGTCTGCGATGCGCAGAAAACGGACTTTGCAATTTTCGGCGTGAAGCCCATAGCCGACATCTAACCCGATCCTCCAAAGCGGCGCTATGCCAGTCAAAGCCACCATTCGTTGCAAAAGCAGAATCTGTGTTCCTCTCAATCTTACAGCCTGCGGATAATCCCGTTGTCTGGCTACTTTCTCGCCAAATCGCGTGCAGTCCCCTCTTATTCCGAGCCAGGAGGACCTTCTTGGAACTCGCTAAAAAACTGACCAATTTGTCGCCTGAGAGAGCATTGAAGCAGCGCGTGTTCCGGCATGCGAATTGCCATAAGTATTCAGCCCAGGAGACCACAATGCGATAGAAGCGATTTTTGGTGCGATAACAAGCAAACCACCACCAACACCGCTCTTTCCGGGCAGACCCACCCGGTAAGCGAAATCACCCGAACCGTTGTAGTGTCCGCAAGTCATCATCAGAGCGTTTACCCGGCGGGCATGATGTCGCGAAATAACGCGAGGAGCGCCATCCAACCCAGCAAGAATGCGGCCAGCCATTGCCAACTGTTTGGTCGTCATTTCGATCGCACATTGATGAAAATAAACCCCAAGCGTAAGTTCCGGTGAATTAAAGAGGTTCCCATGGGATTTGAGGTAATGCGCAAGCGCAATGTTTCTGGATCCGGTCGCCTGTTCGGACGCGGCTACCCTGCGATTGATATGAATTTCGTCTGATCCAGCCATTTGCCGAACAAGTCCAAGTATTTCTGAAAGTGCAATTTTAGGCTCTCGCTTGGATAGCAAAGCATCCGTGGTAACAATCGCGCCAGCGTTGATGAATGGATTGCGGGGTCGACCTTTCTCGATTTCCAATAGAACGACAGAATCGAAAGTGGCCCCCGATGGTTCTCTGCCAACCCTTTTCCATAGTTGGTCCCCCACTCGCCCAAGCGCCGCCACAAGCGTAAAGACCTTTGATACACTCTGAATGGAAAACGGTGTGTCAGCCGAGCCCGCGCTAAACACATGTCCATCGTTCAGGCATACGCTTATCGCGAACTGCTTTGGGTCAATTTCAGCAAGTTCGGGAATGTACTGAGCCGTTCGCCCCCAGTCATCCTGTTTGAATATTTCAGCCGCAATGTTCTGCATCACACCGTTCATTAGGATCCCCCCACGCGTTGGCCGCATGTCGGGCCAGATTTCATGTGCAATTCGGACCGGAAATTTCTGTTTCCTCTAATACAACAAAGAACCTCGCCAAAACTGGCGAGGTTCAAGTTAGTTAGAGCTCGAGCATTGAAGACGAACATTAATCCGTCACGCTCCTTTGTGGAAATCAGTCTTTCACTTTCCCGGTCCATGCCGTGCGATCGATGTCCAGATCAGGAAAATCGTCTGGGTTCAGAACCGGGCGTTCCACACCTGCTGCAAGCTGCTTACGGAAGTCTTGCAAGATGCGGAGGCATGTCGGCAGCAGCATCATGATCACGACAAGGTTGACCAGGGCTAGCAGACCCATTGCGGGGTCAGAGAATGCGAACACCGATGTCGCACCCGGCGCTGTCGCCCCAAGAAACACGATACCCATAATAGCAACGCGCAGAACGTTGATCGCCATGGGGTGTTTGGTAATCACAGTCAGCGCGTTTTCACCCAGATAGTAGTTGTAGATGATCGAACTGAACGCGAACAGCAGGATGATGAACGTCAGGAAATACTGGGTCCATTCGCCCAGATGGCTTACCAACGACTGCTGCGTCAGGACCACCCCATCGATATCTGCACCGGGCTGATATACGTCGCTCAGCAACACGACCAAAGCGGTGCATGTGCAGATGACAATCGTGTCGATGAAGACTGAGAACGACTGGGTGATGCCTTGGCTGATCGGGTGACGTACATCCGCTGTTGCGGCCACGTTCGGAGCGGAACCCAGACCGGCTTCGTTCGAAAACAGACCGCGTCGCAGACCGTTCGCAATGGCCGCGCCCATGCCGCCACCGACTGCTTCTTCCCAACCGAAGGCGTTCGCAATAATCGAGACGAACACACCCGGTACGTCAGCGATATTGATTAGGATGATCACAAAGGCCATCAGCAAATAAGCCATTGCCATGATAGGAATAACCACATCCGCTACTTTGGCGATCCGATGAATGCCGCCAAAAACCACGAAGCCGGCAATCACAGTGAGCACAGCACCGGTGACGAAACGGCTAAGGCCAAGACTTTCTTCTGCAGCGCCCGCAACTGTGTTACCCTGAAACGCGTTGAAACCGATGGCAAAGGACGCGATCAGGCAGATCGCATAAACAATGGCCAGCCAACGGTACTGCTGCCCAAGCCCGTGTATGATGGAACGTGCGGGTCCGCCGCGGAAATCTCCATTTTCCTGACGACGCTTATAAAGCTGCGCCAGCGAGCATTCGACCAAGCTGGTAGCCATACCGACAATCGCGATCGCCCACATCCAGAACACCGCGCCCGGGCCACCAAGCGTAATGGCAACCGCAACCCCGGCGATGTTCCCGCCACCAACGCGACCGCCGACCGACACCAACAGCGCCTGCCGAGCCGAGATGGCATTTGGATCAGCGCTTTGGTTGTTTGAAGACAGCACACGGAACATGCGCTTGAAAAACTGAAACTGAACGAAACCGGTCAGTAGAGTGATGAAGACGCCAAAGATGACAAGAATTGGTACAAGCGACCAACCCCATGTCAGGTCATTAATGGCGCCGAACAGGCCGTCGAAAATTCCCATGTTTCCTATGTTTCCCTGTTAGTGATGACCATGCGCCGTGGGCAATGGTCTGATCGCCGCACCGCATCAAGTCTGGTAGCACCGGGCCCGCGTTCGACTCAATTTGGTGAGGTGATGCAACCAGTTGCAAAAAGGTCTTGCATGAGCGCCAGATAGCGCCACATTTTTGTCGGGTGTTGATCAAAATATCTGATGTTTTTGGATTCGATGATCCGAAAAGAAGGGAGTAAGCCAAATATGGCGGATGATTTCCAACGGAACCTGAGGTTGCTGACGAACCATTTCAAGTCTGTGGCCGAGGTTTGTCGTCAGCTGGAGATCAACCGGTCGCAGTTCAACAAATACCTCAACGGTGCCTCTCGGCCATCGCAACATGCCCTTGCGAAGATCTGTGATTTTTTTGGTGTCGAAGAAGGCGAGATACTACTTCCGCATGATAATTTTGCGGAACTGGTTCGACTTCGGCGTGACGCCAACGTTGGCCCATTGGCCTATTCTGCCTATCTGGAACAATTGGCCAGGCGCTCTCGCAATGATCTGTCCCGGTATGATGGTTTCTACCACGAATATTCCTATGCCATGACATATCCGGGATTGATCTTGCGGACTCTGGTGCGACTGTCGACAGAAGGAGGAGTCACGCGTTACTCGCGCATCGAAAACATGGCGATCAAGGGCCGGGACAAGGCCCGCATGCATGGTCGCTATAACGGGCTGGCCTTCTACCTGAACGACCGCATCTTTCAGGTCGATTTCGATGCGATCACTGGCGAAGAAATCAGTCAGACAATTCTTTATCCTAATTTCAAGAACCGTCACAATCGGCTTCCCGGACTGAAGCTCGGAGTCTCGACCAGCAGTTCCAGAGAACCGCTTTGCGCGCGCGTTCTCTATTGCTTCCTCGGAAAAGAAACCAACATTAAGGACGCTCTTAAGGCGTGTGCTGTTTTTGAACCTGACGATCCGGAAATTGATCGATCAATAGAGATGATGGTAAGAAACACAATGAACATCGACGACTCTCACTTTCGAGTAATGAGCGACTTGTAGGCTGCACTCAGAACCACATCTCGAAAGACGGAATTTTTGCCCATTGGAGGTCGATGTGAATAAGTCCGCTTTAGGCTGCCACCGCTCACTGATGAGGAGGGCAAGGGGCTGACATTTTTTGAATGAATATTGCGAAGTGAAACTTCATTAGCAACGCGAAGCCCGTCAACTATTCACCTGAGTTTTAAGTATCGCCAGCCGATAAGACATTTTGTTCGGTCAATGTGTTGCGATGCTAGTTTAGGAATTTGAAGACTTAGCTCAGTGCTCAAACACAAGTTTTGGTCACAAAAATCTATTCCTCTGTTAATTTTAGGTCACAAGAATTGGTTTTAGCAAAAAGGATCACATCAACTGATGAAGCGGAAAATTGCTGCGATCCTGAGCCTGGATGTCGTCGATTATACCAAGCGTATGTCAGAGGATGCTGAGGCCACGCTGAACACTCTACAACACATCTTGGATGATGTGATCAGGCCGTTGGTCCATGAATACAAAGGGCGAATATTCAAGCTGATGGGAGATGGAGCTTTGGTTGAGTTTGTCGCTGCCACAGATGCAATTGATGCTGCAAGCCAGATTTTCAATCAGATGAGAGATGAAGACGTAAATCTTCGAGGAGGTCTCCACGTTGGCGACGTAATGCCAAATGGCACAGACTTGTTCGGAGAGGCCGTGAATGTTGCGTCTCGCCTTCAGTCCAGTGCCCAAAATGGAAGTTGTCTCGTCAGCAAGACCGCTGCTGAAGTTGCGGGAACTTCGCTGGCAGTTGCGTTGCGACCAGAAAGCTCGATACGGCTGAAGGGAATTCCAAATCCGGTGGAAGCCTACTCAATTGATTTGGATGGTGACAAAAAACGCGCAAAGAACAAGCTGCTGGCTAACTCTCAAGACATGCGTTTTGCAAAATCGAAGGACGGTACAACGCTTGCTTGGACATCGACTGGAAGCGGTAGAAAGCTACTGGTCACACCAAACTGGCTTAGGCATCTGGAATACGATTGGACGATGAACACCATCGCCGGATGGTTGCCTCTACTTTCGGAGAACCACTGCCTTTATCGGTTTGATGGTAGAAACAATGGCTTGTCCCAGAGGGGTGTGCAGGATGTATCTCTGAACCGGATCGTCGAAGATGTTGAAGCCGTTTTGGACGCAGCCGGGATCGAAAAAGTGCCATTGTTTGGCATTTCCTTCGGGGCAACTATTGCTGCAGCTTTTGCCGCACATAATCCTGACCGTGTTTCGGGGTTGGTTCTACTTGGTGGATTCGCACAAGGGCTTGCGGTGCGCTCACAGCCCGGTATTGCCGCGCTTGGGCAAGCTATGATGGATATGAGTCTTGAGGGCTGGAACGATGAATATCCTTCTGCAAGAGACTTGATGGCCCAGTCATTTGCTCCAACTGCAAGCCCGCATGACCAGCGCGCTTATGCAGAGTTTATGAAAGTGGCAATGGACCACCAGGATTGGCTCAAGATTGGACCACTGGTCGCCGAAGTCGACGTAACCGATCTGCTTTCGCAGATCTCGTGTCCTGCTTTGGTCATGCACGCTAATCGAGACAGGATGCACAGTGTTGAACAAGGCAGGATATTCGCCTCCGGCATCGAGAATGCGCGCTTCATTGGCATTGAGACGGCAAACAACACAATGCCAGAGTATGATCCTGCCTGGCCTAAAGCCCTAGTGGAAATAGAGCGTTTTTTGAGTTCAATTTGAACAGTGTACGTTGTTCGTCGTCAAACCTTTATTGTTCGAAGGTAAGAGGATGCCGTGCGCCCCTCGATTCTCGATACTGGAATTTGAAATCTCAAGGCCTCTCGTCATCGACCGCTTTGTCTTGCATTGCAGTCCTCACCAAACGGCGTTTCGCATGGTAGGGTTACGCAGCCACTGGATGTTTTTCGGCGTCATATCATACCGCAGACATGTCTGAAGGGGTGTTATGTGAATCGCCTTCTGGTTGAGTGCGCTACCCATCGCCGCTTAGGACCAACAATCAATCAATGCAAGCCCGCCACCGGCTTCATTTGGTGGCGGGTGATTTTCGTGCTCACATTGAATCAGAGCTTGATCCGGAAAGCTGCGAAACCGTCGGCGCCTTCTCCGGCATCCTCGATTGTGACACCTTTGACGTCGCCCATATAATCCCGCGCTTTTGGGCCAGTCTCGAACAACACCGTGGTGTCCGAAAGCGGCGCAAAAGACCAGTTGGCATCTGCCTTTGGATCGATCGTGCCCTGCTCTACGATATAGCGCACGATGACGTCGCGGTTGGTATCCGGGGCTTCGAATACGATTGTGTCACCCAACGCGCCGGGGAATGATCCGCCGCCTGATGCGCGATAGTTATTGGTGGCGATGATGAACTCCATATCATCCCTGACCGGTTCGCCATTGTAGGTGAGGTTCACAATTCGCGCTGCATCGGCGTTAATCTCCTCGCCTTTCGGTCCAAAGCGCGAGGGCTGGGACAGGTCAATTTGGTAGGTCACACCGTCCACCACGTCGAAATTGTAGGATGGGAACTCCGAATTCAGCAGGATCGCATCTTTTGATCCGGCCTCCACCTGATTGAACATACCGGCCGAACGTTCCAACCAGCCCCTGACCTGTGCACCATTCACGCGGACTGCTCGCACCGTGTTCGGATAGAGATAAAGATCGGCAACGTTCTTGATGGCAACGTCGCCAACGGGAACATCGGTGTAATACTCTGGTCCACCGCGGCCTCCAGCTTTGAAAGGCGCTGCCGCCGACAGGATCGGCAGGCCTTCGTGCTCGGTGCCTTTCAGCATCTCTTCGACATACCACTTTTGCGCAATCGATACGATCTGGACAGATGGGTCATCTGCGACCAGAGCGAAATAACTATGCAACGGGGCCGAGGTCTTGCCGACAGCGCGACGTATATAGGCCAGCGTTTCGTCGTGATCTGTCGCAACCGAGTTGAGGACACGCTGATCATCTCCGACCAAAGCGGTGATTGAGCGATCCTCGTTTCTTCTGGAAATGGGTCGCGCCTCGGATGTGGTGGTCACCACTCGCCATTCATTTCCGTCCCTTTCCAGTAGCAGATCAAGCAGGCCAAGATGCGAACCCCAGAAGCCGCCCATAACGGCGGGTTTACCCATCAGCGTGCCCTTGTCGACATCGATACCGGCACGGTCTGCAAATGTTGGCGAAGGAAAGACCAAGTGGTTGTGTCCTGTGACCAGCGCGTCGATCCCTTCGACACCGGCAAGCACAACCGACGCGTTTTCCATTCCATCTACATGGTCGGCATCACCAATTCCGGAATGCGACAACGCGATGATCAGATCGCAGCCTTGCTCCTGCATCTCAGGCACATATGCCTGTGCCGTCTCGACGATATCCCGCGCTTCGACATTGCCCTCGAGGTGCTTACGATCCCAGTTCATAATCTGTGGAGGCGTAAAGCCAATCACACCGATTTTAATCGGGTGCTTCGTGCCGTCGCCCATTTCGATCTCGCGGTCGAGAATGGCGTAAGGTTGGACAAGCGTCTTGTCATCGCGCGGGCTTGCGCCTTTCTCTTTCGCTACGTTGGCCAGAACCACTGGGAAATCCGCACCTGCCAAAGAGGTCTCAAGGAAGTTTAGCCCATAGTTAAACTCATGATTGCCCAACGTGGCTGCATCATAACCCACCGTGTTGAATGCGGTGATGATTGGGTGGCTGTCTCCCTCTTTCATGCCGCGTTCATAGGCGATGTAGTCGCCCATCGGATTGCCTTGCAGAAAATCTCCGTTATCAACCAAAAGCGAGTTCGTCGCCTCAGAGCGGATTTCATTGATGATCGAGGCCGTGCGGGACAGGCCCACCGTGTCGCGGGGCTTATCGGCATAATAGTCATAGGGAAACACATGGACATGGATGTCGGTTGTTTCCATGATCCGAAGATGCGCCTGATTGTTGGCTGCAGCAGCCGAGAAAGGGTGCAGTGTAATTGCAGCAGCACCGATAGCAGTTGTGGAGAGAAATTGGCGGCGCGAAAATAGTGGACGATTAGAGAAAGACATTGGGCACCTCTCAAGTTGGTTGGCCAGCGTGCCTTTTGCAAGCTATCCGCGACATCCATATGACACACGTTGCAAGAGCATTTGACACGTTATTCATAGGCGGTGGTATTCAGCACCATACCCAAACATTGTAGGTTTGCTAAGGTCCAGAAGGCGGTGAACTTGAGCTTCACGTTGCTTGAACGATTAAACCAGAAATTTTTCAGCATACGAGCCTGAATGAAGCAAACAGGATGCCGAAAAGAGTCTCCTGTGACATAAATTCACTCGTTCATGCACCACTCCTTCGCAGTGGCGCAGCAGATGGTTGCCCCTGTCCGCAAACCGTTGGCTAGGCACCCAAAATTGCCGCGGCAGCGAATGTCATGTGTGGATGGCTCCTGCATAGCAAGACATTTTTTTGAGCTGATATGAGCGTCTGTCAGATGCAGTCGTGTGTCCGGCCTATTGGCGCAGCGCACGCGGCGGCTGGCCCTGATGGTTTCCGCTGACCAAGTCCCAAACGGCAATACGGACAACATGGTGTCCCAGACATTCGACGGGGTGTCTTGGTTGGCGGGCTGACATTGCTCCATCATCTCAATGGTCTTGCGTCTCTTATGTTCCTTTTGTCAGTTTATGCCGCATGGGGTTGGTAGCGTTCGTTTCGTGTCAGGACGGCCCAGATGATCCGAGCGGTTTTGTTCGCCATGGCCACGGTTGCCAGTCTTGGCGGCTTTCGGTCCAACAAGGCGACTGCCCATGGATCGGCGCGGTCCGGATTATCCTTCATGTGTCTCAGGCGTGCCGTCATGCCTGCCACCAAAAGGCGTCTGACATATCTGTCTCCCATTTTTGAGATACGCCCCAAACGTTCTTTGCCGCCGCTTGATCGGTTGATTGGTGTCAGTCCCAGCCACGCCGCAAACTCTCGTCCATTCTGGAACTGATGTCCGTTCCCTGCTGTTGCAACAATGGCTGAGGCGGTCACCGGGCCGACCCCGGGAATGGTTCGCAACAGCATCACCTGACGGTCTCTTCGACCCTCAAGCAGGATGCGTTTGTCGTACCAAAGAATGCGCAGATGCAGAGCAACCATCTGGTTACACAGGTTCGTCAAAACATCGACGGCAACTTCAGGAATACTCGGACGCTCTCCGTCCAGCACCGCCTTTGCAAACTTTACAGCTCTGCCGACCCCCTGCGCGATCACGATCCCGAACTCGCCCAACAGTCCGTGTAGCATGTTGCTGAGCTGGGTTCGCTGACGCACGACCATGTCTCGGGCACGGTGAAGGAACAGCACGCCCTGCTGTTCCTCGGTTTTGATCGCGACAAAACGCATCTTGGGGCGTGTTACGGCCTCACAGATTGCCTCTGCGTCGATGGCGCCCGACTTGCCGCGCTTGACATAAGCCTGCACGTACATCGCAGGCATCAAGCGGACTTCATGGCCAGCTTTTGGAATTGACGCGCCCAGTGGTGGCTCGACCCCATGTAGCTCCCGCGCGCGTTCAAGTGTGATGAGTTTGGGCGCTGAGATTTCCGTACCCAGAACTTTTGCGCCGGTCTGCAGCGGATAGTTTTCACGCACAAAATCCTGCACGCAAGCCCTTAGCACTGCTGTCGCCGGGTCCTCTTCAGTGTATTTAAGCCAGGTGCAGAATTCGCCCATATCTGTCGTGAAATAAGACCGTTTAGAGGAAGACTGGCGCCTGGCGCGCTCCAACTCAGATTTCAGGGCTTCCGGCCCACTCTTCAAAACCTCGAAACCAGCCGACATGCAAGCACGCTCTTGTTCGAAGTCCAAGTCCGAACGGTAGACGCCCCGGTCCATAGCAATCGCCATACCTAATGTCAGAGCGGCCTGATGAAGATGCGTCAGCTCCAGCGAGTCCAACCAGTCATCAGCGACCCCAAACTCATTTCGGCGGCTCAGGTAGGTTTCAAACGAAGATCGCCTAAGATTTGTTGCGTCTTGAGCGGCCTCAAAGATCAGATCCTGGTGACGCGTCACTTGCTCAACCACGTCGTAGGTGAGATGCGCATGCGACGCGTTGGGAAGCTGGAGCAACGGTACGCCATGTTTGGCACAGGTCCCGATCGACAGCACCAACCACTCAAGAAGTTGAAACGCGCTCTCAGGACCCGACCCATCAATGACATCCACAATACACTTCGGACAGATTCGGGTGGTAGCACGGCGGAACGAGCCTGTGGTGGCATAGGAATGCCCGACGCGGTACCGACAGGGGCCAACCAATCTGGCTGCCGCCAACTCCAACGCTTCAAGTGGCACCCCAGCCAGTTGTGACAGCCGCTCCAGCTGATCCGGATGAGCCGAGCAGATATGGGGCCATCTCAGACCCAGATCTGAGCAGAATTCCCTCGTAACACTAAGATTGCGACGTGACAGCCGGGCGACATAGGAAGCAGGCGTCTCCATGTGATGATGAGGCAGAGTGAGAGCGAGTTGTCGTTTCATTGCAAACCTCCGTCCAACGAGGGGTCGCCGTGATCCAACCAGCCCATGATGGTCCTAACATCTATGCTAATGTAGTCTTGGGCAAGGAATGGGTTGAAAGCAGGTATACAACCCGACTTGCGCCGGAATGCTCCTGCAAAATGTCCAAGTCGGAGCTGGGTTTCTCCGTCGTAGAGCGCCTCTTCTATCCCACTCAGACACATTTCGATGATCATTCCAAACTCATTGCCGCCTGCGTGAACCAGCCGCTTGAGAAACTCTCTCTGTTGAAGTTCGCTGGAATGTGTCAGACCAGACTTCTCAACGAACTCAGTAAAGATCTCTGTGACCTCGGGTTCGTGGGATATCCAGCTCACTGCACCCAGGTACACAACATCTATGCGCCTTTTAAGCTGAACATCAGAATTGATCATCTCGATCAGATCGGGCGTGCCAGACAGAACAAGACCAACCGGCCAGTCCTTATCGTTCATAAGCGATTTTAGGGTGTTCACCACATCATTGCGGGTTTTGACGCCTTTGCTGATGTAGAGGTCCTGAGCCTCGTCCAGATGCACAAACAGGGTCCTTCGCATTTGGAGAAACTGACGCACCTGCGTCCATATGATCCCAACCGATTTGTCCCGAGCGAGCGGATACCCCAGACTGGACAGGATCGTCGTGCCAACGTTCTTTAGCGTCGCTGGTGACGGCACCAATAGCCGGATCACTTCCGCCACGTCCAAGCCCTCCGTTGGCAGGATCAGGTCAGTATGATTGTCAAACAAGCGGTCTGCGAGAGTGGATTTCCCACTGCCGGACGCCCCGATCAGAGCAAGACCACACGCCTCACTGCGACTAGGGGTTGTTTGTGATGTGTCCCCTTCTCGTTCAAAGCATAGAGCAGGATAACTTCAGTCAGTTTGACATCCCAAAAATCGCAGCCCCCCAACGTCTCATAGACTCCGATGCCTTTCCGGTGCACCCTGTCAGAATAAAGGGTTGGATCTGGTGGACTTATGCGCGGAAATGACTTTGCTTCACTCGTTCACCGAATTCTGACGACTGAAGCCCAATTCAGCTCAAAAGAAGTCGCGAGGCATATGGGGCTGGAATACGATGCCTTTTATGCCCGTCTGCGCAACCGGACAGTGTTCTCGGCGAATGAAATTAAGGATTTGCTTTCGGCCATGCCTGACGCACGGCTTGTGGGCTATTTCCTCGAAGAAACAAATTTTGTAGTAGGCGACCGTATCGAAACCAGCGGGCATAAAGACGAAGAAAACCTGTACCGCGCCACCAACCGGATCGTTCTTGAAGCAGCAGAAGTGATGCGCGCCATGCATCTCGCACTGAAAGATCACTGGGTAGATCATCAAGAAGCCCTAACCATTCAGGCCGAGATAGAGGAGGCTGAACGCGCGCTCGTTGCCTTGCGTCTGCACATTGCCGAAGCATCCAAGAATCGCAGCATGTCAAAATAACACGCGTTAAATTGATTGCGCCAGACGTCGGAAACACTCATTTCCCTTGCTCCACCCGAAAAACAAGGAGCCCCAATGGATAGTTTTTCCGGCCAGCACAATCCTTTTGGCATTCGGTTAGGTTTCACCACGCCACAACACAAGAACACAGGGTTTTCCAACCGCCCACCCAATGAGCCGACAACACAGGAAATCCGCACCGGAGCAGAAGGCCACCTTATCAGCTTTGCGCCAACGGGCTCCGGTAAGACTTGGACATTGGCCATCCCCACCTTGCTGGATTACCCTGGGTCCGTTGTGGCCTTTGACCCGAAGGGCGAACTAACGAAAGCAACAGCCGGCGCGCGGCAAGCCATGGGTCAGGACGTGATCATTCTTGACCCCTTCGAAATTACCAGCCTTGAAGCAGAATGCCTGAACCCGATGGATCTGGTTTTGGGCAAGGAGCCAACACTGGAAGACGCCCAAAGTCTCGCGGCATCTGTCATCAACAGGGTGAGCGATCTGGATCCGTTTTGGGATATCAGCGCGCGAAACCTAGTCGCCCAACTGCTAATCTACACACAGTATGAAAGCCCGAAGGGGCTGCGAACCCTACACGAAATCAACTATCTGCTGAACCAAAGCCTGAAAGATTTCGGCCTCACCATCCGCGATATGGCGCGATCCAAAAACAATCTGGTTGCAAGCGGGGCTCATTCCCTTCCGACACAAGCAGACAGAACAGTGGCCTGTATTCTGGCATCCGCCCGAAGCCACACCGAAATTTTCAGAGGCGAAGCCGTTCGAAAAGCAACCAGCGCCACAAGCTTTCCCTTGGAAAAACTGGATGGGGATAATGGTATAACTGTCTATCTGGTTCTACCACCTGTTTACTTGCGTAGCCATTCCGCGCTTGTCCGTGTCTGGATGGAGGCTTTGATTGGCTGGCGCATTCGACAGGCTAATGAAGTCAAACGCGAAACACTATTTCTCTTGGATGAGGCCGCGCAATTGGGGCCAATGGATTTTTTGCTCACTTCGGTGACCCTGCTGCGCAGCTACGGAGTAAAGTGCTGGACCTTCTGGCAAGATCCCCAGCAACTTCAGGCCTGCTATCCTCAGGATTGGCAGACGCTTTTCAACAACTGCCGTTACCACACTGTATTCGGCCGCCAGTCATTCCTTGCCGAAGAAGCTTTTGCGCCGCTTTATGGAACAGTCGAAGCGGGCCTGAAGCAAAGCGGGTATTTCGTTGAACTCGGCGAAGCGCCTCATGCCTTTACACGCCCGGACTTTGATAGCGTGGCTGAACGCGTTCGTTCCCAGCCTAAATTCATGGTCGAAAGAAAAAAGCCAAAGCCAAGTAAAGCAAATGCGGCTTTGAGAAATCTGCTCAAAGAAGTTCGCGATCGCCCTGAGCCAGATGGCGGCGCGTGCGTTGATCCGATCCCATTCTAGTAGGTGCCCGCCGCTTGTAGATATGTTTGGGCTCACGTGACATTTCCTGTTCCAATCAGCTTCGGAAAACGTCCTCGCGAATGGGCGTTTTTCTACAGTGACGCTTACTGCACCACCCCGAATTACCCTCCTGCTTGCTTCAGTCTTCGCTCAAGCTCTTCCAGAAGCCAGTGGTCCGAAGGTAGTAAACGCCCTTCCTGATGAAGTGCCTGCGCAACATTCAAGGCAGCCTTGTACCCCTCGGCAGCGTCACTAACTGCTTCCGCAAGCTTGACATGGCTCACTACCAAGTCACGTTGCCACTCCGCGTTACCCGGATCGCGCGCCGCAAGTGTGGCGACAATCTCCAAGGACTTGCGGTATTCCGACAATGCCTCTGGGCCATCCCCCGTCGCCGCCAAAACTTCTCCGACCTTGGTGTGGCTGACAGACAGATCGCGTTGCCAGTTCGCATTGTCAGGATTGCGCGCCGCGAGTGTGGCGGCAATCTCCATGGCCTCGCGGTATTCTGAAAGTGCACCCTGGCGGTCTCCCGCGGCCGCCAGCATATCTCCGACCTTGTTGTGGCTGATCGAGAGGTCGCGTTGCCAGTTCGCATTATCAGGATCGCGCGCCGCAAGTGTGGCGTCAATCTCCAAGGACTTGCGGTACTCAGCAAGCGCCCCCTGGCGGCTCCCTGTGGCCGCCAGCATATTTCCGACCTTGGTGTGGCTTACCGAGAGATCACGTTGCCAGTTCGCGTTGTCCAGATCGCGCGCCGCGAGTGTGGCGGCAATCTCCATAGCCTCGCGGTATTCTGAAAGCGCACTCTGGCGGTCTCCCGTGGCCGCCAGCATATTTCCGACCTTGCTGTGGCTGACCACAAGATCACGCTGCCACTCCACGTTGTCCGGATCGCGCGCTGCAAGTGTGGCGGCAATCTCCATGGCCTTGCGGTACTCTGAAAGCGCCTCTTGGCGGTCCCTTGTGGCCGCCAGCATATCTCCGACCTTGTCGTGGCTAATCGAGAGATCGCGCTGCCACTGCACATTGTCCGGATCCCGCGCTGCGAGTGTCGCGGCAACCTCCATAGCCTTGCGGTACTCAGCAAGCGCCCCCTGGCGGTCCCTTGTGGCCGCTAGCATATCTCCGACCTTGGTGCGGCTGACCGAAAGATCACGTTGCCAGTTCGCATTGTCAGGATCGCGCGCCGCAAGTGTGGCGTCAATCTCCAAGGACTTGCGGTACTCAGCAAGCGCCCCCTGGCGATCTCCCGCGACCGCCAGCATATCTCCGACATTGTTGTGGCTGACAGACAGATCGCGTTGCCAGTTCGCATTGTCAGGATCGCGCGCCGCAAGTGTGGCGTCAATCTCCATGGCCTTGCGGTACTCAGCAAGTGCCCCCTGGCGGTCTCCCGTGGCCGCCAGCATATCTCCGACCTTGTTGTGGCTGACCGAGAGATCGCGTTGCCAGTTCGCATTGTCAGGATCGTGCGCCGCGAGTGTGGCGGAAATCTCCATGGCCTCGCGGTATTCTGAAAGCGCACCCTGGCGGTCTCCCGTGGCCGCTAGCATATTACCGACCTCTTCGTGACTGACAGAGAGTTCGCGCTGCCAGTTCGCATTGTCCGGATCGCGCGCCGCGAGTGTTTTATACTTGGATAAGAGTTCCTCAAAGATGCGCGTCGCCGCAACTCTATCGCCCCTCCGGAACAGAGTATTGGCTACGTTCCCCAACAAATGAATTGAGGCACCACCTAGTATCCAAGATGCACCGGAGCCACTTCCATGCTCTGCGCTGAACCGTTCCGCAGCTTCATAAGCCCCTTCATAGTTGCCGAGTTCGTTCTGAATATGCACAAGTCGCGCAAGAGCCAAACCCGCTTGGGGTGAGCCTGAGAGCAACATACGATCCGACGCCAAAGCAAAGGCGTGCGCAAGATCATCCTGTGATAATCTGGCAAAGGAACCAGGTTCTTCGACTAATGCTTCAAGCAATTCATCCAGTATCTGATAAAGCTCACCCTCCTTCGGCCAGTTCTCGAGGCTGACCGAGGCCATACCAGAGTGCCGGTAGGTTTCAGCAGCCTCTGCAAAAAGCCGTTCCGTGAAACGCGCGATGTCATTGCGGGACTGATCGACAACATCGCGCACAAATCGGTAACGGATTTCCCCGTCTTTCAATCCGCCGCGCGCTGTCGTTTCAAAACGCGCCTCGGACAGCCGGTCGACCAGACTGACGACAAAGCGGTTTCCCAGCACACTTGCCAAGAGCAAGGCCCGCCTTGCATCAGGAGCTGTATCGTGCAGCCGTTCAAGAACGATTTCATCAATTGGAAGTTCGGATAACTCCAGGACCTTTACGCAACCATCTTCTGTCAAATCCGCCTGCTGATCCATGTCTTGAAACCAGATAGGGCGTGATTTCATTCGCGCTGCAATCTGCTCCAGTTTGCGTGGGTTCCCTCCGCTTTTCTCAACGATTTGCGCAACGATCTGTTCAGAAAGCCCCGGAAATTGGTTCTTCAGGGCCGGCGATAGATCATCAACAGGGTCTCCAAGATCAATCTGGACATAGCGCTGTTCTGACAAAGTATCACCACCGACTCCTGTAAATGGCCCGGGATCGCTCGACCTGCGGCTGCTCGCATGGTGCAAGACCTCTGCGATTTTACTGCGGGGTTGCTCAACGTTCTGCCCATCTCGCCACTTAAGAAGCTGGCGGCTCCAATGTGTGAGAACAAGCAACAAAGGCCATCCTTCCCTGGTACTCGTCGCGATTAGCTTTTCGGTAAATGCTGCTGTTGCTTGATCCCTGTCAGCAAACTGCGCGTCGTCAATTAGGACGACAAGCGGAACCCCAACAAACCCCTTTGAAGCAGGTGAAAAGAGGCGGGACAAATCGGCAATAACACCATCAACAACAGAGTCGATCCTTTTCCCAGCAGCATCCAAAGGAGCATCGCCGTCATTTATGTGCTTTTTGACAATTGAACCGATATTCAAAACACTCGCGCCGATGCGCTTGATCAACCCTATGCCGATGGCTTCACCGGCGACTTCTATCGAAGCATCCGCAAGTTCGATTCCAACTTCTGACGCCAGATCTAACGCCTCAACGACAAGCGCACGTTTGCTCGACTTTCGGCGCGCCCATAGTTGTGCTGCTGTTAGGTGAGGAAGCAAATCTTCCAGGCCGTTAAAGACAGTATTCCCGGGGTTGGGACCATCGGCAACTGCAAGACCCCACCAGACAAAACTCGAGGTTGCGCTGTAGTTGAACTGGTTGTTCTCGGCTTCTGGCATCACCGCAACACGTTCAGCTAATCGAGCATAGTCATCAGGCCAATAATGTTCCGGATCATATTCCGTTGTCAGGTGTCGATACAACTCCATTGCTAACCGGGTTTTACCCAATCCTCTCTCCGCGTGGATCATCACTACGCGGTTAATTGGCTTTTCCACTGGTTTGCTGGGTTTTAGCTGCCGCGCGGCTTCTGCGACTTCTTCATAGGCACTCTTCGATCGTTCTAAGTCGGCATGGCGATTCTCACCGCAAAAGCTTAGTTCTTGCACGCTAAACCCTCTAATCAATCACTAGGTATGAGAGCACCACCACCTACTAAGGAGTGCCATCGTAAGGAACACGTTCTATTTGATTGAATTCTTGCACGGCCTTGATGTCTAAACAAAACTTTTTTGGGAACCTCCTAGAGAATGCAACGTTGAGGAGATTTTCTTGGTAGCGCCCGCATGTTTCTGTCGGACAAGTACAGAAGGTGTGTGCCTTGTTTCGCTTTCCAAAAATCTAGCACGACTAATCAGGCTCGAAAGCTATTACACCTAACTGGAATGCTGCGCCCGCATCTAAAGTCAAAATGTGCCATTCCTGATTCTCGTTGCTGTCGCGAAGCGCGCGATCCGGACGTTTGTTTCTGGAGAGGCAAAGGCGGCTCAGTCCACTCTCCGGACCTCCGATGCGTCACATGTGGACGGAAAAAACGCGGACAAACCGGACTTGTGCGATTGCGGCAATTGCTGACGCAGCATTGATTTGCTGTCGCAGCACATTCATCGCTGCGTTGCAGCTGTTGTCGCCAGACCGGTCATTCAAAGCTATGATGATGCGATACTATCAAACTGTAGTTTCGAGGCACATAGGATCAGCAACTTAGACGCCGAACAAAGCCAACGTTTGCGTTGTCGCAGGCAGTGCAGCAGGACAGGCCATGCGGGCCTTCAGCCAGTAAGCAAATTCTCGTTGTGGCTCATGCAGGTGGCGGGGAAGAGGGAGTAATTCGCGGTCGTGGAATTTTTCATTAAGTTGAGATATTGCAGAGATTGGATCTTTGGTTCTTGCTTCGTGTTTGAATTGATCGGGAACGAAGCACCAATAGTGCTTCTATTTGTTGTTATGCTTTTTTGACGAGCGTAATCTTGTTTTTCTGACAGGAAATTAACGTTACTGCCGAACGCGATAGCCGGAAGCAATGATCTTGTTTATCAGAACAGCGGCGGCCTGGTGCATGTCCTTTTCATCGTTATTGCCGACCGCTGTTTCGTGGACAGCAGCTGCGTCATGCAGAACTCCCACAATTTCATGTTCGGGCAGAAGCTCACGATCTTTAATTGCAAGCAAAAGCGCTTCACAAATTGAGAGTGCGGCCATTCCTGAATGGTCTTGCCGGTCAGCCATGGTAGACGTCCTTTTCTAACAGGCGTCCAAGCATGGAAGCGCCACGATGAATTGCACCATACTGGCATAGATTGCTGTATACTTAACTGATCGAAAGCAGTCTTGGCGTCGGATAGTTTCGCGGGCTGCTCATCGATGAAGGAAGAATATTTGCCCACTATCAATAACAGCCCCCTCACCCGAAAGCTCTCAAACTTCGTCTCTCTGACTGAGGTTGAACTTGCGGTATTAGCGCGCCTGCACAAGCGTCGCAGGACCTTTGAAGCGGGACGTGACCTTGTGCATCAAGGGCAATCAGAGCAGGCTGCCTACGTTCTGTCCTCGGGCTGGGTTTGTTCCTACAAAACCCAGACAGACGGGTCGCGTCAGATCGTCGACTTCCAAGTACCGGGTGACTTTCTGGGCTTGCGGAGCGTTCTGCTGCACACCTCGGATCACAGCATAGAACCAATCATGGAAATCCAAGCCATTGAAGTAGTAGTGGATGATCTCCTGGAAGCATTTGCGCAGACGCCCCGGCTGGCGACAGCAATTCTTTGGGCGGTCTCTCGAGATGAAGCGATGGTGGTTGAGCACCTGGTCAACATAGGACGGCGAGATGCGGGTGAGCGTATGGCGCATTTTCTTTTGGAACTTGGTGTTAGGCTGACTCAGGTCGGGATGGCAAACAAGACGGGATACACTTGCCCCCTGACACAATACCACCTTGCCGATGCGCTGGGACTGAGTGCCGTGCATGTTAATCGTGTCCTACGGCAACTGCGGGAGAAGGGGTTGGTTACTTTTCAATCCGGGCAAGTGGTATTTGATGATTATGACGGACTGGTGACGTTGGCCGGTTTTGACTCCACTTATCTGGATCAGGCCGGGCCACTGTTGAAGCAATAGGTTCACCCCTACAGAGATGCCGGGATTTTGATGATAGTTGCCTGGTTAGAGACGCCATTCGCTTCGGCAGATTTTGGATTTCACCGAAAAAGAAGCGCAAGATAAATACAGTCCAATTGCGGTACTGGATTTCCTGCGCTTCTCAAATACTCGTTAAGAACACGCCAGCAAATATCCCGCCAACACACATCACGTTGCCGGAATCCAAACATCGTTGCACTGACGCAGGTTAGTCAATTTTTGGCAGTACCTGATCCTCGGGCACCAAATGCATTTAAGATTCCAATAAAATCTCAGGTCATTGGCCGCAGACTAACATCGATCAGCGCGCGTCTGCCATTTGCACATTATTCTAAATTACAACGCCAGTACTACCGCAGCGCTTACGAGCGTGTACCGCGGCAGACTGCGCGGGGAAGATCCAACAAACTAAATGGAGGACCAAGGTGAGCACGAGATCGTCCAGTTCTTTGGTGACGTTTTCAAATCCGTTCTCTTTGTCCGGCTACCCGGATGAACTTCCTGCAGGCGAGTATGAAGTAGTTGTTGTTGAAGAACTACTACAGGGCCTGAGTTTCGAAGCATATCGCAGAACCGGAACCTACCTGACAGTTCAGGGCAAAGGCAGCAAGCCAGACCGCACGGAAATGCGCCCAATTGACCCAGAAGATTTTGAACTGGCGCTCAAGCAAGACCAAACCTTGGCCACATCTAACAATGACAGCGATGCGGCGCTTTCCCCGCAGGAGGAATAGATTATGAACACGCCCGAATGGCTTAAACCCGGAATCTACGGCGCCCTGATCGGAGGGGTTTTCGTAGGCGTCGTTGGATTTTCTTGGGGTGGATGGATGACCGGCAGTAACGCGGACAAGATGGCCAACGCCATGTCCCGCGACAATGTAATCGCTGCGTTGGTTCCGATCTGCGTCGACATGGCGAGAACTGACACCCAACGCGCCGAAAAAATAACGACGATCAAAGAAGCTACTTCTTTCAAGCGAAAGGATGCCGTTATGGCAGCCGGCTGGGCAACGGTACCGGGATCCCAAACCCCCAACAAAGATCTAGCACAGGCCTGCATTGAGGGGCTGAACCTGGATGGATCGTAACTCAATCACTCAACATTCGGACAACGTCGTTTGCACCAGGACAAATCGAAAAAATCAGCACTGGTTTTACTCTCACTTCATGACGGCGCTGTTTGTTGGCGTTTTCAGCTGCTTGACGGGCTCCCTTATCTCATCAAGTCCCGCATCGGCAGAAACAAATTCGATCCCGGATAACGCGCATCCCAATAAGTATGGCGACGGTTGGGAATGCGATTTGTCCTATCGGTTGGAAGGCGAAGAATGCGTGGCCATTGTCGTGCCGGGAAATGCATACCCCACAAACAGAACCTACGGCTCAGGGTGGGCATGTTTGCACGGCTTTGTTGAAGTTGGCGGCACCTCATGCACTGAAGTGATTGTGCCTGAACGTGGATATCTCGATCCATCAGGTGAGAGGTGGCGGTGCCTGCGTGGATACACAAGAGTAGACGATAGCTGCCAGAAAATCGTGGTGCCGGATAATGCTTACCTGACGAATAGCACTTATGGATCTGCATGGCGTTGCAACCGTGGCTACGAAAAAAACGGAGAAGCATGCGTGGCAGTAGCGGTGCCGGAAAACGCTTTTCTGAACGCATCAACCAGCGGGCGTCCCTGGACGTGCGAGCGTGGGTATTTTGAGCGCGACGGACGATGCGATGCCGTCTTTGTGCCTGAAAATGCTTTCTACGATGACGCGATCCATGGAGTTGGATGGAAATGCGAACGTGGCTACGAGGCGTCCGGTGATCGCTGCAATGCAATCGAGCTACCGGCAAATGCCCATATCGACCGATCCGGCAATGGGTGGCAATGCCACAAAAACTATCATCGATCAGAAGGGCTGTGTGTTCTGAACCAGTGAGAATTCAGACAGAAAGCCCACTTTCCCAAACTTCACAATTTTTGCCCGTCCTTACCAAGGACGCGCGTTTCACACTCTAAAAAGGAACAAATATGAAACCCGTACCCATTGCGTCGGATGCCAAGCAGTTCATTGCCAGCGATGCGCAAAAGCTGGCGCCTGAACAAGCAGTTTTTCCAGAGCTTCACCGCAAGACACTCGTGACAGATACACCGACTGCAATTGTGTATTGCGAAGGAAACTTCGCAAAGATCGATGGCAAGACGGCTAATGGTCTCGTTCGACATTCACAGGCCTATCGCGTTCTTTCGGTGATCGACAGCACGTATGGCGGTTGTGACAGTGGCAAAGTGCTTGATAATATCGCAAATCAGGTTCCCATCTTCGATGATCTTGATGCCGCCGTCGCTAATGAAGCTACGATCCCCGACACTTTTATTTACGGAATGGCGCCGGCCAGCGGCAGAATGTCCCTTGAGGATCGCGAAGTTGTTGTGGACGCGATAACGCTCGGAATGAACATCGTCAGTGGGCTGCATGAATTTCTTAGCGATGACAAAGAGCTCGCCGGATTTGCCAAAATTCACGATGTCACGATACGGGACATTCGCAAGCCGCGACCCAATCGCGACCTACGCCTGCTAGATGGTAGTGTTGGCGACGTCCAAGCGATCCGCATCGCGGTGTTCGGCACCGATTGTGCAATTGGAAAGCGTACAACCGCAACAATCCTGACAAGTGCCCTTAACGCGCATGGGATCAAAACAGTTTTGGTCGGCACCGGCCAAACAGGTTTGATGCAGGGCGCCAAGTATGGTGTCGCGATGGATTCAGTGCCGCCGCAATTTTGTTGTGGCGAACTTGAGCGCGCTGTCGTTGCGGCATCCGAAGATGAGCGCCCGGATGTCATAGTGATCGAGGGCCAGGGCGCGCTAAGCCATCCGGCCTTTTGCGCATCAGCCTTCATTCTGCGAGGCAGTCAGCCACATGCAGTTATCCTTCAACACGCGCCTAAACGAAAACGTCGATGTGATTTCCCCAACATGACTATGCCCGACCCTTGCGATGAAATCACCCTGATCGAGGCTTTTGCGAACACAGAGGTAATTGGCATGACGATCAACCATGAAGGAATGAATGATATTGAGATTTCAAAGGCCATCACAGACTATAACCGCAAATTGTATCTCCCGGTCACTGACGCATTGAACCGTCCTCCAAAAAACTTGGTGAATATGGTTCTATCTGCCTTTCCGCGCTTGCAACCCGTACGTGCTACGACGATTGAATGAGCAAGCTGCGTATTGACGTTGATCTGGACAAAATTCGGTACAACACACGGTTCCTGGTCGACCACCTTAGACCCCGCGGAATTACGGTGACAGGTGTGACAAAAGCCGTTTGCGGTCATCCTGAGATTGCGAATGCTATGCTTGAAGGTGGCGCGACAGGGCTGGCGGACGCGCGGATCAGCAATATCATGCGTATGCGCGATGCTGGGATCTCGTGCTCCATATCCTTGATCCGAACGCCCATGCTGAGCCAGGTCGCGCAAGTTGTTGATAACTGCAATGTCAGCTTCAACACAGAGATGGACATTATCGCAAGCCTGGCCGTGAGTGCGCTGGGAAAGAACATTACTCACAATATTATCCTGATGGTGGAAATGGGGGATATGCGGGAAGGCATCTTGCCTGAACACATTGAAAGCACTGTGTCTCAAATTCTTAGAATGGAAGGGATTTCTCTGAAAGGGATTGGTGCAAATTTTGCCTGTCTGGGTCATGTGGCACCCTCTGCAGGAGCAATGGAATTGCTTTCGTCGCTTGCCGTCGGCACCGAACTTGCAAATGGACCCGCTCTGGAAACAGTGTCAGGCGGCGGTTCAGCCAGTTTGCCATGGGCGCTTGGCAAGGGGGCGACCGGGAAGATCAACAACCTGCGTCTGGGTGAGGCCATCCTGCTGGGTACTGATCCCGTTTCGGGGTACGCGATCGACGGGCTTTACACCGATGTTTTTACACTTTGGGCGGAAGTGATCGAAACGAAAACCAAATTAAATCCAAATCCTGTGCAAATGACTTATCCTATGCCTTCAATGCGGTGTGTGACTTTAGACAGTCCTTCGAACACTCGGTCGATCCTCGCCATTGGACTTCAGGACACCGATGCTGCGGGTCTAATATTCCCTGCTGGCGTCACGTTCGTCGGAGCCACCAGTGATCATATCGTTGTTGAAACCACCGATTGTCCGGCTCGCGCTGGTGGCGAGATGAAGCTGAGAATGAAGTATGGCGCGCTTTCGCGTAGCATGGCAGCACCCGATGTAGCAAAGGTCTTCCGGGGTGCTAGCGCATTGGCAGAATTCAGCGCTGCGAACAATGATCGCCCATATTCGAAGTGAAGGCAGCGCACCAAGATCGTCGCCGATTAAACCCAAACCTCAGTCTACCGTCTTATTCTACAGCTTTACGTAGTAAATTGGGCCACCAACACCTATATTGGTGGTATCCGCATTCACTTTTCACACCCTATCTGGGCTCGTGGGTGTTGCGGACAATCAAAGGATCAAAATGATGTCTTTCAAAGACCTGACGACCAGGGCGGCTGCCGCACTGAAGGAAAACGATGCGGACGCGTCAAAAAAAGAAGTGACGTCGAAAGGGCAGGACACCGTCCCCGAAAAACCAAAGCCTAAACCCCAAAACTGATAATACCCTGCCGGGAGTGGGTGGCTTGTTCTTGTCTGCATCTCCGAGCGAGCGGTATCAGCAAAGGAGAACTACCCAAATGAACCAACTAATCAGCAAGACAATCGCAGTCTTTTCCAGGCCGTTTACTTTCCCTGGCTTTGACGAATTGCTCCCGGCGGGCGAATACGACATAGAAACTGAGCTTTCCGCACCACCAGATTATTTGGATCCAGAAGCCTGGAAAGCATCAGTGCTAATCTTTCTGCTTCCACGGAAATCTCACCCCGGTCTGGCGCGAACCTTGACCGTTTCTCTTACTGATTTGGAGAGAGCCCGCGCAAAGGATAAATTGTCTTCAAAGCAGTTGTCGCAGTTCTTGCTCGACCAACTTTTGGCCGATCCCATGGTGCAATTGATTATGGAAGCGGATGGTGTGTCTGAGACTCAACTTCGGCACCTCTACTCGGAGTCGCTCATTTCTGAGGCAGACGACGGATCATCAGATCAACGAGCCATACCACGAGGATGCGCAAGCGGTTCTCGGTATGCTTTCGCTGTCCAAGCTGCTGAGAACGAAGGAATGCCAGTTCGTCCTATTAAAACCCCTCGGATTACAGGCCGTCCCATCGGACAGTCTGAACCAGGCAGCTCCTTCAATCTCAAGGCTTAGGGCTCGGAACTTTCTTTTCCAGTCGCTGTATAAACCAAAACAGAAATCGAGGCCAAGAACTGATGGAAGACTTCGACAACGAAGCAGATCCGATCGTGGCTCGCGCCCACAATGATGTGCCGCAAGAACGCCCGTGCCTACGTTGCAGAACGCCATTCTGGAGCGAAGGGTTCGGAGAGCGGATTTGTCGACGCTGCAAGGGGTTGAGCGCGTGGCGAAATGGCGTATCGGTAAGCCCCGGGTTAGCTCGGCGTCGCTGATAACCTGACGCCGGTCTTACCAGCTTTTCTGATCAAATCTCATTTTATCTTATTGGTGCTGACCCAGCCCGCTGACCCGGGCCTTTTAACCTGGAACCCGATCGGTAATCGGTGCTGAAGACGAAGCGCATGCGCGGTTTGGATTCGAACCGTTTTTCTGTGTGGCGATACGGGCTCAAGCTGCCGAATGCACACACTTAAACCATGCCAGTATTCATAATCGGACAGCAGGCATTCACGCCGCTTGTACTATTCGGTGGTCAGCGCGGTGCTGTTGCTTGGGTGCGGAGGGTGGATCGGAGTGCAAAATATGCCAAGAGTCCAACTACCTGCAGTCACCCCAAAACCCAGAGCTTGGAACAAGGGGCGGATCATCGGTCAGAAACGACCGCTACTCCCAAAACAGGTCTGGGCGATCCGTGCACGGCTCGAACTTGCTGGAAATCTGCGTGATCTCACAATGTTCAACGTCGCGATTGATAGCAAGCTACGCGGCTGCGATCTGGTCAAACTCGCTGTGACCGATCTTGTCAAAGACGATCGCGTCCGTGAGCGTGTTTCGGTGATCCAGAGCAAAACCAAGCGATCTGTTCAATTCGAATTGACGGAAAACACGCGAGAAACTGTATTGGTATGGGTAAAATCACCGGAAATGTTTGCTAGCCGGTTCATGTTTCCAAGCCGATTCCATGATCGACCACACATCTCGACGCGCCAGTATGGCAGGCTGGTTCGAGACTGGGTGACCGCAATCGGATTGGAACCGAGCGGATATGGCACGCATTCGCTTCGCCGAACCAAAGTAGCTGAGATCTACCGCAAGACAGGAAATCTCCGCGCGGTCCAACTTCTGCTTGGGCACACAAAGGTCGATAGCACCGTGCGATACCTGGGCGTTGAATTGGAAGACGCGCTAAGCATTGCAGAGCGCATAGACATCTGAGACAGTTTGGCGAGCGGCGCTGTCGGTCGCCAATCCATAGTGGTTCTAGTTCTTTTACGCAGGAGTGGGACGTAGCGTGCCCTGAGCGGAAGTGTCAAAATCTTGTTGCGTACGCTCGCAGCACAGTTTTCTCGGCTCAGGCGCAATTTACAGGGTGCGGGACCGAGCGACCATTTGATCGCACCGCGGGTACTTGTGCAGAAGCGGCGCGAAAATCGCCGCGTTGCAGCCAATGTCATCAGGCCTGTCATTCATAGTCACGGGGAAGCCTTGATCACATACTCCTCTTTCGCCGCACTCAGGCCAGACAATTTCTTTCGGTAGTTCACTAAGGATCTTGGTCACCGGCAGTTTCAAAAACTACCTGCCCTGGCGGTACTTGCATTGCGACAAGGGAAACTTCCTTGACTCTATTCTGGCTAAGGACCACAAAAGTGCATTGGTGAAAATTACTCGTCGCCGCGATGCTGCCGGCTTCGATGATCCAATGGCCTTCAGAATAACTGTAGCATGTGCCCCAGCATAGGAACGGGTTTCGCTGGGGTCTTCGCTATGAGCTCGTTCCTCGCAAGCATTCGCAACTGTCACCCGCCATACACCAGTTATCGCGTGACCCAGGAAAGAAGGCGCCGTATGAACAGCACATGGCTCATAAATTGCGTGCTTGATGCCCGATAGATCAGGTCTCAGGCTCCGTTTCAATCAGTCATTAATCGTGTTTACACGCTGCATTCTTTGTTTGATCCCGGCACTCTTGGTGTTGCTCCCAGGAACGCAGCTTCCTGCCCAAGTCGCAGGCAATGCTGATGGATCGGTCTGTGACGAAGGCTTCGAAAACAAGAACGGATCGTGTCAAAGAACAGACGTACCAAAAAACGCATATTTGACGGGTAGCTCCTATGGCAGCGGCTGGGAATGCAATCATGGTTTTCAAAACGTTGAAGAACTCTGTGAGGAAATAAGAGTTCCGGAAAATGCCTATCTTGCCTCAACCGGAGATCGGTGGGAATGCAACCGGTTGTTCCAGCGTATCGGGGACGAGTGTGAAGAGGTGATTTCACCTCAAAATGGGTACGTCGAAACTAGGTTTGGCGCACAAGAAATACACTGCAACTGGGGATTTCGTAAGGAGGACCAGGATTGTGTTGCGATTAATGTCCCGAGCAACGGCCGCCTGACTGACAAAAACAGCGCGGATGGTTGGGTGTGCCTCAGAGGTTACAGGGCAGCGGAGAGTAGCTGTGAACCTGTGGCAATTCCACAGCATGCATATCTTGCGCCTGAAACCTTTTCTGGATGGAAATGCAAACGAGGTTTTCGCGCAAACCGGGACAGATGCATTGCGATCCGTGTCCCTTCAAATGCTCACTTGAATCGGAGAGGTGACGGTTGGGAATGCAATCGGCCGTTTACACGACAGAACGATAAGTGCACCGAAAATGTGCCGCGACAATAGGTTGGTGGGAACCAATACCTCCTGACATATCCGGAAGGACGAATCCGTGAACCATAACTCGATTGACGAAAACCTGGGTAAAATACTCAAGGCCGAAAAGGCGCAACGCTGGTCCTACAGCATAAAGATGTTTGTCGCGTTGGCGGTGTTTGTTGCGGCCATAATTGTGGTGGTGTTTCTCTGATGCGTAAAAGCACCCCTCAGGTTAGCCTCCGGCACCCAAAATCGGCAATTCGCGTCCTAGATCAAAGAGCATTTCAGGAACGCAGTGTTCGTAAGTCGCGGAACGCTGACGTAGCCGGTGTGATTGAGGAAGAGTTTGGCAAGTACTTGATTAAGGCTGGCATTCTGAGCGGTAACAGCGTTGCGCGCGCATTCCCCAAGCCACCAGCCAAAACGCAGGCAATGATTGCTGATGCAGTCGGCGAAACACCAGCATTGGCCATTGAAGCCTTAAAAGGAATTCTCGAAGAACGAGACAGGAAACGTAGCGGTCAACGCCGTTTGGAGGGAAACTCCGGCACCTTCGTTCCCAGTGAAAGAGAATATGCAGAGGCATTGCGCCAGATCAGGCTCACCCCTGCGCAGGTCACAATGCTCAAAGCACTTACAATCGCGGGCAAGGACGGTCTGACTATTGGTCACTTGTCACAGGCAGCCGGTTACAAATCGCGCGAGGCGTCCATCAAGGTCTTCAAGAAAATCGGACTATTGATCGCTGAATATCTGGAACTCCAACTTCCCGAAGCCGGATCGGTGCAGAATGATGGCGCCGCGCAAGTTCTGGCATTTTCTCACGTCGAAAATGACGATGAGCCAGCCACTTGGATCATGCATCGGGAACTGCGCGATGCTGTTCGTTCGGTTCTTTGACGTGCGTTCCCGCCCCGCTTTTGAAGCGAGCTCTGTACCGGAATAAATGCAAGAAAGGTTGCACACGTAGCTTATGCTGGAGAAGAAACCATACCCGCTCGACCTGATCTATGTACCTGTGAAGCGTGCAAAAACACTTGATCAGCAAAAAGTCCTGACGCTGGCCGAAGATATTCTGAAGAACGGCCAGAAGACCCCGATCCAGATACGCGCGGACAACAAGAGGTTCGTGCTGATTGAAGGCCTTCACCGACTAGAGGCCATTCGCGCCCTCGGCGGTGATACTGTCGAAGCCTTTTTGGTGCGCGCCAGGCTACACTAGATGCCAATTGGAATTGGCGTTCGACAAAGCCTCGGAAAAAGTCAGCAGACGTTGACTTTTTTCATCCCAAAGATGCAATCGTGCGCAATGAAGGCTCTCATATAGAGTAATACGCTGGCAATTTTCCAACTCGGAATGGTCACGCAATACCTCGTTTAGCCGATAAAACGGTATGCGGCTGGCAAGGTGGTGAACATGGTGCACACCGATATTGGCAGAGAACCACCGCAGGATGCCTGGCAGGGCATAGTGAGAACTTCCATAGAATGCGGCGTTCTGAAGATTCCACACTTCTTCCCGCTCCCAAGTCGTGTGTTCAAACTGGTGTTGAATATAGAATAGCCAAATACCAATCGATGCGGCGACGATCATGGTTGGAAGGAATACAAAAACCAGTACATCCAGGCCTCCGGTCCAAAAAATCAGAGCCAGGGCCACCGCAATCGCGGCGTTTGTTCCCATTGCACTTGCCCAATACAGCCAGCCTGACCGCATGAAACCAAAGGGCAAGCGATTTTGAAAAAAGAACGTGTAGACCGGTACGATACAGAACAGGAAGAAGGGGTTCCGGATTAACCTGTAAGCGGCACGACCGGACCACTTGCGCTTCAGGTATTCCTCTACAGTCAACGTAGGGATATCGCCCATCCCGCGCCGATCAAGGTTGCCGGTTGAGGCGTGGTGAATCGCATGGCTTTGCCGCCAGACGTCATAGGGTGTCAGGGCGAGAACAACCAGAACCCGGCCAGTCCAATTGCAAACATTGCGGCTTCTAAAGAAAGATCCGTGACCACAATCATGCATGATGATGAAGATACGCACCAGAAATGCGGCGTTCAGGATGGCCAGTAGAACAGTGACCCAGATACTAAGGGATAGCGCAAACCACGCTGCGCCCCATAGCGCGAAAAAGGGGATGACAGTGATTGTCAGTTCAAAAACGCTACGCTTCGTATCGGGCACACGGTATTGCGCGAGCGCCCGGGTCAATTCCTGCTGTTGCAACTGACTTGTTCTCCAAGGGCTTTTAGCAGCCCGTTGTGCAAACGAGCACCCCATAAGGGTGCCCGTAAAAGGTCAGGCCAGTGCCAGATTGGCGGCGCTGTCGCGTCCGTCACGGCCAGCTTCGACGTCAAAAGTGACCTTCTGGCCGTCTTTCAATTCGCTGATGCCGGAACGTTCAAGTGCTGAGATATGCACGAACACATCGCGCTTACCATCTTCAGGCTCGATAAAGCCAAAACCCTTGGTCGAGTTGAACCATTTTACTGTGCCATTTGCCATGGTGGAAGTCTCCTAATACTTGCCGCCCGCATCATTGCGGCGACTCGGCGTGGTCGGTCTGAATCGAAAGACTGAACGCCGAGTTTGGGAGACAGCAGGTCGAAAAAGAAAAACGTAAGCCTTGTGTATATGGAATTTGAGTACACACGATACAAGCCTTGATACAATGGAAAGCAACAGAAGATCTGAGTCTGCCTAGCCCAATTTGGGACAAAGATAGGCAGAACGCATTGCTCTGCGTTTCGGAAATCAGAGGTCGGCTTCTGATAAAACCTGCCGAATGCGTATGCAGCAAATTGATTGCTCAGGCACGGCAGGTAGGGCTCACTGTCCGAAATCGCCGCGTGCTTCAAGAACACCGCGGCCAGGCACAAATGTTCATTGATTGATTGAAACATTACTAAATCAACGAGTTGACCTCTCTAACGAACGGTAGATTCTGCGCGGCCCGAATCTTGGGTCATGCTGCGTTGGCATAGGGCGACTGCGAGCCTCAAAGTGCCATTAGTAGGTCCGTATCTGCGTAAGCATCGGGCAAGAAACGTTACCGATGTTACAGTTGGCCGTAGGTTCATTCAGGGCGGCCTCCAATCGCTTAAGTTCGATTATCTTCATACGCACATTGGAGATATGAAGCTCGGCCAGTTCCTTAACGGATTGGCAATCCTCGCTATCACCTTCGGACAGGTTGAGAAGCACCTTTGCATCGGCAAGCGCAAAACCCAAGTCTCGGCACTTCCTTAGAAAACAAAGCCGTCCCACATCGTGCGCAGAGTACATGCGTCGATTATTCGATGCCCTTTCTGGTTTCGGCACGATCCCTTCGCGTTCGTAGTAGCGGATAGTTTCAATTCCGACACCGCTTTGCCGGGATGCCTCCCCAATCGCAAACATGTGAGATTTCCTGTCTTGATCCTGTAGTGGCTACAGAAGTTATTCGAGAGGTTGTTGTCTCTACAACTCCGCGCGACGTAGTCCATCAGGGAAACAGAATGCAGAAGTACCTTAGCCTCAGCTATTTGGGATCGCTATCAGCGCTTGGCGTCGCGACTTGCTGCGTTTTGCCCATGATGATGATGTTACTGGGGCTGGGCGGCAGTTGGTTGGCAATCTTTGGGAAGGTTGCGGCAGCGAGTTACTATGTGCTGACGATTTCAACGGCGCTCGTCGCGATATCGTGGCTGGTATCTTATCGGCGCGGTTCCTTACCGACGTTAAAATGGCGGCTTGCAGGAACAACTCTAATCACCGGCGTGGCTTGGGTCGTTGTGTTTAACGAGGCACGGATTAACGATTACCTGATCATGCAGATGTGAGACTATGACAAAACAAACTGTAGTCCTAGAAGGCACCCTGATTTGCCCGAAGTGCGGCCACAGCGAAACCGAGCAAATGCCAACGGATGCTTGCCAGTGGTTCTATGAATGCAAGTCGTGCAAAACAGTTTTGAAGCCGTTGGAAGGCGACTGTTGTGTTTACTGTTCATATGCCACGGTCCCGTGTCCACCAATTCAGCTAGGCGATAGCTGTTGCGGATGAAGTGAAGGACGGCTTTGTTGAGCAAACTGTGAACTGCCGCCGCGAGCATCGCTGCTATTTGCATGAATGACAGTTCTTTCCGCTGCTTGGCCGCACAAGATATTCGGCAGTTGCAATGTTGTTACTGCTACAAGCGCATGCAGCAATAAAATCCAGGGTACAGGTTGGGCTCTTTGCAGGCTTTCTCTGCGACTTGCACCAAGAGCCGGTCTGTATGAAGCGACGTTCGCTGCACGCCGCATGAATAGGCGAGACGTGGACTTTGCTGCCATTGCCATTTCAGGTGTTTGCTAATGTAGCATTCTATTGCAGGTGCGGCACGCTCATCGCTGCGATGCAGCCGATGTCGTCAGAGCGGTCATTCAATGCCAGTCAGAGGCGCGAAATTCGAACCGCCCTTTCGCTGCAACCACGACCGACTAACGAGAAGCGGGAAAATACCGTCATTGGCGTTCGTGATCTGAACGGCCACTTTTTGTCCTTCGCGCCGGCGGCGAAAACAGCAAAGGATAAACCGGACCTTCGCTGCTCTCGCGAAAAGCCATTCCCAGTCTTGCTTAGCGGTCATTCGACGACGTCTGCGTGAACTGACTTATTGGTCCGCTTGAGTATGCAAACAGAGAAACCGCCAAACGGTTTCGGCCTGGCTATCTCATCAGGATGTTTGATTGCCGATTTCGCGGCTTTGCAACCCGCTTTGCGATTATGGCACAACTCTGTCGCGGCCTGTCCAAGAGGATTCAATGTATTCAATTAGTGAGTGGCAATCAATTATGGTGTTGTTAAATATGTAAAATCCCTTTGGGCGCAGAAGTCCCAACGGTATTGAGAATATCTATGCTTTCTAAATATACAAATTCTCCTCTCAATCTTCACCGCTATGTTAGCGTTATCGCTTTGAGATTGACGCTTGTTCTTACCGGTTAGCCGGCACCCAGCACAATTTGCGAAGCATTTAGCGTTGCCAACCCGATTGGACCGGCAGCCAAGGAACATACACTGGAGGAAATATGTCCCTTTTGCAGACCATTACCCGTAGAGCCGCCTTGCTTTCTGTCGCCGCCGTCGCACTAACTGCCGGGACAGCGTATGCAGGCGATGTCAAAATTGGCTTTCTGCTGAAAACCATGCAGGAAGAACGCTACAAGCGTGACCGCGCCGCGTTTACTGCGAAAGCTGAGGAACTGGGCGCCGAGGTTATCTTTGATTCAGCGAATAATGACGAGCTGACGCAGCTCGCGAAATTCGAAAACATGCTCGCCAAGGGAGCAGATGTCATCGTGTTGCAGCCCGTGAATACCGGCACTGCCGGTAGCATGGTCAGCATGGCAAACAGCGAAGGTGTGCGTGTTGTCGGGTATGACTCAATGCTCGTGGATGGGCCGCTGGATGCGATGGTGATGCAAGACAGCTGGGCCGTGGGCCGCTTGCAAGGCGAAGCCATGGTCGAATGGCTGCAGGAGAAGAATGGAGAGGTGTCCGGCAAAATCGCCTTGATTCAAGGTCAACCGGGCGACTCCAACGCGATTGCCATGAGCAGCGGTGTGTTGGAGATTGTCGAAGCGAACCCGGGGTTGGAACTGGTAACAAATCAGGCGCATGAAGGTTGGTCATCTGAGAAGGCCATGGCGACTGCAGAAAACACGCTGACCTCTAACAGCAACAGCATCGACGCGTTTATCGCCAACAACAGCGGCATGGCCCGTGGTGTTATCGCGGCATTGGAAGCACAGGGGCTTGCGTCATCAGACAAAGTATTTGTAGCCGGATCCGATGCCGACCTGGCAAACATCCAATACGTGGCGCAAGGCAAGCAGGCTGTAGAAATTTGGAAACAGATCGATCCACTTGCGGAAACCGCGGCAGAAGTTGCAGTGGCGTTGGCTAATGCGCCGGACACTGCACCTGCTGATCTGGTCGAGGTGGACAAGGTTATCAACAACGGTTTCGCCGATGTGCCGACAATCGTGACTCCGATCACGCTTGTGACACAGGACAACATCGATGACACGATCATCGCTGGCGGCTTCTACTCCAAGGAAGAAGTCTACGGGAACTGATCCTCGGGACCTTTTCCTGAAGGAGGGCTTTTCGCCA
This sequence comes from Ruegeria sp. C2, assembly GCF_056537765.1. Taxonomy (NCBI): domain Bacteria; kingdom Pseudomonadati; phylum Pseudomonadota; class Alphaproteobacteria; order Rhodobacterales; family Roseobacteraceae; genus Ruegeria; species Ruegeria sp. C2. The sequence continues at coordinate 188,863 of NZ_JBQFRZ010000002.1, read as the reverse complement.
TCTGGCTCCCTATGCGTGTACTCCCCGCGCGCTGCTTCATGGTGCCCTCCTTCCTTAACCCGTCACGGCGAAACTGCCGGTCAGGGTGGGGAATGTCCGAAATACCTTTCTGAATGTGATGGGAAAAAGCATGTCTGAAGTCGTCCTGAAAATGCAGGGTATCATCAAGGATTTTCCCGGTGTTCGCGCCCTGAACAATGTCAATTTCGAAGCCCGCTCGGGCGAACTCTTGGCGTTGATGGGAGAAAACGGAGCGGGCAAATCCACGCTCATGAAAGTGCTTAGCGGGGTTTGGCCCTATCCAACTTACGAGGGCGATATCTTTTTGCGCGGTGAAAGAGTCCGGTTCGCGAATACGAAAGAGGCCGAGGCGGCCGGCATTGGCATCATCTATCAGGAACTCAACCTGATCCCCGGTTTGTCGGTTGCCGAAAACATCTTTCTGGATCGCCAGTTCACCGATGCCAAGGGCAGGATCAACTGGAACCAGACATTTGCCGAAACCCAGAAACTGCTGACCGAACTGGGTATCAACGACATTCGCCCGACAGATCTGGTGCAGAACATCACTGTGGGCAAACAGCAGATGGTTGAGATTGCCAAAGCCCTGTCGCTCAAGGCCGAGATACTGGTGCTGGACGAACCGACGTCGGCACTGACCGATAAGGAGGTCAAGGATCTCTTCCGTATCATCCGCAAGCTGAAAGCCGACGGCGTCTGCATGTGCTACATTTCGCACAAAATGGAAGAGATCGAGCAGATCGCCGACCGGATCGCGGTTCTGCGCGATGGCCAAACGATCGGTGAAGTCACTCCGATCGCGGATATCACGCTGGATCAGATCATCGCCCGAATGGTCGGGCGCGACATCAAGGATATGTTTCCCAAGGTCGATTTCACACCGGGTGAGGTGACTTTGGAGGTCAACGATCTGTCCGTCACAAACCCCGATCTGCCTGGCAGCTATCTGGTCAAGAACGCCAGCTTCGTTGCCCGCAAAGGCGAGATATTGGGCATCTCCGGGCTAATGGGCGCGGGCCGGACCGAATTGGTTGGCGGTGTATTTGGTGCCTATCCGGATCAGACCACCGGTGATGTGAAGCTGAACGGGCAAAAGCTGGATATCAAATCTCCGAAGGACGCAATCGATGCCGGTATCGCGCTGCTGACCGAGGACCGTAAGGCACTGGGTTTGTTTCTCGACAAATCCATCTCCTTCAACACGACAATTTCCTCGCTTGAGACGATCAGTTCAAAGGTTCTGGGCATCATCAACACCCAGCAGGAACGCAAAGTCGTTAAGGAATATGTCGACCAGCTTGGTGTCAAAACACCTTCCATTGATACAGTAATCGGAACGCTTAGCGGCGGTAACCAGCAGAAGGTCATTCTGGGTAAGTGGCTGAACTCGCGCCCGGATGTGTTCATCCTGGATGAGCCCACACGCGGGATCGATATCGGCGCTAAGGTCGAGATTTACAAGTTGCTGAACGAACTGGTCCAGCAGGGTGTCACCGTCATCATGATTTCTTCGGAACTGCCCGAGGTTTTGGGCATGTGCGATCGGATTCTGGTGATGTGCGAAGGCGAGATCGTGTCGAACTTTGAACGGGACGACGCGAAGAAAGAAGCAATCATGGCGTATGCCACCGGCAGCGCATAAGGGAGGAAGCAAATGAGTGCTGACAGCAACGTTGCAGGTGTTGGCGTCAACGGCGCCAAGGAAAACCACCTGATAAACTTCATAAAGGACAATGCGACGCTAATTGCGTTGATCGTGCTTGTCGTTGGGCTCAGCTTTGCCGACGACGCGTTCTTCACCGCGCGGAACCTTAGCAACCTGTCCCGTCAGGTTACCATCATCGGGATCATTGCCGTAGGCATGACCATGGTCATCCTGATTGCGGGTATTGATCTATCCGTTGGCTCTGTCGTCGGGTTATCAGCAGTCGTCTGTACGCTCATGATGCAATGGGGCGTGCCGACAATATTGGCGGTGCCTGCAACCCTTTTGATCGTGGGTGTTGGAATAGGTCTGTGGAACGGGTTCTGGATAGCCAAGTTCAACATACCACCATTCATCATAACCCTTGGAATGCTGACCATCGCACGCGGTTTGGCACTGACCCTAACCAACGGCAGTTCTGTCCCGGTAACGAGTAATGTGTTCCCATTGATTGGTGGGGCTTATATCCCGCCGATGATGTCCAGTATCGTGCTGATTGTGTGTGCTGCGCTTGCTGTTTATTCGATCTTCCGGGACGTTCAGCAAAGCAAGGCGCATGGCGTCGAAGTGAATATGCAGGAACTGCTAGTCAACGGGGCCGTAATGATCGGCGGGTTTGCTTTGGCCTTCCACGTGTTCACCAGCTACAAAGGGATCCCTGTTCCAGTCGCGATCTTTGCAGTCATTGCGTTTGCCGGGATCTATACGCTGAACAGCACCCGTTTTGGTCGCCGCCTCTATGCGCTTGGCGGAAACGAAGATGCGGCTCGCCTGTCCGGCATTAACGTCGTCCGCACCAAGATGATTGTCTACACGGTCATTTCGGTTCTGTCGGCGCTGGCTGGTATCATCCTGGCCTCGCGTCTGAACGGTGCCTCGCCCAACCTTGGAACGATGTTCGAGCTTGACGCGATTGCAGCGGTTGTTATCGGCGGTACCAGCTTGGCGGGTGGTTCTGGCAAGGTGAGTGGAACCATCATCGGTGCCCTGCTGATCGGGGTCCTGAACAACGGCATGAGCCTGCTTGGTGTAGTCACGTTCTATCAATTGATCATCAAGGGCCTGATCATCATCCTCGCCGTCTGGTTCGATGTGATGCAGAAGAAATAATGTTGCTGGCCTGCCCCCGGTCATATGCACCGGGGGCAAAGCCAAAATCCCCGAAAACTTGAATGACAGTTGGGAGGTAAGCGATGGTCCAGTCCATTTTAGCAACCTTACGCACAAACGGCCTCAGAGCTTTGGGTTTGGCCGGCCTTCTATCGGCATCGCTGCCAATGATCGCGGCAGCGCAGGACAACGCCAAGATCGGGTTCCTGCTCAAGACCATGCAGGAAGCCAGATACCAGACAGACAAATCTCTGTTCATCGCCCGCGCGGAATCCCAAGGTGCAGACGTGATCTTCGACAGCAGCGGCAATGACCCTTTGCGTCAGTTGCAGCAGGTTGAGGAAATGCTGGAATTGGGGGTGGACGTTCTGGTCCTGCAACCCGTCAACACCGCAACAGCTGGTGCCCTTGTTGATTTGGCCCACGATCAAGGCGTCAAAGTCGTCGGGTACGACTCGATGCTGCAGGACGGGCCGCTTGACGTCATGGTCATGCAGGACAGTTGGGCTGTCGGGCAGCTTCAGGCCGAAGCGATGGTGGACTGGCTGAATGATATCCGCGGTGAGGTCAAAGGCCGGGTCGCCCTGATCCGCGGTCAGCCTGGTGATGCCAATGCCGAAGCGCTTAGCAGTGGTGTGTTGAAAGTAATTTCCGATCATCCGGGGCTCGAACTTGTTGCAGATCGCAGCCATGTAGACTGGTCGCCGGATATGGCCAGAGACACTGCCGAAAACCTTCTGGTCGAATATGACAACGACATCGATGCATTCATTGCCAATAACAGCGGGCTTGCTTTCGGGGTTCTGGCAGCATTGTCGGATGAGGATCTGGCATCGGCGGATCAGGTCTTTGTTGCCGGTTCAGATGCTGATCTGAGAAACGTCCAAATGGTTGCTGATAACGTACAGGCGCTGGAAATCTGGAAGCAAATCAAACCTCTGGCCTATGAGGCGGCGGATATCGCCGTGAAAATTGCCCAGTCTCCGGATGCGGAAATTGGCGATTTGATCGGAGAACATACGCTGATCGACAATGGTTTTGCGGAAATTCCGACGGTTATCACCCCTGTTTTAGCAGTGTCAAAAGATACGATCGACAGCACGGTGATCGACGGTGGGTTCTATACCAGCGAACAGATCTATCAGAACTGAAGCTGCTATAATCACGCATACGCACGTCGGCAAAACAGCGAATACAAGCAAGGGACCAAAATGTCTGACAAGATCAACGTCGCAGTCCTTGGCCCGATCCCAAGGGACAATATCACCAGCTATCAAGGTGAGAAATTCAATAAATTTGGCTGCGCAGTTTACACGGCGGTCTGCATGTCCTCGCTGGCCGGTCCGGGTTCGCGGATCAACGTCGTCAGCCATGTGCGCAGGTCAGATGTCGACATTGTTCGCACCTTGCTGTCTGAGTTTCCGCATCTGGATGTTAGCCATGTCACCGGTGATGCAGATCAGGGCGCGGTGATCGATCTGGTCTACGTAGATCAGAACCATCGTAATGAGAAGCAAACGGGTTTCATGAACCCGATCCTGCCCGACGACATCGAAGATCTGATGGACTGCGAGGCCTTTGTTTTCGTGCCAATCACGGATTTCGAGGTTCCGTTGGAAACAATCCGATACATCAAGGCCAACAGCGATGGCCTGGTTGTGTTTGATGCGCATGGTCCGACCAGTGGCTGTTCAGCACATGGCGAACGGTATCATAAATTCTGGATCGATCGGGATCGCTGGCTTCCGCATATCGACCTTCTGAAGATGAACTTGGAAGAGGCTCAATGCAGTTGGTTCAAAGGGGAATACGGCTCTGACGAGTTGCAGGACATAAGCGAGCTCACGATGGACCAGTTGCCCAAGTTCGCCCAACACTGCTTGGATCTGGGCGTCAAGGCGCTTTACGTCACGCTGGATCAACACGGCTGCGCCGTTTACCACAAGGATGCAACCGGCCGGATGCGGGAACATCTGGTCAAACGGGTGCTTGTCGAGGATGTGGTTGACACCACGGGTTGCGGTGACAGCTTTGCTGGTGGCTTGGCTTTTGGCTACCTCAAGACTGGTGATTTCGTCAAAGCCTGCCAGTTCGGAAACTGTGCAGGGGCGCAGCGCTGCTCGAGCAGCGAGCTGGATGTCTACGGATCACTTGAAGAAACCGAACGTCAGATTGCCGAAACCTACGGCGACTGAATTATCCGAAATATCACCCGAATGGAGCCCTGACATGCAGACATTGCTGAGCAGTAGCGACTGGCTGATTGAAGAAACCCAATTCAATCTGGATGAGGCGAACTTCAAGGAGACCATTTTCACGGTCGGCAACGGCTATCAGGGCACACGCGGATCGCTGGAAGAGGGCCACAAGGGTGAACTGTCTGGCACCTATCTGGCCGGTGTTTACGATCACCATGACTCGACGGTAATCGATCAAGTCAATGTACCGACCTGGTTGCCATTTCGGGTCCGTGTCGAAGGTGAAATTCTGGATGTCCAAACGTGTAAAGTGGTCGAACATAGGCGCGTATTGGATCTGCAGACCGGATTTCTGCTTCGGGATACTCTGTTCGAAGATAGCACAGGCCGTCGTACCCGCATCAACAGCATTCGGTTTGCCAGTTTTGCCGATCAGCACATCTGTGGCATTCGCCTGATCGTCACTCCGGAAAACCACTCGTCCGAGATCACTGTCGAAAGCGCCCTTGATGCCCATCGATACAATCTGGATCGATTGCCAGCTTATCAAGGAAACCCGGATTTCCATCCCGAGGTAAAGTGGGAAAAATGGGCCAAAAGCCGACACCTGAAGGTCACTCAGTCACATGCAAGCAGCGATGCGTCTTATATCGAAGCTCTGACTCTGGACACTGGCATTTCGATTGGCATGGCGTCTGCCTTGGATTGTCCTTCCTTCAGCGAGTTCAAAGGCGCAAACCTTGATTATGAGCAGGTTTCGCAAACCGTTTCTGTCGAGGCGCTCAACGGGCAAAGTCTGACTTTCGAAAAGCTGGTGTCGATTTATACATCGCGAGATCTGAACGGCGCAGAATTGGCGGCCAAGTGCGAAGCCTCCCTTGAGACCGCGCATGCCAAAGGGTTCTCCGCATGTCTAAGCGAAAGTGCCGCAGCCTGGCGCAAAAAATGGGATTCCTGTGATTGTGTGGTGACAAGTGATCCTGAAGCAACGCGGGCGATGCGCTTCAACATCTATCACTTGCTTATAGCAGCCAACGAAAACGACCCGCGCGCGAACATCGGCGCCAAATCCATGTCTGGGGAAGGCTACAAGGGTCACGTATTCTGGGATACCGAGATATTCCTGCTGCCATTCTACATTTTCACGCAGCCGGAGACGGCCAAAGCCCTTCTGAAATACCGTTACAACACGTTGAACGGCGCACTTGAGAACGCCCGATTGAATGGGCTTAAGGGCGCACAGTACGCATGGGAATCAGCTGATACCGGAGTGGAGACAACACCAAAATGGACAGCGGACGGCGCGAACCGCATATGGACTGGAGAAGAAGAGATTCACGTCACCGCATGCGTGGCATATGGCATCCTCAGTTATGTTGCGGCGACCGGAGACAGAGATTTCCTTCGCGATTTCGGTGCCGAGGTTTTGTATCAAACCAGTCGGTTCTGGATCAGTCGGCTGGAATGGAACAAAGACAAGGACCGGTACGAGCTGACAAACGTTATCGGGCCGGACGAGTTTCACGAACATGTCGACAACAATACGTTCACCAACCGAATGGCGAAATGGCATCTGGAGCAATCGGTGCGTGTTTTCAAAGAGTTCAGCATGGCTTCGTCAGCGGTTCATGACGAATTGCGGATTCGGTTAGACTTAACAGAAAAGGAAGTGGATAATTGGTTGGAAACGGCCGAAAAAATCTATGTTCCCTTTGACCCGTCCCGCAATCTGATTGAGCAATTTGAAGGGTATTTCCAGCTCAAGGACATTCCCATCACCGAATGGGACAAAAACCGTATGCCGGTCTACCCCGAGGGGCATGATCACTTTTCACTGAATGGCTCGATGTTGCTCAAGCAACCTGACGTGATCATGTTGAATTATCTTTTGCCTGACGAGTTTTCAGACAAAATCAAAAAGGCGAACTATGCGTTTTACGAAAAGCGCACGATGCATAAATCATCGCTCAGCCCGGCCATTCATTCGATCATGGGGATCGAAGTCGGCGACATTTCCTCGGCTCATCGCTATTTCGAACGTTCTGCCTTTGTTGATCTGGTCAACAATCAGGGAAATACACAGGACGGGATGCATATCGCATCGGCAGGTGGCACGTGGCAGTCGCTTGTGTGTGGATTTGGCGGGTTCCGGGTCAAGCAAGGCAAGATGACGTTCAAACCCTGGCTGCCTGAGACATGGTCCGATATCCGATTCAATCTGAAGTGGCAGGGGAATGATGTCGAAGTTGCGATTTCTCATGAAGAGTGCCGGTTTAAACTCATTGCTCCGTCCGGCATGAAAGAAAACATCGAGGTAATGGGTCATCCTGTTACTTTGATTGCAGGAGAGGAAGTGGTCTTCGCGCCGCAGCCAGCTTGACGACCAGGGCAATTCTCTCAGGAATGGTCTAGGTGCGCCGAGGTCTCGCAGTCAGTCTGCAAGGACCTCGGCAATGCGCATGTGCAGTTGTTCCGCCGCTGCGTGATCAATGAGCAATTCGTTGACAAGCCCTCGGGTGATCAATTCGAATATCGTATCACCTCGTTCCTTCTGAATCGCGACGACCACAACCCCACTTTGGTTGGGATCGTCAAACGCCCGATCTGCGATGGCCTTGACATGCTCTGTTTTGATTCCGGTCCACAGCCCGTTCAGCTCGTCAATCAGGTCCATCTTGGCCTGTGAAATTTCGGTTCTCGGGATCAAAATGCCGCCAAGGTCCCCGACAACTAATTGCCGAAGATCGTCAGCCCTTAACCCGCCTGCCTGAACCAGTTCTTCAAAGCTGCCCAGAACCGGAGTGCTTGAAGATCCAACGCTGGAAATCAGCATATCCATTTTGCCAATCAATGCGTCTGGACCCGAAAACACGCGGTGAAATCCCGGGGTGTCAGAGATGTACTGCCAAATGGAACGGCGCATGGTTTCATCGTAGTGACGGGGTATGTATGCCGGGAAACCCGTTAGCTGAGGGCTATCCTCTGGCTGGTCGTTAAATAGCTCATCAAACGTTCCGGCAAGCCGGCTGGCAGAGTATCCGTGCTGAGCCAGTGACATCAATTCTGCGCAAACTGCTGCAAACTCAGTCTTTTGCGATTTATCTATGGGTTGCCTTGAGGCTGCAATCCCGTCTGCCAGAGACTTGATTGTTCGACCCCACGCAACGCCGATGACGTTCGATTTCTCGATCAGTTCTATCAATCGTCCGGATGCGGTTCGTCCAAACCTGGTACGGCGCTGTGACAGCGCAGCCTCGGTGTTCCCCGGGCCGCTTTCAAACACCCCAAGCCGAGGCGGTCTGAGGTTGTTCCTGCTGCAATATCGTTTCAGATCAGAATTAAGTCCAGTAGGTGCCAGCAATTCATCCATCTGGACAATCCACTCGTCTGAGAATTGTTCTTTGACGAAGCGTTGTTCGATTACCAGGTAGTTTTGGCGTTCAGCGTGTTTCAGCAACCGCGATACGTGCGGTTGAGAGAGGCCTCCAAGAATGGCTCCGATCTCTACCTGTGACATGTTGTGCGTCGCGCGCATATAGGCAGCGCACTGGGCGCGTTCTTCAAATGGAAGTTTTTTAACGTCGATCATTTGTTCACTATTGTTCGTTAGCAGGATCCTGACAGGGTGAATAATTATGCCAGATAAACATTCACATGCCAGCCGATTGAAGAAAATTCCTTACATGCTACGTGTTTCTTGCACAGGCTCGAACCAGGAGATTCAGCATGCCGATCAAAGGACTGATCTTTGACCTCGATGGTGTTTTGGTCGACACCGTACCGGCGCATTTTGCTGCTTGGAAACGCATGTTCGAAGAATACGGGTATGAGTTTGGAAGGGCGGAATACCGGAGGCTTGTCGATGGGCGCCCTCGTTATGATGGGGCGCGAGCGGTCATGACCCGGCATTCGGAGAATGAAGTCAGAACCGCCGCAGACAAAAAAAATGACTATTATGTTGAAATGATCGAGCAAGGCGAATTTCGGGTCTTCGATGCTGCTGTGCGCCTCGTAAGACAATGCCAGTCGGAGGGATACGGTCTGGCGGCTGCTTCCAGCAGCGCCAACGTCCGAGCCGTTCTTGAAAAAGCTGGTTTGTTGGATGCCTTTCCGGTTGTTATCGGGGGCGATGATGTCGAAAAAGGGAAGCCCAACCCTGATATATTCCTCACCGCCGCCCGCGGGCTGGGGCTGAAAGTGGATGAATGTGTCGTGATCGAGGATTCCTCCTCCGGGGTCGAAGCGGCAAAGAATGGTGGTTTCTACTGCGTGGGTCTTCTTCATGAAGATCACGAGAGTGAACTAACGGCTGCGGATTGCGTCATTTATTCGCTGGCCGAGATTGACATTGAACAGATAGACGAATCCAAGTCGAAATTGCCTGTCTGAGTACTTCTTTGCGAAACAGAACTGACTTTTTAGGGACAGATAACAAATTTCACATAAATTTTAGTATCTTGTGCTCACACTCGCATGACTCCGTGTGCCCGAGTCGGACTATTGGCCGCTTCGGTCAAGCTCCGATACGGCGCTTGACCCTGTTAGTAAGGCGCAGTTGGGACCGTTTGCGCGCGTGTAAGGCGTTTGGCTGAAGGCCCGGAAAATCCGCGAACTGTTCGACTGGCCTTCCCCCTGTCTCGCGCTGGCAGCGAACTGCAGGTTTGACGAACCGCAACGCAGCATCGAAGTTGTCCAATGGACGGCAGCTCCGGGCCGTCCTCAATATCGCTAACGTCGGGTTTCAATGGTTGTCCGGCAATTACGTCTGCGCAGCATCCGGCACTCTGGGCTCGATCCGCCCCGCCGCTGCGCCGCGAACGCAGGTCCGCTCAGGATTGGCGAACGGCAAGAGCCGCCCGCCAACGTGGATCAGATGTCGATTTGCTCGGCAATGCTCAGCGCATCTTCGAGTTCGACACCAAGGTACCGTACTGTGCTGTCTACCTTGGTGTGACCGAGCAGAAGTTGAACCGCTCTGAGATTTCCGGTTTTGCGGTAAATCTCAGCTGCTTTGGTCCGGCGCAGCGAGTGGGTGCCGTATCCACTGGGTTCTAGCCCAATCGCGGCCACCCAACCCCTCACAAGCCGGCCATATTGGCGCGTTGAGATATGCGGGCGGTCATGAAACCTGCTGGGAAACATGAAACGGCAGCCGAGCATCTCCGGTGACTTGATCCATGCGGCAATGGTATCCCGCGTGTTTTCAGAGAGTTCGAACTGAACGGGCCGCTTGGTTTTACTCTGGATCACGGACACGCGTTCGCGAACGCGATCGTCCCTCACTAGGTCGGTGACGGCCAGTTTCACCAAATCGCATCCGCGAAGCTTGCTATCAATGGCCACGTTGAACAGCGCAAGATCGCGCAGGTTGCCCGCCAGTTCGAGCCGCGCGCGGATCGCCCAGACCTGTTTCGGCAACAGTGGTCGTTTCTGGCCGATGATCCGGCCCTTGTTCCAGGCTCTTCGTTTCGGGGTAACAGCGGGAAGTTGGACTCTTGGCATAGTTTGCTCTCCAATCCTCCCGCCAATCCCAGACATCAGCACAGCGCTGACGCCTCAGTTTACTGGTGGCTTGAATAGCCGTTGTCAGGTTGCTGTTTCATTGGCGAACGACGCAAACGCATTGGGCAGCTTCGAGCCCAGATCGACACTTGCTGCACGATACCACGACAGCTTTTCAGCGCTTCAAAGCTGACGTCCGGTTTCATCTTATTGCAGGAAATTTGACTTAAATTTCGTGGCAGTTGCCATGCGTGAAGAGTTTCAATCTAATTGGATGCAATCGTGAGCGCTCATGCGCAAATCGAAAGCTATCAAGGTGGCACCAATGGATCTCAACCAAATCAAGTACTTTGTGCACCTAGCGGATACCTTGAACTTCACCGAGGCTGCGCGCCTTAGTGGCGTGTCTCAACCCAGCCTGACCAAGGCTATTCAACGGCTCGAAGATGAACTGGGAGGGCTTCTCATCTACCGCGATGGCAAAGACAGCCGTTTGACCGCACTTGGCCGTGAGATGCAGCTAGAATTTATGCAGATCGTGGCTAGGCTGAATGCCATTCGCGAAGTGGCAGACAATTCAATCAGTGGACGAAAGCGGGTACTATCCGTCGGGGTGATGACGACGATTACCCCGTTAGTTATGTCGCAGTTCTTTGAGTACGTGCTGTCACAGCTGCCGGACGTTGAGTTGCACATTACACCGATGCCTCCGGGTGAAAGCGAAACCGAAATTCTTTCTGGAAAATACGATCTGGCGATCCTACCCGAAACTCCTGCCCAGAATTTCAAGATCGAGTCTGTACCCCTGTTTGAAGAACCGATCAGGCTGGCGATGGCCGAAGCACATGCCTTGGCGAAAGACGACGAGGTAACACTTCAGCAGATCGCACAAGAAAACTATATCGACCGGCTTCACTGTGAATTCCGCACCCGGATCATCGAGCATCTGATGGATAGGGATGTCTCGCTTGTCCCTCGCGTACGCTCCGAACGCGAAGATTGGGTGCAGCAGCTTGTTGCCAGCGGTTTGGGCGTTTGTGTGCTTGCAGAGCGTTCGCAAATCGTGGCTGGTATAACATTGCTGCCAATCCACGGATTTGACCTGCGCCGGCAGGTCACGCTTGTTGCAGTGTCCGGATCAGGCACTCTGAAAGAAGTTCGTCAGATCGTCCAAATGGCCCGCGACTTTGATTGGAGCGCGCCGTAGGTCGTTAAACCACGAGATGCATCAAAATTTCTACAGCGCTCAACACTGACCGGCTGGGCATAGAACATATAGCCGTCAGGAATTGGTAAAATCCTCCGGTCCTGCTCATAATTAGGTCACTTCAACGCGATGATGCCGCACCTGCTCAAAGCTCTACCTGGTGCAGCACACGCCACGCGTTTCGTGATGAGGGGCCATGCAATTTGGACGACTACATGACGTGGCGAGGGAATTTCGCGTTGCCAGCTGGATTGATGGCGACGGCAACTCTGATCCCGAGCCTTTGCGACTTTGCGACCTTGGCGCTGGCTACAAAGTCGTCTTCTGCTTCCAGCATTGGTGCCCTGGTTGCCATACGCGCGGTTTCCCGACGCTATTGGAGCTGCGCGAAGCACTGAGAGATCAAGAAATTGGTTTTGCGGCCATACAAACTGTTTTCGAAGGGTTTGATACCAATACATTCGACAAATTGAGCGTGAACCAAAAGCGATACGGGCTAAACATCCCCTTCGGGCACGATCTGGCGGCGGATGATGAGCGTTACCCGACCTTTATGGAAGATTACCGTACCGCGGGAACACCCTGGTTCACGGTGATCGATCCTGACAATACCGTAGTTTATGCCGACTTCCGGCTTGATCCACCCCGTTTGCTAGCCGCGCTTGAGGCAGAGGACGTTCAGTTCGGTTCGAAACGCCGGAGCCGACACACTTAGCGGCGAACTCCCTCTCGGCATCGAAGCTCAATCAACACCCAAGAAAGGACTGTGAAATGACATTTCTATCCAAATTAACCATTGTAGGGTTATCGGCTGCACTGGCCGTCTCAGGCATGACAAGTTCCGGGCTTGCATCCGGCCATTTTATTTCCGGATTGCAAGGGCAGTACCCTGCATATGACCTCAACGACACCTATGTTTTTCAATCCAGTAAGGACGGCTACACAACAATAATCTCATCTGCCAACCCAAGCGCGCCGGGTGAAGCGGGGCCGATCTCCGGAACAACCTTTGGCGAAGAAGGTCTGTACAATCTGCACATCTCTCAGGACGGGGAGTTCACTACGGGCATGACCCTCACGTTCTCCTTTGACGGAGACACGGTGACAATCGGCAATATCAATAATCCAAATGCTGACGTTGGCGAAGCCGGTGATGCTCTCGGCAGTGGCAATGTTGGCGAAACCATCGAGTTGGGCAACGGTATCCGCATCTGGACCGGTCGGGGACAGGATCCATTTTTTGGCAATGGCATCGGTGTTGCTGCCTTCAACGCAGCTCAGGCCAGTGGCCAATTTGCGCCTGATGTCTACAAGGAGAGCGGAGACCTGTTTGTCGGAGCAACTGCCAGCTTCATCGTGGCGGACATTCCCAACGAGATGCTCAGCAATGAAATCAAGGTCTTCACCACCTCCGCTGTGCCCTACAATGAAAATTGGGCGCAGGTCTCACGCCATGCAAACGTCCTGTTTCCCTATGTGTTCTTTGCGGACACTCCCACGGTTCAGGAAGATCATGAGCAGCACAGACCGGATGAAGATGTCGCTGTTCGTCGCAAAGCGCTCGTAAACAACATCTTCTGGGCCGTATCTGTATCGAATGGTCAGGAAGGCAACGAGATGGCCTATGCCAATATGGTTGCCGACACGCTGATGCCGGATGTGCTGACCTACAAACCGGGTTCCGAGGCCAGCTATACTGTTGGAAGCCTGAACGGGCGCAGTCTGAGTGACGATGCGATGAATACCGTGTTGGAATTGATGGCTGGCGTAGCAATTGACGACAACGCCAACGATGCCAACCGCTATTCGGCTGAATTCCCATACATTCTCGGCGTGGAGTGACGTCGCTCTAATCAAACAACCACTTCCCTCGGCAGTTCGCACTTTTGGCGGCTGAACAGGGGAGGCTAGTCGGGAGATGAAATCATGAAACAACTCACTGTGGTTACCCTTGCAGCCATTCTAAGCACGAGCACAGTCTTTGCTGAAGACGTCGCCAGATTACCCATTCACTACAACGCGGATGGATCTGTCGACCGCCCCCTCAATTACAGGCAATGGGTCAATGTTGGCACATTTATCCTACCGAAGGGGGCCGTTAACATCATTGACCTGAAACCGGCAGAGACAGCCGAAGCGCTGGATACCTATGTCGAACCCCACACTTATGCGATCTATATGGCCACAGGCGTTTGGCCGGAAGGCGCTCAGATGGTCAAGGAGTTCACGGCTCTCGCGGAACCGGCCGAGGACGGTTCGGTTTCCGAGAGCCATTTCATTGGCCGGAGCTACATCATCAAGGATTCCGAGCGCTTTCCCGATGAGACTGCAAATCTGGGTTATTTTCAGTTCGGGCATAAAAGACAATATGCAGATACCGCCTCGCTTATGCCGCGTGATCGCTGCTCTTCCTGCCATGAAGAAAATGCAAGCGACCAACAGAATATCTTCGCGAGCCGCCATATCGGGCTGAAGCGAGATTGAACAGGTCGGTTATCAGCCAGACTGCCCGCAAACTCGTGGGCGGTCGGAGCAAATCAATGGTTACTTGCTTGGCAAAACAAGGGAATGAAGGGGATCAGAATGAACGAAGAAGTTAAGGGGTGGCAATGGGCTATGTTTGCAGGGCTGGTGCCGCTGGCCGCGGGATTGTTCATGTATGTCACATCAAAATGGAACTTTGCTCACCCGGATTCAATGTGGTCATTTATAGTACACAGATTAGACTTCAGCTTTGGCCAGCTTGCTGCGGTCAACCCTGAGGCTGGTCCTCTTGTCGTATTATTAGGTGATCTGGCGAGCGTGAATATTGTTTCTGCTGCTTTAGCCGTCGTCCTAATTTCTAAATTTGCGCTGCGCAGAGGCCAAAAGTGGGCGTGGTGGTATTTGCTCTTTGCCCTTGTTTGGGTTGGTTTACATGACCTCTATGGTGTGACCAAGTTTGCCATTGAAACTGGCGCTCCAATGTTTGTCATGCCGTGGACCTTCTGCATCCTCATGGGTATCGGGCTCTACAAGACGCGAAATCAGATCTTTCGTTAATCGAAAAAACCAACAGGGCCGACAAATCACGAGGGCTGGTTTTGGCGCGTTGCGGAAATTGCAAAGTTCGCTGGTGAATGTCCGGTTTGGGCTGCCTCCAGTCACTAGTGCGAACAGTGGTGAACGCGGCTTCGAGCCTAGCGCCGTTAATTCGCTGGAGCGGTAAACCCTCCATTCCGAAGTTTTATTGGGCCGCAGCCAGCGGTGATGCCGCCACGGCCCGCGTGGTAACACGTCAATTCGTTGGGGTCACATCGACTAACGTTGATTCGCGATCACCGCTGGTTTCAAAGACGATCATCTCGTCTCCCATAGCTCCGAAGTCAATCTGCTTCATATCGACCATGTGCACCGTTCTGTCATACATCGTGTGATAGTAGTAGACGAGGTTGAGAGAGTCCGCAGCGGTCGTGATCTGAGTTGCGCTGTAAAGCAGGTCGTCCGACTGCACATCGTCTTGAGCGCCCTCCGCTGCATCGGCCGGAATGTTGAAATTATCCAGAATGCGAAACGCCTCGCGCACGGTGTCATAGCCACCTTGCGTCTCCCGCGCCGTCTGAGAAAAGGCGACTGCGCGGACAAACCGGGATGGGGGTGTGAAGTCGCCTGGCAGCCCTATCATTCCACTCCCAGCGCCAAGGGGCGCAAAAGTAACGCCACTTGCCTCAACTTCCGGAAGCCCAAGGGCCGACAGGTTTACGTAGTTGTTTAGGTTCGTCATGTGCCAATCGTAGTTTGGCGAATTGGTGATCACGCCAAGCGGGGCATCGAAAATCGTCAGTTCACCGTCAATGTACTCGACAACGATCCTTCCGCCGAACCGGTCAGCAACCAACATATGAAATGGGAAGGGAAATCCGAGAGTCTCATCTACGACCCCGACAACACGGACATTCGCCAACCCGGCGGCAGCCTCTTCAACTGTCTCAAATTGGGAAAGAACATAGCTGGCTAGCAAATCGCCGGGAATCGTGTTGTCGGAAAGGTCAGGGTCGTACTCCTGATACTCAGTAAATCCGGGCAGATAAAACAGCCCGGCGGTCAACCCAGCTTCGTTGATGCCATCTGCGGGAGCCCCATGATCCAACATGCTGATACCGACCATTCCAAATCGGCCGATCCAGTTTGCTCCGTCTTGCCCATCTGGCATTTCGCCTGCGGTATACGTGAAACCTCGCGGAATAATGTTGATCTTTGTCTCAAGATCGAACGGCCCCCATTCGGCGGTCCTTGCGCGAACGATGCTTCCATCCTGCCCTGTCAACATGATGCCAGTGCATCCCCAGGCCATCGATACTGAAGCCACAAAGGCTATGGTCGCCTTTGGTAATATCCGAAATAATTCGATATGACGCATGGTCGTTCTCCAATTGGACTGATCTGATCTCATGAACTCACTCGACCAAGCTACCACACCGGTTCTCAAGTTGAATGAAGTTTGCATGATCTTCAAATAGGTAAGAAGTCCGCCTATTCCGTCTCGGACTTTGCAAAGTCCGACTCTGAATGTCTAGTTTGGGGCTGCGACCAGTCGATCATGCAAGCCGCAGAGAATGGCCGCATAGAGCCCACTTTGACCGATGCTGCGCGATGCCCGAATGGCTGCAATACGCAGAAAGCAGACAAGTCAATTTTTGGCCGTCGGTCCAAACCTGTCGTTAGGCATCGATTGGCCAATCTGAGCTATGGCGCGTTAGACCAGATGTTCGCTGCGAACGCCACACCTGTGGCCCTTCTAACAAACTCAATGCAGGAAGCCCTCAGCCCGTTCTGTTTGTTATGACATACTCAAGCGTTGTTAGCTATTGGTTGCCTTCGGTCGGCGCGACAAGCGATGCATTGACAATGTCTCCTAAAGTGCGAACCACGCAGGCGCCTGAATGCGGTGCTCGGGACAAAACCGATGGCCGCATCCGGCTCAACGCACTAGGCGATTTCTGCATTTCTTGGGCAATTGCGAACGACCGCAGGAAATCCGCATAGGGATCGCTGCCATTACCGCGTGGTTCGTAGTTCAGTCGCCCCTCCCGTATTCCTTCCACGTAGATCGTTTCATCTTCTTTGATGGTGGCAACGACCCGGTTCTGATCCAGCTTTTCAGGATCAATAGCGGTGGGGTCTTGCGCCAACAGAACAAAATCCGCGAGCTTCCCGACCTCGATTGAGCCTTTTTGAACTTCCTCAAAATGCTGCCAGGCTGGCCAGATTGTCAAAGCCTTCAAGGCTGTCATTACGTCAACGCGCTGGTGTGGCCCAAGAATGTCTCCGGAACGGGTCCGGCGTGTAACGGTCGCATCGAGTATGCGCATACTGTCGGGGAACGCCACCGGAGCATCATGGTGCGACCCGAACATCATGTCCCGTTCAACGAGCCAGCCTGTGGGCGAAATATTGTCTGCGTTGACCGGTCCAACCGTGTGATCACGATGCCAATCACCCCAATAAAACGTGTGCATCGGAAAAAGCGACGGAAACACGCCGAGACGTTTATATGCATCCACCTGATCTTCACGCAAAAACTGACCGTGGATCAGTACCGGGCGGTTTCCCGGGTCGCCGTATTTGGTTTGAGCAACCTCCAGCGCCGCGATCAGCATATCCGAAGCACCTTCGCCATTGGCATGCGTGATGATCTGGAAGCCGCGCTCGTAGCACCAGTTCACAGCCTCCTGCACTTGCTCCATGGTTACGGCGGCATAGCCAGCGTAGCCTGCGGGATAGTCACCTACCGGATCGTAATAGGGTCGATCCCGAAGTGCCGTGAAGCCTTGCGGTGACCCGTCGATGGTCAATTTACAGCCGCCAACGCGGATACCGTCTGCGTATTCGGATGAAGTATTTTCAGCGATGTAGTCTTGTGCCTCCAACACGTCTGGAAACGCCACGACATCGATCGGGATTTTGCCTTCGGCGGCCACAGCTTTGAGGGCTTCCACCACTTCTCCAGAAGAACGCCCGTCTTGAGCCGTCGTATAACCAAAACTTGCCCAGAGCTCCGCGCCTGCCTCGGCGAAGGCCAACAGGGCGTCCGGGCCAAGTTGACCCAAAATTGGAACAAGCGCGCCGAAGAACGCATATTCCTCAAGAACTCCGTTTGGCTCTCCGTTTGCGTCTCGCTGTATGATGCCACCGGCAGGATCCGGCGTGGCCGCGTCAAAACCCACAAGTTCCAGCGCCCTGGAGTTGGCGACCCCGATGTGCCCGGATTGATGCACAATAATAATTGGCAGGTCAGTTGTTACTGCGTCCAGGTCCTCGCGGGTTGGATGCCGCAGCTCAGCGAGTTGAGCGTTATCGTAGCCAAACCCGATGACAACACCTGCGCGTTCGACAGCTTCGGTGTTTTCTTCAACCCATACGCGCAACGTCTCTTGTAGACTTGCTATGTCCGTGACGTTGCCGTCAGGCGGGGCCAGCAAATTGGCTGAGAGCGCTTGCAATCCGCCAAATACGACGTGCCCATGACTGTCTATGAACCCCGGAAGCATCGCCCGACCATCCAAGTCAAACAGTTCGGTGGCATCACCCTGCTTGCTCATAACCTCTGTCAGGTCCCCTACCGCAAGAATGCGCCCGTCCTTGACAGCTACAGCCTCTACGGTCGGCTCTTCATCGTTGATCGTCAGGATTGGTCCGCCCGTATAGATCGTGTCGGCAATTTCTTGTGCGGTCGAAGAAGCCGCGATTATCGTAGTGGCAGCGACAACTACTGATCCAAAAAGTCTAAATGACATCTGTTCGCTCCTTCAATTTACATCAAAATAAACACAGTCGGTCGCCACAAGGGCATATTCGGTGCGTTTCTATTTTTTAGCAGCGACGCAAACAGCCATTCGACAAGAGAACTGTAGCATCGGAATCCTTCAACTTGACCAGAATAATCTTTTCTGAACGATCGATTTAAGCTGATAGCGGTCATTGATTGTTTAGGATCCAATGGCAGTTTTGTCCGCAAAGCAGACCTTCGCTACTCTTGCAGAAATATGCGCTATGAACTGCAGCTTTCACGCATAAAACGGACATCGCGCAGTCGCCAGAACGGCTTATTGCTGCAGTTGTGGTTTGGTCGACAATGTCACAATGCAGTTCCCCAAAACGGGCAATCGCTGTGAGTGGGCGGTCTGATCCTATTTGAACTGAGACGTCTCAAACTATTCGTTAGTTTGCGGCGTGTACGACAAAACCAATTTGGGCTTATGAGCTTCTGAAAAGAACACACTTACGACAAATGCCCGACGGATCTTTTTGAAGTCGGCGCGCTGTATCAAGCGCACCGAGAAGATCAGAAGCGAAAGATTGCTCTGAGTTCAGCAACCGCTCCAAAACCCCCATCAAATGTGGGTTGGAACTCGCCGTTGAACCCGACAGTGCGCAGACCGTCTTCCGAGGAATACCCGACGTCGAGGCCAAAAAATCCTGCGACCATGTCTTCTGCATTAGCCACAAACGAGAATGGTGTCGCTGCCACAATCGCATCGACATCATCCGACCCCGCATCGAAAGTTGCGTCGATACCTAATGTCCAATTGAGATCGAACACACCGCCGTTTGATTGCGTGAATGTCTGGGGAAAGTTTAGCTGCGCACGCGTGTTGAACAATGAGACGTTGCGATCCTCGACGGTCAGAGGAAGGTCAACGCCGGTTTCGGTGTATTCATCCAATTGCAGCAATACATAGTTCGCCCGCGCGCTGAAATAAGCCGGCTTATCCCAGTTATTGATTGGCACGGCAACTGCGATCGAGGGAGCATAAAACGTGCCATCGAAATCACCTTCGGCATTCTGGTCGCCGACATTTCGCGTCGCCTCATTATCGGTTGCGCCAACAACAAATGCCGCGTTCAGGCTGAACCCGCTGAAATCGCGTTTCCAGTAAGCTCCTCCGAAGTAGGAAGTGATGTCAGTTTCGCCCGCGTTTTCGTCCAACGAAACGCGGCTGTCGCTATAGCCCGCAAGAAAACCCACACTGCCATTGTCGATGATCTCACTGCTCTCAACGCCAGAAATCAGGCCATAAAAGCGGTGATCGTAGCCGACATTCGACCCGTCGGCGACAACTTCCCGATACCCACCAAGGGCCGATATCCAGGCCTGAGAGCCGTTTTCCACGCCAAAGCGGTCGAGTGCTCCGTAGCCCTGGCTGACCTGATTTTGTGGCGCGACCGGAACGGGATCAGCAGTGTCGATCGTGTTGAAGATTGCGTCTGTCAGATCGCTGATAAAAGTCCCTTGCGCCGCAAAACCTGTGGTATCCACCGCAACGGCCGTCAACCCGTTATTGATCACAACGCCGGCCCCGCCAAAGTTGATGATCTCGGGGGCCGAGGCCAAATCGTTGTCGCCCCCAGTGGCATCCGCAAAGTTCACCGCTCCGTTCAGACCACGCTCAAAGTTAAGCGTATCGATATCGTTTGGGTCATCGCTGCCGAAATCCACTGAGCCATTCACAGCTGAACCCGGCAACAAGTTTACAACATCATTGCCAACACCCTGGAGGTCGATGGCGAAACCGTTTCCACCAGTGAGTGTGCCGCTATTGGTAATCGTTGCAGGCGCGACGCCGGCACGATCGATTACCGCGATTGCAGCACGATCGCCGGAAGTGACATCTGCACTATTGACGACGTAAATTGAGCCATCGCCATTCACTTCGGCCACAATGCCGAAGTCATCACCAAAAATCGTTCCATCGGTCGTGATCGAGATTGTCCCGTTGCCCTCAATGTCCGCCTGAATGCCATCGTTGTCACGACCGGTTACATCCCCGCTGGATCGAATTGTAATGTTGCCGTCACCTTCCACCTGGGATTCGATACCGCTGTTGTCGGCATTGATGTTTCCGACAGAAATGATCGTGATGTCACCGTCGCCATTGACGTCCCCCTCGAGGCCATCATCGGTTTCTGCGAAAACGTTACCTCGGGATTCAATTCTGATGTCGCCATCGCCATCAATCTCAAGCTCAATGCCGTCGTTGTCAGAATTGATGTTCCCCGTCGACCTAACGGTGATGTTACCATCGCCGTTGACATCGGCTTCAATCCCTTCACTGCCGTCAGGTAATGTTGTGATGTCACCAACTGAGACGATGTTGATATCGCCATCGTTCACGACATTAACATCGATCGCATGCCCTTCGAGCGACGTGATATTGCCGGTTGATGTCAGGTTAATGTCGCCGTTGGTCGTTTCGAGATCAATCGCGTCCGTTTGTTGAGAGGTTACGTTTCCGGAACTGTTGACGACTACATCTCCATCACCATTCAGATCGGCGAAGATTGCAAACTGATCGGCTGAGATGTCGCTGGTCGAGTTGATGGTCAGACTTTCGGTCGTGGTCGTGAAATTAATTCCGTCGACGCCAGGCCCTGTATCTATTCCAGGGGTGTCAACACTGTTGATGATAAGTGTGTCGATCGTGGCCCCAGTAACCTCGACACCTGATGATACATCACCGGTACACGTTACGGTGGTGCCCTCGACAATACATGGTCCATTCGATGGTGGTACAACGGTTTGAGCAATTGCGCCCTGTGGCAGGCTTAGTAAGGCTGTCACCCCGAATGCGCTGGCTGACAAAAGGCTGTGGTCAGATGTTCGTAGTGCACTGTGTGTCTTGGTTTTACCTTTCCGCGTCAGAGAAGTTGAATTCCGTCGCGCTTTGCGATTCATCGAGTTGAATTTCGACATATGTGTCTACTCGTTACCCTTGGCTTGTTATTCTGTATAGGTAAGGCTTGGCGCCTACCGGCAAGTAAGACATGACAGTTTCCAAGGAAGATCAAATTAACCTTCTGTTAACGTTTGAAGCTGTTCACTTCTGATGCAAAAATATCATATATTTCATATCATTATGACACTGGTCGATTGCCGGATAACGTCGCTAATCATTCAGTTTGAGAGTTTTTGTGTCTCGGAAATCAGGCAAGTGCTTGACCGGACCGGAATGCGTAAACGGACAAAGGGTTTCGATGGAACTCCATCCGGGTTTTATCGAAACTGACCAGAATGTTCTTCGTATTAGATAATGGTCTTACATCATCTTGTGGTTGTCCCGTCCAATCCCGAATTGGGCTTAACCTCCGGATGCTGCATGCGCCCCCGGCACTAAGATTCTAAGTGAAGGTCCAGAAAGGGCTCCAGAGCTGCCAAATGCACATGCAGCATCCGATTCTCGTGGCAACGGCGGCTATGGGCTTGCTGCCGCCATTCTCTGTGGAGTGCTCCAAATGGAATCAAGAGCCCTAACCAGCCTTTCCCGATCCATGAGACCGCTGCATTCGCATTCGTCAGGTTAGGTTGCATTGCGGACTTTCATGGCATGCTTGGCGAACTCGCAGGACGCGGGACAATACTGTCACTCGCCTGTTGAGGGTGGATGACCACAGGCAGCCCAAAACGGACCTTCTAAAACAGGCTTTGCAGCTCCGGTTTGCGGGACTTTGCAGCCATCCGCATTTTTACTCCAAAGGACCGTAGTCAGCCCAAACCGGACATTCGTAACAAGACTTTGCAATTTCCGAGATCAGCCCAAAGCGGACCTTCGTAACAAGACGTTGCAATTTCCGAGACCGGATGTGGGTACGCTCATAACGCTGCGTTTCTGACATTGATTTCATAAAAGAAAAGCTTGGAAGTTTGCCAACAGGTTTGCATGCCACTGAGGAACCCGAACATACAGGCTCTCAGGCTTATCTGCGGTGCCCAATTACAGTTTACTCCCAATCACCAGCAGACGAGCGCCACGTCTTTGCTTCCGCATCCCAAACACTGGCTGTTGCGCAAGGCGTCGGGTTTATTCCGTCACAATTAGTTCCGTGGACATCTGCAAGGACAATGCGTTGACGCCCGAATTCGACGACCGTCCAGCCTCGATTGAGCAAGGAGTGAACTTCCTCTTCAATCAAGAAGTGCGACATGCATCCACCAGTTCCGCAATAAAGAGATGCAGCACTCGAACACGCGAATCCAGATTCATTCAGAACCCAGTCGGGTTGTAGATCTCCGTCGAGATCGACCCTCTCAACTGCACCCCAATCTAAGTCAAACTGACCGTCGTTGAACTCTGCGCAGGCTTGTTCTGCCAGATCAACCTTAGCCCGCAAACCAGTTGGAAGTTGCGAAACATCAGCCGCGACAGTTGGTGAGGTCCATACTGGGCTCGAAACCAGCACAATCCCGGAAACCAACCCTTTCAACAGGCCCACTAATTGGGAAGCCGGTTGGAGGGTGGCATCAATTGCACTGATCATACCTGTAGTCCCCGTATTCCAGCCAGTTTGCCGAACCTTCGCTAAAAATTAGAAACTCGGACCTGTCTTCCCCAAGCAGGGCGACAACAAATCCGGTCGGCGGCTCAGAGTTTCCGAAAAAGCTGTAGGCTGTCATGGCTCTGATCGACTCGCCGTTGACCGTTACTCGCGCGTCCCACTCTCCTTCCGGATTGTCCAAAATTACAGGTTCGATGACTCGCTCCACCGCTCCGCCACCACAATAGACGATGCCTTCGGGGGGTTCGTAGGAGGCCCCCTGGCTAGCACCTGAATCGCAGGCGGAACGAAGGGACTGAATTGCCGCGCTGGAACCTTTCAAGTCAAAGATTCCGTAGCTAACATCTTGATCAATCATGGACAGATTAACGGATGCATTGGCTGCAAGCTGGTCCTGTACAAAACCATAGTCCTCTTGACTATTGAAACTGACCTCGACGGGATAGTTGTCGACGATCTGCACGGCAGCGTTTTCTGCGCCAACCTGAAATGCCCCAACTTCGGTGGTGCCGTTCTTCAAAAAACGAATGGAAAGCCCTTGTTTGTCCACAATGTCCTGGCTGTCCTCGTATCCAGCCGGAGCAAAGCGGATACGGTCACACTGAAGTTCCAATGTCATGTTTCCAGTCTGAATAAATGCATTGGGATTAGGCCCGGAACTGAACGACCATTCTGCTGATGCTGTGGTCGCCATAGCCATCAGTAGCGTTCCAATGGGAATCAGCTTGAAACTCATTTTCTCTCTCCCTGGTATTAAGAATCGAACTGTCATTCAGCAGAGATTCTGACCCGCTGCCTGCGCAACCAGGTCAGGAAACAGGTGCGCCGTATTCGTTTGCGCCTTCTTGAGAAGGTCGCGTCAGCCACCAGATCATCAGGATGGACAGAACCAATTGAAGAATTGAGACAACAACAATACCGGTCACGCCCAAAACTGCCGCGGGTCCTCGCAATGCATCGGGGTTTTCGGCCCCTTGCTCCAATGCCGAGAAGAACGCCACGCCACCCAGCATAACAAAAAGCGTTGTAATGCTGAGCGCCATCGGCAGCAGCAAGTACCAGCCAGGTCGCCCTGTATCATGCAACCTCCGCCAACCGGCGGCCAGCATAGGGATGATAACGGCCAGTTGGAAAACAGAGGACAGAACTCGAGATCCTTGCCCTGTTTCTGGGTTGGTCCCGAATATGATCGCATCCACCACAGCTAAAGCAGAACTCACGAGAACCACAAACAAGAAGAACCACCAGTATTCTGAGCGCATAGCCCGACCGGAGAACTGGAAGTATTTCGAGAAACACGTTTTGACGGCTTCAACAAAACCCATTTTCAATCCTTTCTTGGTTTCTGCGCGACCTCAGAACGCCTCGCCGACCCAAAAGAACACATTCGCCCTCATGGGTGCTCCCACCTACCTTTTTGTTTGTGGGCAGACGCCTATCGTACGAGAGCGTAATGAAGTTTACGCGCGGAAAAAATGTTGATTTATTAAAAATTAGATTCAAACATGTGAATTTGACACAACTTTCATTTTACCTCCGTTGTGATCGCTGTCGCCCGACTTGTCGGGCCCTACCGGCCGCTGGAGTGAGTGCTGGCGGTCGGAAGGCACTTCACAATGATTGAGCGTTGGGAGGACGCGATGCTTATACTTAGTGTACTCGGCCTACCTCCAGAATTCGCTCGAGCTTCTGCCATTGTCGTCATTCAGCCTTCACACGTTGTCGGCGGTCTCGGTTGTCAAAGTAATATAGCTCCGCCCGCCACCCCCCGCGACAAGTTGTTGGGAAGGGAAGTTACAGGGCCGAAGTATGTTTCATAGCCTGCTCCGACGCGAGAACTTCAAACAAGCCATCCAATTTCACCAATTTCAACGGAACCAGAGGGAGAAGAAAATGTCTAAAAAGATGGTGATGATTGCGGGCGCAACTTGTTTCGCACTGCTTGCGGCCTGCGACGATACGAGTACATCCAGTGCGTCCGCCGAACTCACACCCGCTCAGCAGGCGTGTTTGCGAGATGTAGCCAGCACAACGAACAATTCGCAAGTCGTGGTGCTCTCATCCGCGTTTAGCGAGGCGGGGACACAGGTCACTGTAGGCGTTGGCGAGGATCGTGCTCCTTGGAATTGCATTGCTTACAGTGATGGCACGACAGCTGGTATCGAGTTCCTGGGCGACGAAGGCGCATTGTGACCAGTCTGCTGCGTAGCCGAAAACGGCTGCGTAGCACTGGCTTGATTTGCTGAGGCTCGACTTGGTTTGTAGAACCACTATCATTGTATTCGCGATCCTTTACCTGTTGGCGTTGATTGCATTCTTGACGGGCACATTTGGCTGGTTGGGACAGGAAAGAGACCCTTTGTCCGGGGTGTTCCTTCTGCCGTTGGGACTACCTTGGATACTTGTAGCGGACTCGATCTCAGAGTCGGCCAAACCGTGGTTCGCGGCGCTCGCACCGGTGCTCAACCTGTTAGCGCTGGTCTTGATTTGCAGATGGGCACATGGTTTGCGCCGGTAGTGAAAGCCGCGCTTATTCTCACCAAAAGGGAGGAAAACATGGGAAAAGTGATCTTGGGTATTGTGATCGGGCTCGTCCTCGGCGTGGTTGGGGCGATGACCTTAGGTGGCGGGGCCGCAGTGGGTGTCGGCGTTGCGACAGGCTTGTCCGCCGGTGTCTGCACCACATTGAAAGGAGCACAAGCAGAGAACCTGATCACCCCCGAGCAAGCGGATCAGATCCTCAATCGCGTAAATTCCGAGATGGCATCACTGCAAGGAATTGAAACGACAGACGAGGTCGTCGGCAGCGCACAGGCATGCGATGAGTTTCTATCAAAGTTGAGGGATGCAAAGTGAGGTTCCGCTTAGTACGGAACAAAACTGTAAGGACAAGCCAACAGGGAACCATCTGATGAAACTCGTTTTACTCAAACTCCTCACTCCCATGTTCGCAATCGCGGGCACTGCTGCTTTTGCAATGTCAGAAGCCGATGACGCGTGTATCGACCAATTACGGCAGGTTGGAGGACCAGACGGTCAATCAGGTACGATAGAAAGCTCAGAGTTCTCGGAAGCAGGTACGCTCGTCATGCTACGAGATGCAGGTGGAACACTTTGGCGCTGCATCGCGTACAAGGATGGAAGCATTGGAGAGATGTCGGTTGTCGAGGCGATGGATGATGGCGGTGGAGCCATTGCAGGCGTCGCCGGTTCTACCGGTAGCCAGCGTGTCAAATTCGATGTCGGTTCCACTGGCGCCGAACTTGTCGGCCAACTCGCGCCCGGAGCGTCGCAGCAATACCTTCTCGGTGCAAAGAACGAACAGTTCCTTTACGTCCGCGTTGCTCCGCGAAATGGCTCCTTGGACTACGTCATTCGTAACCCCGATGGTTCTGAACTGTTGGGATTGATGTCGGCGGACAAGGAGTATCGAGGACAGCTTTGGCAATCCGGTGATCATGTTGTGGAAGTTATCAATCGCAGCAACTCTTCCGTCGACTACAACGTAATTTTCGGAATTGAATAGGTGATCAATCAGAAACCCTGGAACGCAAGTCCAAAAAAGCGAGGGAAACACAGATGAATCCCAAGGTCCTATTGGTGATCGGCACGACGTGTATTACTGCGCTTGCAGCATGCGACGAGAGTGGCGGATCAGTGGATGCAAGTGCACCAACTGTGGGCAGCTCTAGCGATCTTTCGTCATTTGAAGGGGCAAGAGCGGGACAGGCTGAAATGGGCATCCAGAGTCTCGGATTTGAACTCATCCGAAGCGAAGGGCTCACCTCGTACTGGTTTAACACGGATACTGGTGCATGTGCTCGGATCACGACATCTGAGGGAAGGTACTCAGATGTAGCTATGCTGCCATCAGGTGACTGCTGACACATTTTTCATAAATCAAACATCTGCAAAAGGGAGCTTAAGTTTGCATTTTGATCTGGCACATGCGGCGGTCATCGTTGTCGCTCTGATTGTCACAAACCTGGCATTGAAGTCGTCCGGCGTGATCAACGAAGAAAGCAAACACCAATGGAACTGGAAAGTTTTTCTGGCCTACTTCGTGGTCGTCTTTATCATCAATCTGGTGTGGCCGATTTAAAGCTTCAGGTCGGAAAGTCTATCCCGCACTTGATACGGCTGTTGAGAATGAGCCGCTCCAATAGATTACCAAGTAGGAAGAGTTTGAGCATAACAGGCTGAAAAATAGAAAGGAGCTGGCATGCGGTTTTTGACGTCCCTCATATTCATTGGTGCTCTGGCAACCGCGGCGAATTCTGACGTAACCAGTCGAAACGGTGGCCCAAGCAACAGTCAAATGCTTTCAAAGGGTGGCGACGGAGGTGTTGATGGCGTCGCTTTCTTTCGCCCAGTCTTAAGCGGAGTATTGTATCGCTCTGGTTTCAAAGGCGGCGACAAGGATCGAACGGGTCTGAGTAAAGTTCAACGCGAGACCCTTTGCGATGAAGGGTTTTCAACCGGGTTTTACGCAGACTTCGGCAAGAACACCGAATACGGCCGCACAAGTTGCGGAAACGGATCTTTCGACTATCAAAGCGCCAGATCCTCCCGACCCAGTGCTGTCATGGCGCCCATACACGAAGTGATTCAAAACCCTGGAAAGGGCCCTGTTCTGGTGCACTGCATGTGGGGCGTTCATTCCTCAGGTGCATTGTCGGCGATGGCGCTCGTTCAGTTTTGCGGTTGGACAGAAGAAAGGGCCAAGGAATATTGGAATGAGGCCCGAAACGGGGCCCCATGTTCAGGCGGGTGTGACCAGTGGATTGACTCAAAGTTCTCCAACTTCAGTGTCGACCCCAATTTGAAGATCTCTACCGAACAACAGGCAGCGATTTGCCCCAAATGATATTGGGAGAACTATCCAAATGAAGTTCATTCTTCTGGGGTCACTTGCTTTCATTGCACCCACCGTCTTGTGGGCGAACGACGATGTCCTCGGTGAAGCCACGACATTTGATAGTCCCAACGGCGTTACTGAACGCTGTATTCGGATCGAAAAAGTTTCAACGGGCGAGTATAAGAAAAGCGATCTTGAGGAAGAAACGGCCTATTGCGAGATCGATTTCTATGCCTCCGAAATTGCTATTTGCCCAAAAACCTGGAGTACCAGCCCAGGAATGGCCGTGTACGATATTTCGGAAGGACCCTACACAGGGAACCGTACTGAGTTCGAGAGAAACGCTTGCAAAGAGGGGAAGGCGGCGAAAGATCTGGCCAAGGACAGGGTGGCCAAATTCAAATCCACCATGAACCAAAAGGGCACCAGTGGAACCTTTTCCACCTCGTCGCTGCTTTACTATCATTTCTCCAGATATTTCGACACGACTGTAAAAGTTCCAGTCGCCGTTTGGCGTAGCATGGACGCCCAGGCGCACTTTTCCGAGGTCGCAGAGCCCGGCCTTGCGATTTCTGGCGGCTCTCATGGTGGGCGCATGAACCACGAAGGCTGGCGGGTCTTCGCGGCTGCGGATGCCGACCCGAACTCGTACCAGCCAACCGACGATCTGTTCACCGCAGATCGAACGCAAATATACGGTGCGCTGCTTGATAGCCCTGGGCATCGATACGGCTCGGAAATCAACGGCACCCGTAAATCTGGTTGGGGGAAAGGTCAGAACCGCGATTTTCAGGAAACTCCTGCTTTCTTGGCTTTGCGTTCTTCAAAACCCTTGCCAGAGGCCATTGTAGAGGGCGTTGGAGAAGGTCGAAGAGACCGGATGATCAACAAGGATCTCGGTCCCGATGTCAGCGACCAACAGATGGCATTTTGGATGCAAGAACTTACCGAGATTGTACTCCTCGATTTCATCTTTAGCCAGCAGGACCGCGTAGGAAACATAGACTTCACACCCTATTGGTATTGGGTCGAAGACGGAAAGCTGAAGCATAAGAAAGCCAAGCACCATGAGCCAAACGATGGAGACGTTCCCGACGACGCATTATTGATCCGTCGCAGCAATCTAAACGACAACGATGCTGGTGGGCGTGTCGAATACGCCAACTTCGCGAAATCTACTCAAATGCTGGAGAAAATTCGCCACTTCTCTCCAAGCACGTATCGGCGCTTGGTTGCATTGAATAGTGACCTTCAATCCCAAGGCCCAGTCTATGACTGGCTATCGCAAAGCTTTGGTTTGTCAGACAGTCAGATTGCACAAGTTGTCAAAAATACTGCGCTGGCAACGTCCATTCTCCAGAGCAATTGCTCAAATGGCGATTTGATGTTCGACTTGGATCCTGTCGCATTCTTTTTGAGAAACGGCACCGAGGTAGAGGCTGTGGACTGTTATGTACCGTAGGTGTTCTGCTCTTATTGCGGTGTGTATTTGGACCGCTCTGCTCGCCTGCAAAGCGGCGGCATTGGATGTCATCGTCATATCGGATCTGAATGGAAGCTATGGTTCGGTAAGATACGATGCCCGCGTCGACAAGGCGATTGAGCGCATAATCGAGTTTGATCCAGATCTGGTTATTTCGACCGGAGATATGGTTGCGGGACAGCGCATTCCCAACTTGTCCGACAAACAGGTCAGGGATATGTGGAATGCGTTTCACGAGGTCGTATCAGATCCATTAGAGGCTGCCGGCATTCCATTTGCGGTCACACCTGGAAACCATGATGCCTCCGCCTACCGAGGGTTCGAGCGTGAAAGGAAAATATACGCAGAGGAATGGACGCCGAGAAAACCAGGCGTCGACTTCTTGGTTTCAGATGACTACCCGTTCTTCTACGCATTTGAGATGCAGGGCATTACGTTTGCGTCTTTGGATGCAACGACCCTAGGACCCCTATCCGGTGACCAGCAGGACCGGTTACAGGAATTGGGTGCAGACGGAGACCCGATTGTCACTTTCAGTCACCTCCCACTTTGGCCGTTCGCGATCCAGCGCGAACGCGAAATCATCGGTGACCCAACACTTGAAAAAATCTATCTGGAAAGCGGTGTTGTTCTGCATCTTTCAGGCCACCATCATGCCTTCTACCCCGGTTGGAAAGACGGTGTGGCTTATGTCTCTCAAGCTTGTTTGGGAGGTGGTCCGCGGCGGCTTATTGGCGATAGCGCCAGATCACCTCACAGCTTCACTCATGTTACGTTCCAGCCGAACGGAGAGTTTGAGATAGCCGTATATCGAGGCCCTGACTTCGAAAGGTCGGTAAACTTCAAGTCGCTCCCGAAAGAGATCAGATCCCCGAATGCGGTGTTGAAACGCTTAGACCTTGTGAAATGACTAGAGGTTGAGTTTCAGTTCGACTTTTTCAGGGACCAGATCATTTATCATCTCTTCGATCCGGGCTTCCGTCAGTCCACCCGAGGTGATGAAAAGCAATGAAACCCGAGATTTTCCGGGGACGTGGTGTTTTCTGACCAGCTTCCAGCCAGCCTCTGTGGCCATGGCTTCAATGGCTCCGGTGACTTTCAATGAGTGCTCTTCGTCCGAAGCTTTGAGCGAAATTTCCACACCCTTGTTTCGCCCTCCGAGCCAAATGAAACACCAACAAACAACCGCCACTAGTGTGGCCATCAGCGGCAAGCCCAAACCGACCGCAAGACCAAGAACAGTCACGATTATCATTTCGACAGTGTCCACCGGATCATCGAGATTGGAGCGGAACCTGAGCAACGCTCCGATACCAAAGATAACGAAACCGATCATTGACCCGTGCTGAACCACCAGGAAACCAACCGCCATGCCGATAAGCGCATACAGGAAGAAAAGCCTTGGCATAACTATGTCGCGGACGCTTCTACGGGCTTTACGTCTCACCGGATGATATACGATCAAGCCAGCCAGAATGATCGTGACGATCACATCGAGAGTAAAGAAATACAGTTCCTGTTTGCCACGAAACTGCGTCCACCGGCGTTCGATAACGATTTCCGACCCCGAAGCCCCGGCCAGCATCGTCGCAGGGTCGACTTGTGACACCGCAGCACCTGGCAACAGCAGCATCAACAACACGGTCACAAATGTGAGGGTCGTATTCAACTTGTCTTCCTCCCTGCTCACGCCAAAGGCTTACGCTTAACCAAAGGCACATCGTGCCCTATTCAATTCAATCGCAACAGGCGGGATCAGGTAAAGAGATTACAGTGCATTCTTCGGACATCGTATCCGGACTGTGATACGAACGCTGATACAGGGATGTGGTCCAAGCGCGAGAGAATCCAATGACAGAAAACAGAGTGTTTTCGTCAAAAGCTGAAATTTCACGGTGTTTCTGCAAACTTAGACGACTCGCTTTTACGGCCAGCTCGGTTGCGGCAGCCTTCTTGCCTTGGACCAATTTTGCCTACGCCGAAAGTGCTGGTTTGGTTCTGGTCGATAAATTCAAGGTGGCAGACAAATCAGAGGGATTTTCAGAGCCTTCCGGTTTGGCAATGTCTAACGCTGAAGGCTTCTTGTGGTCTGTAAGTGATGCCGAACCTAAACTGCACCTACTCAGAGTCGACGGGGTATTAGGAAACTCTTTCAAGTTGCCAGCATTGGCAGGATCAGATTTGGAGGGTGTTGCACCTCGAAAGGATGGGTCTGTTTTGGTGCTTCAGGAAACTGACCGATCAATTCTAGTCGTTCACCCAACCGAACCCATTCAATTGACAACAATACCTCTCACATCTCTTAAAGGTTACTCGGCCGCCGCTGAATTACTCGTTGGCAACCCATTAAACAAGGGACCCGAAGGTATCGCTGTTGACCCGGAATCGGGGCGGGTCTTCATTGGCATTGAAGGACAACCAAGGTTGTTAATGGTCGTATCACCAGCGCTAGACGAAATTGTTGAGATCATTCCTTTAGCCCGCGATGCAGGTTTTATCTCCGAGCGTGTAGATGATGATGAACTGGATTTGAGCGGCCTAGCATGGTCCCCGTCCTCACGTTCTCTTTGGATTGTAAGTGACAAAGGCCGTCAAATCTTCGTCTACAATCCAGAGTCCAAGTCCGTAAAGTCTATCAGTTTGACGTTCACAGAAGATGGCAAACAAAAGGAAGTTAAACATCCCGAAGGAATCGCTCTCGATGAGACCAAAGGGCTTCTCTATGTCCTAACAGACGATGCCAAGAAATCGCGGCTTTATGTTTTTGAGCAACCGGAATTGTGAGGACTGTCCTACTAGTTCTCTACTCTAACTTGTTGAAAAGCCGGTTTGTGTAATTCAGCGCCGTCGTATGTGCGGCGTAATAAGTAAATCTGCGTTCTGTTCACTGTGTTTCTTAATAACATCACCCATCAATACATTCGAGTAGCGTCAGGTTCACACATGCGAACCACATAATAACATTGGACTTCAACATGCTCAGTCACTTTAAGGTTGTCAAAAATGCGCGTATTCAGATCAGTTGTTTTTGCGATCATTTGCACTCTTGTGGCCACTGCATCAGTTCCAAGAAGTAGCATTGCCCAAACCTGGGACATCGCATCCCAGCACTCGGTCAGCGGCGTAACGGTGTATGATGCGGATGAGCTGTTAACTTTTGCCGGTCAGTTGGCCTTTGATCGATCAGGGCGCATTACAGCGGTGGAGGTCGCATCAACGATCACTCAGATCTACCGAGAAGACGGCTACTTCTTGGCTGAGGCCTGGCCTGGTCCCGATGGGCAGAGCATAGTTGTTGATGAAGGGCGCATTCAAACCATCGAAATTGAAGGCGTAGATACTCGCACGTTCAAAACACTAGAGAAGATTTTTCAGCCCCTCACCACCGCATATCCAATAACTCTCAAACGATTTGAGCGGGCGGTTATGCTAGCCGAGGACATACCCGATTTGGACGTGTCGACCGAACTTGATTACCCGGATCAGGCTGGTGCTCGGCTGAGGGTATTGGGAGAACCTCTGCGCAAACAAGCCGGTAGTGCGACACTCGACAACCCTCCGCGTGAGCTTGGAGAAGCGCTCAGCTTCTATGTCGTACAAGAGTTTTATTCAACGCTGACCGTCGGGGATTTGCTGCGATTTGAGGGATCAGGCAATTACAATTGGGACAAAGACGATGAACACTCTTTATGGGGCGCTCTTACCTATCGCACGCCGCTGAACAGCAATGGTCTGTACGGTGAGATCTTCTACGGGAACATAAACGCAAAACGTGACCTCTCGGGGGACTTTGCGAGAACAGATATTGACGGCGAAAACTTCACCGTCGCGATGGGTTACCCCGTAATCCGAGATGTAGCCCGATATGGATACTTTCTGCTGGATTATCGCCTTTCAAAAGCGGACTCAGTCAGTGGCGGCGTTCCATTATCCAGTGACGCGAGTGTCGTTGGCCTTACTTATCTTTACGGGCAAAACTATCCAAAGGGACAAGCTCTGGAAGCGGGGCTAACCTTATCTTTTGGCGATAATGACAATGAAACGACAGACGCGAATTTTGACGACGGGGACTCTTCGTTCTGGCATCTACGAGGCGGCATCGGATACGAAAGCCCACTAACGGGCTTGTCGCCCAACACAGCTTGGCGCACCGAGATCTGGGGGCAGTACACAACAGACCGGCTGCCCTCTGTCGAAGAGTACTTCCTTGGTGATCGCTACGCTTTGCGCGGATATCGTTTTGACGAAGTGGATGGTGATTCCGGGATTTCCGCGATTTTCGAAGTGTCTCATTCCTACTTCCCCAGTTCCCAGAGCATCCATCGCTTGACACCCTTTGCCTTTTTCGACGTGGGTTACATCTCGAACAATGACCCTGCGAGTTTTGAAGTTGACAATGCTACACTGGCCTCGACTGGTCTGGGTTTGGACATTGAGTTTAAGCGAAACTTATTCCTGTCCGGATATGTCGGTGTCCCTTTGAGAGACGGTCCGTTGACTGACTCTGGCGATCCTGGCGCGTATCTTGCTCTGACAACAAGTTGGTGAGGATGTTATGAAACTGAACCGCATTGCTGTACTTACCGCAACTTGTCTGATTGCAGAACTGGCCGCTACGCAAGTCGTTGCCGGCGGAAATCATTTCGGGTGGTGCCGTGGCGTGGGGAATCCGCACCAGTCGAGCCAAGGATGCGGGCAGGCCGGTGGGCAAGGGGTAGGCAATCAAACTACCGGCCCAACGCAGCCGGTGGCAAATCAGTTGCCGCCTAAAGGAACGCCGCAAACACCCACGTCCGTTGCTGTGCCCGTCCTTGCGCCGGGCGCGGTCCCGAACGCAATCCCCGGTCGCGTTCCTATCGCAACGCCCGTTCAGGTTCCAATTGCCACACCACCGCAAATTGCTGTGCCAAATCCGGTGCAACAGCAGGTACCGCAACCCATAGCGGGTCAGACCCCAGTCGTCACTCCTCAGCAAACTCCTGTGCCTTCGACGCTACCGCAACAGGTGCCTACGCCTTCCACGGGACAAACGCCTGTTGCCACTACTCCGCAAATTGCTGTGCCAAATCCAGTTCAACAGCAGGTACCGCAACCTAATGCGGGCCAGACCCCGGTGGTCACTCCTCCCCAAACTCCTACGCCATACCAAGTTCCCACAGCTGTTCCCATTGCGGTTCCTGGCCAGGTTCCACAGTTGACACCAAAACCGACGGCAACTCATGTGGCCGTCCCAGGACATCCGAAACCTCAAGGCGTCGTGACAATCATGCGCCCCAAGCCGAGGCCGACAACCGGTACTGTCCAGCAACCTGGCACAACACAAGTGACCCACCATCTAAATCACCAAAGCAATTCAAAGAAACACGATCACGTCGCAGCAATACCTGGACGGCATGACCCGCACGACCTACCGAGATTCCGCAACGCGGCGGCCAAGGAAAACTGGGAATGTGTTGCCAGCGGTTTCGGACAGCGCCGGTATGATGCTGGGCGAGGCGTTTTGCTGA
This sequence comes from Ruegeria sp. C2, assembly GCF_056537765.1. Lineage (NCBI taxonomy): Bacteria > Pseudomonadati > Pseudomonadota > Alphaproteobacteria > Rhodobacterales > Roseobacteraceae > Ruegeria > Ruegeria sp. C2. The sequence continues at coordinate 153,959 of NZ_JBQFRZ010000002.1, read as the reverse complement.
ACAACGGAGCGTTGCGGCACCTCGGAAACGTGGACGCTATGGCACGAGATGTACCGGCACGACATCCAAAACACTCTGGCTGCATTATTTCGGTCAAACGGAAGCAGCGCTGAAGCTCGCATGGTAGGTTTTGCTCGGACAATGAGATTAGTCGACCAATAGTTCGTCAATTGTCATCTGGATAATTGGATTTCGTATTGCCCATATTCCCTGGCGTTTACGTTGGCTGACGTAGCCCAAAAATGCTCTGTACCTAAATTTGCCTCAATTAGGACAACAATCTAAAGTGCCGCACTTCCAAGAAGAGCCTCCGACCATCTGGGACGGTCAGGTCGGGCAAGCGAAACGTTGAACGGCAACTTTGCAAAGTCAGCTTTCTGCGCATAGCCGCCGTCGGTTGATCGCGCAGCATCGGTCACTATGGGCTCATATGTATGTACCGGCTGCTGTTCGCAAATGATTTCTTCGCATGTTCCTCGGAAGTCGCTCATATGTATCCGGCCTGTTGATCGACACGCGGGTCGTGGCCTTGTTGGGGTTACGCACGCGCCGTGATCTCATTAGCGGACAGGTCGGTCATGACCTAGTGAGCCCTCAGATTCTGGGTGCGTAGTTTTTCCGTTCCATGCTTTCTATCTGTCGCGAACTCCTTTGGGTTGCTTCGGCTCAGACGCCGATGGCAACCTCGTCTCTTGGCGCATCGAACGCCGTTTTATGTCTCAGAATGCTCCACGCCATGCGGGCGAGCTTATTGGCAAGGGCGACAGCAGCTTTGTTGCGATGCATGCGCTCAGAAGCACGCGCCAGCCAATCGCCAAAGCTGAAATCGGGCCAACGATGCGGTCGCATCATGATAATCTTTGCCGCCTGAACGAACAGCATCCTCAGGTACCTGCTTCCCCGTTTGGAGATGCGTCCCAACACGGTTCGACCGCCGGTGCTGTATTGTCGAGGCACCAAACCGACCCAGGCCGCAAAGTCACGACCGCGATCGAACGCCTCACCTTCACCGATCGCCGCAACCATCGCGGTCGAGATCATCGGGCCGATACCAGGAACAGTCATCACGTTGACGCAGTTCTCTTCGGTTCGGCTGATCTCCTCGATCTCGGCAGACACCTTGTCGATCCTGTCGTCCATCCACATCCAGTCACCGTAAAGGCCGATCAGAATTGACCGCATCCGCGGCGATATCTCGTCTTTGCGTTCTTCAAGGATCACTTCGAACGAGTTCTTCAGGGCACGCAGGCCTTTCCGGACCGTGATGCCTTGCTCAATCAGGAATGCGCGGATCTGATTGATGGTCGCCGTCCGGCGAGACACCAAACGCGATCTGACCCGGTGCAGCGCTTGAAGATCGAGCTGATCCTGGCTCTTCTCGGAGACAGTTTGCAGGTTCGGCCGAAGCGCGGCCTCTGCAATTGCTTCAGCATCGTTGTAGTCGTTCTTCTGGCCTTTATTGAATGGCTTCACGTAGATTGCCGGGATGATCCGGGGCTCAAAGCCCATCTCGCGCAGTGTCCGGCTGACAAAGTGCGCGCTCAAGCACGCTTCCATGCCTACAATACAGCGCGGCAACTTCTCGAATGTTGCGACTAATGCGAGGCGCTTGATCTGCTTACGCAGAACCCGCTGTCCCGTCGGATCGAAACCCACAATGTGGAAAGTGTCTTTGCCAATATCGATGCCTATCGACATTAACTCATCAAAGTCTTTCTTCGCCATGCTACTTCTCCAGTTCGCAGAAATAGGCAAAGCCTAACCTGCTGGGTGAAGCAGCCGGTACATCCCATTAGCGGACCTCGGAGGCAGCGCAGCAAGCTATGATAAAATGTTCCGGTCAACGTCGGGTTGTCGCTTTGGGAGGGCATGGCGGATCGGAGGATCAGTCATGGAAACACCAAATCTACCTGCCATTCGTGCTCTTCGCCCCGCTTGGAACAAGGGGCGGATCGTCGGCCAGAAGCGACCATTAAAACCAAAGCGCGTCTGGGCAATCCGAGTGCGACTTGAATTGGCTCAGAACCATCGAGACCTAGCGCTGTTCAACATGGCGATCGACAGTAAGTTGCGCGGCTGCGACCTGGTGAAGATGAAGGTCGTTGATGTCATGGCATCCGGTCAAATCAAGGAACGGGCTTCGGTCCTTCAGAGCAAGACTCAAAAACCTGTGCGCTTTGAGATATCCGAAGGCACACGAGCCTTTGTTGAGAAGTGGATGGAAGACGAACTGATGGTCGGTTCCGAGTACCTGTGGCCGGGCCGATTTCATGAACGCTTACACATCTCGACACGCCAATACGCACGGATTGTCCGCGATTGGGTCACGTCGATCGGTCTAGAGGCAAGCGCCTACGGCACCCATTCAATGAGGAGAACCAAGGTTACTCAGATCTACAAGAAGACCGGAAACCTTCGAGCTGTTCAGCTTCTCCTTGGCCACACCAAGATGGACAGCACCGTCCGATATCTAGGTGTGGAACTTGAGGATGCCCTAGCGATCGCCGAAGCTATTGAAATCTAGGTTGGTGGGCCGTCCGAGAGGGGCGGCCCAGAGCTGCCGTCCATCAACGCCGTAAGTTGCTGCGTTTGCATCGCGCAAAGCAGACATCCGCCCCGATTTGGCGAACGAACTCTAAGCAGGCCAAGCAGCCATTGGAAGTCTTAGATACCCTACCGGCATCGCCCGAACCGCATAGAACACGACCCACAAAGAAACTCTGTGACTTCTATCGTATGCCCACTAAACTCCGGTCTTGTGTGTTTCATTAGTTTGCGTGGGGGGCACGAACGCAGGTGGGTGGAAAAAAGGCATCAAGAGAGACTGCTGATTCAGCGTCGTCATCCTCGCGAAGCAGGGGGCTCAGCGCGGATGATCAGCAGGCTCGGTTTGAAGCCACCGCGCGGGTTATGCAGGCGATCTCCGAGACCAAGGAAGACATCCAGCCAGTATGCGACCTGATTGTAACGCTGGCAAAAGATCTCTGTGATGCCTTTTTTGCCGGTCTGGTACTCGGGCAAGAAGGTGATGCTCGTCAGCAACTGGTTGCCAGCGTTAATCTACACCCGGATATTCAACAACTCTGGCTCGACGGCAAATACACGATGGAGCCAGGCAACTCCATTGTGACCGACACAATTCTAAGTGGCGAGACAAAACGTGTTGTCGATATGGGGGACACCGATTTTCATAAATCGGGAGATGAGCGCTTTAAGCTCATCGTCGACACTCATGGGTGCAGGAGCAATCTCTTTGTTCCATTGAAAGTGGGTGGTAGCGCAATCGGATGCCTGATGTTGGCACGGGATGAGGTACGACCTTATTCCGACGATCAGGTGCAGCTGGTTGAAACATTCGCCGCGCAAGCGGTCATTGCAATTGAAAATGTTCGACAGTTTAGCGAGTTGCAGGTGCGTCTGGCTCGTGAAGGTGCCACGCGTGATGTTCTGGAGACGATCAGTCGGTCTCGGGAAGATGAAGCACCGGTATTTCAGACGATCTTGGAAAACACCGCACGGCTTTGCGGAACAGATGTAGCCACGTTGAGCCTGCTAAATGAGGCAGGAACTCATCTTGAGTATGCGGCCCATTTTGGCGAGCGATTGGCGACTTACGAGGTCGGCGTGGATCGCTGGTCTCTGGACTCAAATTTACAGATCGCCGAATCCGTGCGGGAAGCACGGGTCATTCACAATGTCGATTTGCGCCAGACGGATCACTATATCAACGGGGATCCTTGGCGTCGGCAATTGGTTGACGAGGAAGGCGTCCGTTCGTTTCTGACGGTTCCTTTGATGTCGTCGAATGGTGATCCGGTAGGCGTCATTGGGATTTACCGGCGTGAGGTGCGACCCTTTACCGACGACGAGATTTCCTTGGTCGAGGGCTTTGCGGCGCAGGCTGTGATCGCAATCGACAATACCCGTCAAATGAAAGAGCTGCACACCCAGTTGGAACGCCAAGCGGCGACGCAGGAGGTTCTGAGTGTCATCAGCAAAAGCCGGGACAACGATGCACGCGTCATTGAAGCGGTGCTACAGCAGGCCACGGAAATCTGTGACGCGGATCAGTCTGCACTTCTTTTGGTCAACATTGCTGGAACCCATATTCGACTGGCAGGAGCATGGGGTCACAATAGAACCGACGTCCAAATAGGAGAGGAGTGGCCGCTTGATGGTTCCATCACGGCTGCCGCAGCGATACGAAATTGTAAGGTCGTACGCGTTGCTGATATTGTTGACACCGATTTCTACCGTTCGGGTGATCCTACCGCCGTTAAAATGGTCGAGGTCGAGGGCATCAGGTCACGGGTTGTAGTCCCGTTGATGCAGGGGGAACAGGCGATTGGTGCGATTGCAGTCAGCCGCCGCGAAGTCCGCCCGTTTTCTGATCCCGACGTACAATTCATTGAAGAGTTCGCCAAACACGCCGTCATTGCCATCGAGAACACACGCCAGTTTCGCGAGGTTCAGGAACGACTTGAGCGGGAAAAAGCCTCCCGAGAAATCCTCGAAGTCATCAGCCGCAGCCGCGACGACGAAGGGCCGGTCTTCCAAAGCATTCTCGAAAACTCCAGCCGTTTGTGCAAAGCGCCGCTTGCCTTCTTATGTGTGGCTGATCACGAACGCGGAATCGCAACGATCCCGGCCAATATTGGTGCGAGAACCGATTTTGACGAAGCGCTCAAAAATTTTGAGGAGCCGCTTACTCGCACTGAATTAATTGCGATCAAACCAATGATCGATGGCGAGGTCATTCGCCAGGACGATATCGCGAACGATCCCCTTTACCTCAGGGATCGCGACCCAAAAAGGGTTCAGATGGTTGAGATTGAAGGGGCCCGCTCGGTTCTGGCGGTTCCGTTGATGAAGGATGACCTGGGTCTCGGTGTAATTGTCCTCTATCGCCGTGAAGTTGCGCCATTCTCAGACGACGACGTGGCACTGGTCCAAACCTTCGCGGCTCAAGCCGTTATCGCAATGGAAAACGTCCGACAGTTTCGCGAAGTTCAGGATCGCACAGCGGAAGTTACGCAGGCTTTGGAATACCAGACCTCTACATCCGAAGTGCTGCGGGTTATTTCGGCGTCACCAAATGAACTGGCGCCTGTTCTTGATGCTATCCTCAGAGAAGCGTCGCGCATCTGCGAATTGCAGGATGCCTATGTTGCAATGTTGAACCCCGACGATCAGCTTTTTTATGTTCTTGCGATACTTACGCAGGACACGACCTTTGCGGAATATGTCAAAGCGCATCCTATTTCGCCTGATGAAAGCGGTGTAAGCGGGCGTGCCATACTGTCGAAACGCACCATCTATATCGAAGATGTCGAAACCGAGACGTCTTATACTTGGATGGAGGACAGCGGCGTCGGGGAATATCGGTCCCTGCTCGGGGTCCCGTTGGTCAAAAATGGCGAGGTTGTGGGTGTAATTTCGGTCGGATCAACCGAGGTTTCGGGATTTTCCACCAAGCAGATTCAGTTGTTAGAAACCTTCGCCGACCAAGCGATAATCGCCATTACAAATGCCAACCTGTTCCGGGAAGTGGAGGAACGCACTGCCGAGGTCGTGCAGTCACTAGAATACCAGACTGCCACGTCAGAGGTTTTAGACGTCATCTCTCGTTCGCCTAACGATCTTCCACGGGTGCTAGATGCAATCCTGGAAGTTTCCTCACGCATTTGCGATCCAGAATATGCATTCTTCGCAATGCGGGATGCTGACGATGGGTTGTACCGTGTGGCCATGTCCCACAACGTGAGTGATGCGTTTCTCAACTATTTGTCAGACAACCCTATTGCCCCAGAGGAAGGCTCGTGCATCGGCCGCACGGCCCTTCATGGCAAGACTGTTTACATAAAAGATACGAGTAAAGATCCAACTTACACATGGAAGGTGGCGGCGGAGATCGGTGATTACCTTACCACCCTCGGCGTCCCCTTAGTCAGCGAAGGCGTGACCGTTGGTGTTATCGTCATGGCGCACCGGAAGCCCGGGGCGTTTAGCGAAAAACAGGTCAACCTGTTAGAGACATTCGCATCCCAGGCTGTGATCGCGATCAACAACACCCGTTTGTTTAAAGAAGTGCAGGCACGCACCGCAGAAGTTGAAGAAGCGCTCGACTATCAAACAGCCACATCTGAAGTGCTGGGAGTGATCTCGCGCTCGCCAAATGAACTCGATCCAGTTCTCAAAGCTATTTTGCAGGTGGCGGTTCGCATCTGCAAACCCGAAGCGTCTTACGTCGCACTTCTGAATGAAGACACTGGAATTTATGACATTGCTGCGACCCACAATTCCGCCGCAGCTCATTTCGACGTCATAACCCGTCAGGTGCTTGTTCCAGACAAGGGTACGACCACGGGACGCGCCGCGCTGACAGGCAAAACGGTGTACATTGAAGATTTTGAGCACGACCCGGATTATGCTTGGAAAGAAGAAGCACTGGGTGCCGGATTTCGTTCAGCTTTAGGGGTCCCACTGGTAAAGGATGGGGTCACGCTCGGCGTGATTTCACTTGCTCATTCGAATATTGGGGCGTTCTCGGACAAGCAGATAGCTTTGGTTGAAACGTTCGCCTCGCAAGCGGTAATTGCGCTTGGAAATGCGCACCTTTTTGACGAGGTGACAGCCCGAACCAAGGAAGTTGAGGAATCGTTAGCGTACCAGAAAGCCACAAGCGAGGTGCTCGAAGTTATTTCCCGATCTCCTGATGCATTGGAGCCTGTGCTGGAGGCGTTGCTGGCCGTTTCGTCTCGCATTTGTCGCCTGCAGGATGCCTTCGTGGCGCTTAAGGCACCCGAAGATGGGAAGTACCATTATTTTGCCGGGCACAATTTGTCGGGCAAATTCGCGGATTTTTTAAAGGCGCATCCTTTTGAGCCCGGGGAAACATCGGCCACGGCACGTGCGCTTCTGCATGGACGGGCCGACTATGTTGAAGATACGCAAGCTGACCCCAATTACGATCCGCTGCTCAAATCCAATCTCGAGGGCTATCGATCCGTCCTTTCCGTGCCACTGATCCGCGATGGTGACACAATCGGCGTTATCAGCATGGGGAGCCGAACCACCGCAGCTTTTGACGAAAAGCAAATCAAGCAGATGGAGACTTTTGCGTCACAGGCGATCATCGCCATTCAGAACTCGCAGCTTTTCAATGACACGCAGACCGCCCTCGCGCGCCAAACCGCAAGCGCGGATGTTCTAAGAGTTATTTCTGAATCCCCAACGGATACCAAGCCGGTTTTCGAGAAGATTGTCGCGCTGGCGACGACCCTCATAGATTGCGACCTGTCGATTGCTATTCAGGCGAACAAGACTGAACTTTGGCAAATCGCCGCTGCGACACCCGGTGGCGTCGAAGAAATCACATGGACCGAGCGCCTGCCAATTGATCCCAAAGACAATTTGCCGTCCAAGGCAATCAAGAACGGCAAGACCTTGCATTTGCCCGAATGGCGGTACGATGAGCTACCCCCACGCGATCAAGAGATCATCCGCAGGAAAGGGTTCAAGTCTTCGCTGACAGTGCCTCTGATGCGCGGGACGGAATGTTTCGGTGCCTTGGTGTTCATCCGAAAAACTGCCAAAGTTTTCAGCGAAGATGAAGTCGCCATTGCCGAGTCCTTCGCCGATCAGGCCATCATCGCACTGGAAAATGTTCGCCTGTTCAATGAAACTCAGGCTTCCCTGGCACGTCAGACTGCGAGCGCTGATGTATTGCGGGTGATCAGCCAATCGCCCACGGATACAACGCCTGTTTTTGAGGTGATCGTAGATTCCGCGACACGGCTTGTTTCGTGCGACATGGCTGGTGCGGCGTTGTCGGATGAGAGTTTTTGGTGGCAAGTGGCTTTGGCCTCGCCCAAAGGACTGATACGTGATTTCGGAAGAACCCGGCACCCGCTGGATCCGCACGACAATTTTCTGTCGTCTGTATTACTTTCTGGAAAAACCATGCATGTGCATGATTTGTCGTCGGGTGACCTGCCGCGGTTGGCAAAGAAACTTCACGAAGAAAGCGGGTTTGAAGCTTTCCTTGGCGTGCCATTGATGCGCGGAGGCAAATGTCTGGGCGGCCTCTATTTCATCAGGAAATCCAAAACACCATTTTCGGATGACGATATTGCAATGGCCGAGTCCTTTGCCGATCAATCTGTTATTGCCATCGAGAACGTGCGCCTTTTCCGCGAAGCTGAAGAAGCGCGCGAGGCTGCTGAAACTGCCAACGAAGCAAAAAGCGCATTCCTGGCCACGATGTCCCACGAAATTCGAACCCCCATGAATGCCGTAATCGGGATGAGCGGCCTGTTGATGGACACAGAGTTGGATGCAGAGCAAAGCGACTATGCAAACACCATCCGCGATAGTGGTGACGCGTTGTTGGGTATCATCAACGAGATCCTCGACTTCTCGAAAATTGAAGCCGGGCAGATGGATATCGAAAACCATCCGTTCGACCTGCGCGAATGCATAGAAAGCGCTCTCGACTTAGTCAGCGGCAGAGCCGCCGAGAAACAGCTGGATTTAGCCTATGAGTTCGATGACGCGCTACCGCTGGCGATTAGCGCAGATCTGACCAGATTGCGGCAAATTCTGCTGAACCTGCTTTCTAACGCAGTGAAGTTCACCGAAAGCGGCGAAGTGGTTCTGTCTGTTGAACAATCCGCCAAGGTACAGGGATCGCTCGAACTAACGTTCAAAGTCCGAGACACTGGAATCGGCCTATCCCAAAAGGGCATGAGCCGATTATTTCAGTCTTTCAGTCAGGCGGATAGTTCAACGACCAGAAAATATGGCGGCACTGGTCTGGGTCTTGCGATCTCGAAACGCCTAGCAGAACTTATGGGCGGGACTATGTGGGCTGAAAGTGATGGCGAGGGGAGCGGGTCCACCTTTGTTTTCAAGATCCAGGTCAAACCTGCAAAGCCAGCTAAGTCGACTTCTCGCAATCTTGTTGGTGTACAGCCTGAACTTGAGGGCAAGCGAATTTTGATGGTGGACGACAATGCCACCAATCGTAAGATCCTTTCGCTTCAAACCGAAAAATGGGGCACACAGACCACGACGTGTGAATCTCCTTCAGAGGCGCTGAGCATACTTGAAGAAGGCACCGAGTTCGATTTGGCCATTCTCGACATGCATATGCCCGACATGGATGGAGAAGAGCTTGCCAAAAGGGTTCGCGCCAAGAAACCGGGCTTGCCACTTATCCTTTTCAGTTCACTAGGCCCGCGCGACATAGACCTTGAGGATGGGCTCTTCGCCGCCAACCTTGCCAAACCTTTGCGCCAATCACACCTGTTCGATACCCTGGTCACATTGTTCGCGACTGAAAAACTGCGCGTAGAGCCGTCCAAACCTCAGAGCAAACCGCAAACAGATCCGAATATGGCAACGCGACATCCGCTGCGGATTTTGCTGGCCGAGGATAATTTGGTGAACCAGAAACTTGCACTTCGTCTGCTGGAACAGATGGGCTACCGCGCTGATTTGGCCAGCAATGGTGTTGAAGCGGTCGAAAGCGTCAACCGGCAAACATACGATGTCGTTTTCATGGATGTGCAAATGCCCGAGATGGACGGGCTTGAAGCATCTCGTCGTATCAACAAAGCGCATCCGGATGGTAGCCGCCCTCGCATAGTTGCGATGACCGCGAACGCAATGCAGGGTGACCGTGAGATGTGCCTGAAAGCGGGGATGGACGACTACATCACCAAACCGATCCGCGTACCGGTCCTAATTGAATCCCTGTTAAATTCCCCCAGAATAAGAAGGTGATCCATGACAGACAGCCCAATTGATCATGAAATCTTAGCAGAGCTTAAAGACACCACAGGCGAAGAATTTGCAGCCGAGCTTGTGAACACCTTTCTCGACGAAGCGCCTGGCATGATTGACGAATTGAAAGCGGCTGCGGGCGCGGCTGATGCCGACCGATACCGCCGTGCTGCGCACTCCATCAAGTCGAATGCCAATACCTTTGGGGCGATCTCTCTCGCTGAACGGGCCAGGATAATCGAGCTCGGAGAACTGCCTGAAGCCGGAGACCTTACAGATGCAACAGCGCTGGAAACCGATCTCACCATTGCTGCAGCTGCTTTAAGGAGCCTGATTGATGTCTGACGCCCCCGGCCATTTGCTCATCGTCGATGACAACAAGGTGAACCGCTTACTTTTGTCGCGCAGCGTAGAGCTTTTGGGTCACCAAGCATCGGTTGCGGAAAACGGCCGGGTGGCAATGGAGATGTTGTCTAGCCAGCCATTTGACTTGCTTCTGCTGGATATCGAAATGCCCGAAATGGACGGCTTTCAGGTTCTAGAGGCTGTCAAATCAGACACCGACCTGCGTGATCTGCCGGTAATCGTGACGTCATCTGTTGAGGGGCTCGACAATGTCGTACGCTGTATCGAATTGGGTGCCGAAGACTACCTGCCAAAACCGGTCAATAAGACACTTCTCGGTGCGCGCGTCTCCAGCGGCCTAGAAAAGAAAAGACTCAGGGACGAACAGAAGCGTCTGCTAGAGCGCTTTGCAACAACGGAGGTTGCACAAGACCTGCAAGAGTCAGGCTTTGCGATAGGCGGCAAGCGTGCCAATGCTTCGGTCCTCTTCTGTGACATTCGCGGCTTCACGACCTTATCGGAGAATCTCGCCCCTGAAGAAACAATTGACCTGCTCAACACGTTCTACACGTTGATGTTCGAGGCAGTTACCAGCAATGGCGGAATTGTCAGCCTGATGCTGGGTGACGGTTTGATGGCTCTTTTTGGAGTTCCGCAACCACTGCCCAATTCTGCGCAAAGTGCAGTGGCGGCCGGGCATGAAATGCACAACATGATCGGGATGTTAAATCTCGAACGGCGCACCGAAGGGAAAAGCGACCTTAAAATCGGCATCGGAATAGCGACGGGTGAAGTCGTCGCTGGCTATGCCGGTACGGACAATCGAGCGACGTATACTTGCATAGGATCGACCGTAAACCTTGCTGCTCGACTTGAGGCAGAAACACAGAAAACCGGAAGCCGGATATTGATCGATCAAGAAACTTTCGACCTGCTGGAAGAGGCCAACGTGTTGGAAACATTTGATGGAACCATGATCAAAGGTTTCTCCGATCCGTTCGACATCCATGCGCTATGACCATTCATGCAACCTGGCAAGCGAAACTACATCGGGTGTAGTTGCGCTTGTGGCTTTGCTTCTGGCCCGATGATTTTCATATGTGGCTCAGTGATTGGAGACTAGATGTTGTCGGACTTTGCAAAGTCCGCTTTCTGCGCATCGCAGACCTTCGCGAGAATCCAAGGTTCCTTAGGGAGGCCCTTTGCGGGATTGAGCAATGCAAAGGGCCATAACCGCGACGACTAAGCCATAAACTGATTGAATTCGTCGCTAATGCAGACAAACGCGCAGCGCAAAACTATGGGCGAACTACGTAAACTTATGGGGTGCGCGAAGTGTTATGCGCAAACCTACACAGCCTCAGAAATCGAGGTTCTCAACGCTCAGTGCGTTTTGCTGAATGAATTCGCGCCGTGGTTCGACCACATCTCCCATCAACTTGGTAAACAGATCGTCTGCCTCAACCATATCGTCTACCCGCACCTGCAACAAAGTTCGGGCGTCCGGGTCCAGTGTGGTTTCCCACAGCTGATCCGGGTTCATCTCGCCCAAACCTTTGTAGCGCTGCAGAGACAGGCCCTTTTCACCCTCTTCCAGAATGGCGCGCAACAGATCCAGCGGGCCGTGAATCATCTGTGAACGGTCACGGCGGATCAGGGTGGCTGGCGTGCTGTAGACCTCTTGCAGGCTTTGCGTGAAGCTGCCGGTCTTGCGGGCCTCACCAGAACGCAGCATGGGGCCATCCAGCGTGCGGATCTCTTCGACACCGCGCAAGATACGGGCCAAACGGATACCGTGATCCTGCGTGATCCGACCCTGCCATCCGCGTTCATATTCCAGCGCGATCAGGTCGAGACGGGCCGCCACCTTGTCGGCCACGCCTTGCAGGTCGGCGTCGACCGCCCCTGGCACAAAGGCCCCTGCCACGGCAGCTTGTTCCAGAATGTGGCGCGGATAGTGGGTTGGGAAGGCATCTAACACGCGTTTCAACTGACGGGCTTCGTCGACCACGCGCGTCAGATCCTGACCTATGATCTCCTCGCCTGAGCCGAGTTTCAGCACCGCCCCTTCGACGCCCTGATTGATCAGGTAATCGTCCAGCGCGGCCTGATCTTTCAGGTAAACCTCTGATTTACCCCGAGAAACCTTGTATAGCGGCGGTTGCGCGATGTAGAGATAACCGCCCTCGATCAACTCTGGCATTTGCCGGTAGAAGAAGGTCAGCAGCAGCGTTCGGATATGCGCGCCGTCCACGTCGGCATCGGTCATGATGACGATCTTGTGGTAACGCAGTTTTTCGATGTTGAACTCATCGCGGCCAATGCCAGTGCCCAGCGCCATCACGAGGTTGCCGATTTCCTGAGACGACAACATCCGATCAAACCGCGCGCGTTCCACGTTCAGGATTTTCCCGCGTAGCGGCAGAACGGCTTGCGTCAGCCGGTCCCGGCCCGTTTGCGCCGAACCACCAGCCGAGTCACCCTCGACCAGGAAGACTTCGGTCTTGGATGGATCTTTCTCGGAGCAATCCTTCAGCTTACCGGCCAGATAGTTCACGTCCATCGCCGTCTTGCGGCGGGTTAGCTCTCGGGCTTTACGAGCGGCTTCGCGGGCCAAGGCGGCCTCGATGATCTTACCGACAATCCCCTTGGCCTCGTTCGGGTTTTCCTCGAACCATTCGGCCAGTTTCTCGTTCATCAGGCCTTCGACCGCTGGGCGTACCTCGGACGAAACTAGCTTGTCTTTGGTCTGCGACGAGAATTTCGGATCAGGCACTTTCACAGACAACACGCAGGTCAAACCTTCGCGCGCATCGTCACCGGTGAAGCCGACCTTTTCCTTTTTCGCAATGCCGCTGGACTGTGCATAGTTGTTGATCGTCCGGGTCAGCGCGCCCCGGAATCCAGCCACATGAGTGCCGCCATCGCGCTGCGGGATGTTGTTGGTGAAGGGCAGCACGGTCTCGTGGTAGCTGTCATTCCACCACATGGCGATCTCAACACCGATATCGTCGCGCTCACCCTTGATATAGATCGGCTCTGACATGGCCGGGGTCTTGGAGCGGTCAAGGTATTTTACGAATTCCTTGACGCCGCCTTCATAGAACAACTCGGTTTCCAGCCGTTCCGCCGGGCGTTCATCGATCAAAATGATCCGCACACCCGAATTCAGGAAGGCCAGTTCGCGCAGACGCTTTTCCAGCGTCTCAAACGAATATTCGAGGTTCGAGAATGTGTTAGTCGATGCCAGAAACCGAACTTCAGTTCCCGTGCGATCGCCGCACTCTTCCACGACTTTCAAATGTTCCGCTGTCTCACCACCCTCAAAGCGTGCGACATGCTCTTTTCCGGCACGCCAGATGCGCAGTTCCAGCCAATCGGACAGAGCGTTTACCACCGAAACGCCCACACCATGCAGGCCACCCGACACCTTGTAGGAATTGCTGTCGAACTTACCGCCAGCATGCAATTGGGTCATGATGACCTCAGCTGCCGACACACCCTCCTCCGGGTGAATATCCACCGGAATCCCGCGCCCGTTATCGCTGACCGAAACGCTGGAATCGGCGTGAATTTTGACGGTTACATGGTCGGCGTGACCTGCAAGAGCTTCGTCAATTCCGTTGTCGACAACCTCATACACCATGTGGTGCAGACCCGAACCATCATCCGTGTCGCCGATATACATGCCCGGGCGCTTGCGAACAGCCTCTAAGCCTTTGAGAACTTTAATGGAATCTGCGCCGTATTCCTGGGGTGCCTGTGCGTCTTCGGACATGCCGTTAGTACCTATATTATTTTGGTATGTTATACGTTTTCTGGTGGGGAATGTCACGCCATCCCCCAACATTTTGTGCCGCCGGGCGCTGTTTTTAGCTGATCACAGTCGATCCAGATCCGACGCGATATCGTCAGCGATTTCCGTTGCATTCACATCGCTACGCTCTGCCGATAAACGCAGGCCCAGAATGTCGGATTGATAGCGCGCGGCAAGGCGGTCAGGATCGTGCTCAGCACCGATTTCCCTCGCTGCCTGTGCTCTTCGAAAGAGGGTGGCGAAGCAGTCTTTCATCTCGGTCATATGGTAACTGGCCTTGTCCGCCAGCTCATGCCCCTTGGCCTGCAGTTCCGCATAGGTCTTCGCCAACATACAGGCCCGAGAAGGCATCTCGCTTTCGTCAACCACCACATGCGGCTGCGCTTTCAACGCGCCTAGCGGCCCCATCTCTTGCGCCATCGCCATCAAACGTGCCACGCCATCTTGCGCGTAACGCTCCAGCGTCAATGCGTACAGCGCATCCTTGGAGCCAAAGGCAGCGTAGAAACTGCCCGGCTTCAGATTCAACTCGCGCTCCAGATCCTTCAGTGATGTTCCGGCCCAGCCCTGGCGCCAGAACAAATCTCTGGCCTGCGCAATCAGCGCATCGCGGTCATACGAAGGTTTGCGGGGCATTGTCGTCACCAATTCTTGAACGTTCGCTCAAATATATACTTGAGTGATCACTCAATAAAGTCTAAATGTGAGTCGTCCCGCCAGAAACAGGAGTTTTGACATGGCAAACTTCCCTTCCCACGACCTTGAATCCGCCCCTGAAGCCTCCAAACCGCTGCTGGAGAAGTCTCAGGCCGCCTTCGGGCGTCTGCCCGGTCTGCATAAGGTGATGGCGGAAAGCCCCCAGCATCTTGAGGGCTATCAGGTTCTGCACGGTCTGTTCCTGCAAACCGATTTCGATAATGACGAGAAAACCGTTGTCTGGCAGACCATCAACGTGGAAAACGAATGCCACTACTGCGTGCCCGCCCATACTGGCATCGCCAAGATGATGAAGGTCTCGGACGAGATCACCGAAGCGCTGCGCAACGAAACGCCGCTGCCATCGGCCAAGCTTGAAGCGCTACGCACTTTCACCCTGCAAGTGATGGAGACCCGCGGCAACCCGACCGAGGAACAGCTGCAGGCGTTCTTCGACGCTGGTTACTCACATCGTGCAGTTCTGGACGTAGTTCTGGGTCTGGCGCAGAAAACCATGTCAAACTACGTCAACCACATGGCCAAAACTCCGGTCGATCAGGTCATGCGCGGCTTCCTGTGGGAACGCAAAGTCAGCGAGCCCGCCTAAGAGCCCACGACCGAGCCCTCATCGCCTTCGGTAACAACCAGCGTTTGGGCCCGATCCCCCAGTTCCGCAAATAGCTCAGGCCCGGTGCCCGTCATCCAGGCCTGAGCGCCCAACGCGCAGATCTCATCATAGAGCGCCGCGCGTCGCCCAGCATCCAGATGTGCAGCCACCTCGTCCAGCAAAACGATCGGAGGTGCACCCACCATCCCGGCCAACGCCCGTGCGTTCGATAAGATCAATGACACCAGCAGCGCCTTTTGCTCGCCGGTAGAACAGTCTTTGGCCGGAACGCCTTTGGCGGCGAACATCCCATAAAGATCTGATCGATGCGGGCCTACCAATGTCCGGCCAGCAGCTAAATCGCGGAACCGGCTTTCGTTCAGCGCCTCGCGCAAGTCTGTCGCCGTCTCAGGCATCGCCCCTTCGGTTTGCACCAGTTCCAGATCGGCAGAAGGAAAGGCCGTTTCCGCCTGATCTTGTGCCTCGCGCAAATGCTCCAGCGCCGTCAACCGCGTGGTGTGAATCCGATGCCCCGTCTCGGCCATCTGACTTTCCAAAGCCGTGTACCAATGGGCATCGCGCACCTGTTCTTTCAACAGCCGGTTTCGCTCTCGCATCGCCTTTTCATAGGTCAGGGAAGCTTCGGCGTGTGAGGGATCGAAACTCAGCGCAATTCTGTCGAGAAACCGGCGCCGACCTTCAGCCCCCTCGATCCACAGCCGGTCCATCGAAGGGATCAGCCAGACTACTCGCGCCAGCTTGCCCAGATCAATCTGGCTGGCGGCCTTGCCATCAATTCGAACCTGCCGCGCTGCGCCGCCTTCGGACCAGGTCTCGATCTCGTATTGCTGCCCTTGCGCCCGCAATAACCCGGATAATTTCCATCCCAGCGCCTCGGGCCGCCGCGTCATCTCAGCCGCACTCGCCCGCCGCATCCCGCGCCCGGGTGAAAATATAGACACCGCTTCCAGAATGTTGGTCTTCCCGGCCCCGTTCGGACCGTGGATCGCCACCGGCCGTCCATCCAGAGACAACCGCACCAGCTTGTGCGACCGAAAATGCGAGACCGTAAGCTCGGTCAGGGCCAATCCCATGACCCCTCCCTATCGTTCGAGATCACCCGGAAGAGGCAATCAGACACGCATCGGCATGACAACGTAAACCGCGCTTTGGTCATTGCCCTCACGCATCAGGGTCGGATCGCCGGCCGAGTTGAACATAAACACCGCATTCTCACGATCGACCTGAGACGCGATCTCCAGCAGGTACTTGGCGTTGAACCCGATCTCCAATCGTTCATCGCCATAGGCCACGGCCAGTTCTTCCTCAGCCGCGCCGCTGTCCGGCGCGTTCACCGACAGGACCAGCTTGTCACCGTCCAATTGCAGTTTTACCGCACGCGAGCGTTCCGAGGAAACCGTCGCCACCCGATCCACGGCCTGCGCAAATTCGGCGGCGTCCACTTCTAGCTTACGGGTGTTGCCCTGCGGAATAACGCGTGTGTAGTCGGGGAAAGTGCCGTCAATCACTTTCGAGGTCAGGGTGATATCCGGCGTCGCAAACCGTACCTTGGTTTCGCTGACCGAGACGGCGATGTCCATCTCGTCATCTTCCAGCAACTTGCGAAGCTCACCAACTGTTTTGCGCGGCACGATCACGCCGGGCATATCCGCCGCGCCATCCGGTAAATCCGCGTCGATCCGCGCCAGACGGTGGCCATCGGTGGCCACACAGCGCAACACCTTGCCACCCTCGGAACCATCGGCGACATGCATATAAACGCCATTCAGATAGTAACGCGTCTCTTCCGTCGAGATGGCGAATTTCGACTTGTCGAACAACCGCCGAAGCAGCGCCGCCGAAGCGGTAAAGTTCGACGCATATTCCGAGGATGCCATGACCGGAAAATCTTCTTTCGGCAGGGTCGCCAGAGAGAAATTCGACCGGCCAGCCTCAACCGTCAGGCGCCCTGCCGCGCTGTCGGCGGTCAGGGTGACCAACGCACCATCAGGCAGCTTGCGGACAATTTCGTGCAGCGTTGTCGCGGCCACGGTCGTCGCGCCCGCTTTCTCGACCTGCGCCGGGGCCTTATCGACCACTTCGATATCCAGATCAGTAGCGCGGAACTGAACCTGATCACCTTCCGCCTCAATCAGCACATTGGCCAGGATCGGGATCGTATTGCGACGTTCCACTACGGATTGGGCCTGTGAAACGGCCTTGAGAAGGGTGCCGCGTTCGATGCTGATCTTCATACCCTCAGTTCCTCTGACTTGCGTGCCACCATGGGCGGGACTGGCACGTTAGCGTCTCAGCCCTGAGGCACAAGGATTTTTTATGGATTTCTGGGTCGTAATGCCCAAAGCGTCAAGGGGCGCGTGCCCGCAAGGCGTCAGTTCAGGGCCGACCGTGGATTATGGCGCACAAGAAAACGCCCCGGGCGGAGGATCCGGGGCGTTTTGTTGACTAATGGGTGGGCTTAGGCCTCAAGCGCCCGGCGCAGCATTTCGACATCTTCGGCAATCTGCCCATCGGTTATCTTAAGCTCTTCGATGCGCTTGACGCCATGCATGACCGTGGTGTGATCGCGCCCGCCAAAACGGCGGCCAATCTCAGGCAAGGACCGGCTGGTCAGCTGCTTACACAGATACATCGCGACCTGACGCGGGCGGGCGTAGGACCGCAGGCGCTTGGGGCCGATAATATCGCTGAGGCGGATGTTGTAGTATTCCGAAACCTTACGCTGGATCTCTTCAACGGTGATCTTACGCTCGGAGGCACGCAGTACATCGGCCAGACAGTCCTGCGTCAGCTCCATATCGATCTCGCGACCGACCAGCGAAGCAAAGGCAAACAGACGAGTCAGCGCGCCTTCCAGCACGCGAACATTGGTCGAGATACGATGCGCGAGGAATTCCAGCACGCCATCGGCAATCGTCAGATCAGGATAGGTGCTGCTGTATTGCTGAACCTTGTTCTGCAGGATGCCCAGGCGCAGTTCGTAATCTGTGGGATGCAGATCGACGACCAAACCGCATTGCAGGCGCGATTTCACGCGCTCCTCAAGGTCCTTAATCTCACCCGGTGCGCGATCCGCCGAAATGATGATCTGCTTGTTCTGATCCACCAGCGCGTTGAACGTGTGAAAGAACTCTTCCTGCGTGGAATCTTTGCCCGCGATGAACTGCACATCGTCGACCATCAGAACATCGACCGAGCGGAAAAGGTGTTTGAAATCCATCATCCGGCGTTCGCGCAAGGCCTGCACAAAGCGGTACATGAACTGTTCCGCCGACAGGTAAAGCACGTTCAGTTCGGGATGTTTGGTCTTCAGCTCCCACGCAATCGCATGCATCAGGTGTGTCTTACCCAGACCGACACCACCATAGAGCACCAGAGGATTGAAGGTGACCGGACCGCCTTCGGACACGCGGCGTGCGGCGGCATGGGCCAGTTCGTTGGGCTTGCCCACTACGAAGCTGTCAAAAGTGAAACGCGCATCCAGCGGGGCCGCCTGCAGCGCTTCAAGCGCATCGTTGGTCGTGTCAACCATCACCGGTTGTGGTGCGCTCACGGGTTGAGCGGTCTCGGTCTGTGCCGGGCGCGCCGAAGAATTTGCGGCAGTGCGAAAGGCCAAACGCTGCACGGTCTCGCCCGCGATGTTCAGTTCGTACAAAATGAGGTCGGCGAAATTCTGGCTGACATAGTTACCCATGAAATTGGTCGGCGCTGAAAAAACCGCTACACCGTCCTGCAGCTCTTCAAATTTCAGAGGTTCGATCCAGGTGGTGAAGTTGTTCTTACCAACAGCCTTCATCAACTTGTTTCGCAGTTGTCCCCATTTCTCTTGTGTCATTCGGCGCCTCACGCATCCCATATTTATTGACCTTCCGGCCTTATTAATGTGTCCCGCTTCCCGGGCCTTATGGCGCTCACACACAAGGATACCTGCACCAAACCGGATGGTTTGGCGGGTAAAGTCGAATATCAGCACACCCCAATGCGAACTGCCCCAGAAACGGGGGCACACCCGGTACCCGGGATGCGCATGACATTCCAATTTTCGACAGGGCTAGGATAATCGGAAACCCGACACCCAGAGCAGATCGTCCACCCGGCCGAAGCCGGTTTTCGAACATTCGTTCCGAAATCCTTCCGATGCCCGTCGGTCAGATCATTGGAACAGCCTGTCCCCCCAAGCGAGTGAATCGCTGATACAGTGGTAGCAAGAGGCCACGGGCGCGAGCAATGAAACTCTGATATTGACTCGGGTCTGAGACAGAAAGAATCTCTCGACTTCGTGAAGGCGCGGCTTTCCGGCAACAATGAAAAAGGCGCCGCGATATGCGGCGCCTTTTTTACAGATCAACGCTTGACGCGTTTTCTCAAAGAATCAGCCCAGCGCTTTGACGCGCGCCGACAGGCGCGACATTTTGCGGGACGCGGTGTTCTTGTGGAAGACGCCTTTGGTGACGCCACGCATCAGCTCGGGCTGAGCGGCACGCAGGGCTGCGGTGGCCGCGTCTTTGTCGCCCGATGCGATGGCTTCTTCAACTTTGCGCAGATAGGTGCGGATGCGCGAACGACGTGCTTTGTTAACAGCGAAACGCTTTTCGTTCTGACGTGCGCGCTTCTTAGCCTGGGGCGAGTTTGCCATGTGTCTCTGACCTTTTGTTCGGTACGGTTATCTAGGGTTGCGCGCCACGGAATTATCCGCACCGGATCAGAAATCACGAGTGTGAGTCGGGCCAAGCGGGCCGCACGCGCATGTATGACGGCGGTCTCTATCCAAGTTTGCAGGGTTTGCCAAGCCAATTCTCGCGCCGAGCATATCGGGTATGAAAAAAGGCGGGCCATGCCCGCCTGGCTCGTCGTGTCTTGCTGCTTGCTATTTATCGCGGAACTGCGCCGCGCGTTTTTCCAGAAATGCAGCCATGCCCTCTTTTTGATCTTCCGTCGCAAACATCGAGTGAAACACCCGGCGCTCAAACAACAGCCCTTCGCTGAGCGGTAGTTCATAACTGCGGTTCACAGCCTCTTTGGCTGCCGCTGCCGTCAGCAAGGATTTCTCGGCAATCTTCTGCGCGGCACCCATAGCCTCTTCAATAAGCTTCTTCGCGGGGACGACGCGGCTGACAAGACCTGCGCGTTCTGCCTCTTCGGCGTCCATGAAGCGGCCGGTCAGGTTCATGTCCATCGCTTTCGATTTGCCAACAAAGCGCGTCAGTCGCTGCGTGCCACCAATACCGGCGATCACACCCAGATTGATCTCTGGCTGGCCGAACTTGGCCGTATCCGCTGCGATGATGAAATCGCACATCATGGCCACTTCACAGCCACCGCCCAGCGCATATCCCGCCACAGCCGCAATGATCGGCTTACGGATTGCCGAGATACGGTCATTGGCAGATGCAAAGAGATCTGCGTTGAACACGTCGACAAAGCTCATCTCGGACATTTCCTTGATGTCCGCGCCTGCGGCAAAGGCCTTTTCCGATCCAGTGAGTACGATGCACCGCACCTTGTCATTGCGATCGGCATCTTCAAGAGCCTCGCAAAGTTCACCCACCAGTTGGGTGTTCAACGCATTCATCGCGTCGGGTCGGTCGAGTTTGATAAGGGCGACGTGGTCTTCGATTTCGACGATGATCGTCTCAAAAGCCATGAGGTTAAAGCTTCCGGTTGTTCCGTTCAGGTACGATTCCTTACCACGCGATTTCGCTGGATCAAGTTATCTTTGGCATTGCGCACAATAGAAGGATGAGCGACCGGACTGAGTGATTCTCTTGATCGACGCGCCACATCCTTCGGTGCGGCAGGGCTCACCTTCGCGACCGTAGACGTCAAAGCTGTGCTGAAAATATCCAAGCTCTCCATCGGCTTGCCGGAAATCGCGCAAGGACGAGCCGCCCGCTTCGATGGCCTCCTGCAGCACCTGCCGAATGATCGGAACCAGCGCGGCAACGCGCGGCACAGAAATCTGACCTGCTTTGCAACGTGGCGACACACCGCCGCGATAAAGCGCCTCGCAGACGTAGATATTGCCCAGTCCGGCAACGATTCCCTGATCCAGAAGCGCCGATTTGGTCGGCGTGTTCTTGCCTCGAAAGGCGTCGATCAGGTGTTGTTCGTGAAAATCATTGCCCAAAGGTTCGGGCCCCAGAACCGACAGCAGCTTGTGCTGTTCTGCCGTTGCCGTAGGCAGCAGATCCATCGCCCCGAACCGGCGCGGATCGTTGAAGGTTATGCGCGCACCATTGGCCATGTGAATCACCACATGATCATGTTTCTGCGTCATCGGATGTTCATGTGCATACTGTCCCAGCGGGTCACCCGACACCGTCATCCGCCCAGACATGCCCAGATGGATCAGCAACGTCTCACCGCTGCTGAGATCGGCAAGAATGTATTTCGACCGCCGCCACAGCCGCTCCACCCGCTGGCCCGTCAGACGCTCGGCCATCCGATCCGGGAAGGGCCAGCGCAGATCGGGGCGATTCACATCCGCCCTATCGATCACCACGCCCTCCATCGCGGGGCTCAGGCCGCGTCTTACTGTCTCGACCTCGGGCAATTCGGGCATTTGGTGCTCCTAAATCAAAGGGCCGCATTGTGCCCCGGTTCCAGAGCCCTATAACAGAGGCGAAATTCGACAAACGGCAAGGCAAATGTCCGACAACAGCGACAAGACCACTCATTTCGGGTTTGAAACCGTCCGCGAGGCTGAAAAGGCCGGGCGTGTGCAGGGCGTGTTCAACTCGGTCGCCTCGAAATACGACGTGATGAACGATGTCATGTCGATGGGCATCCACCGGGTTTGGAAAGACGCGATGATGGACTGGCTAGCCCCCCGCCCCGGACAGCGCCTGCTGGACGTCGCGGGCGGCACCGGCGACATATCCTTCCGCTTCCTCAAACGCGCGGGTCACGGCCACGCCACCGTTCTGGATCTGACTGAGCCGATGCTGGTCGAAGGCCGTCAGCGCGCCGAAGCCGATCAGATGGCCGACAGCCTGAACTGGGTGGTGGGCGACGCGATGGCGCTGCCCTTCGAGGATAACACATTCGACGTCTACACAATCTCCTTCGGCATCCGGAACGTTACCCGCCCGCAAGAGGCGCTGAACGAAGCCTATCGCGTGTTGAAACCCGGTGGTCGCCTGATGGTGCTGGAATTCAGTCAGTTGCCCAATGACGGGCTGCAAAAGCTCTATGACCTCTACAGCTTCAACGTCATCCCACGTATGGGCAAGCTGATCGCCAATGACTACGACAGCTATCAGTACCTTGTGGAATCAATCCGCAAGTTCCCCGATCAGGAGACATTTCTGAACATGGTCCGCACTGCCGGGTTCGAAAACGCCAAGTACCGCAACCTGAGCATGGGCATCGCCGCGCTGCATTCCGGCTGGAAGATCTAGATGCGCGGGCCCCATAACATCATCCGCCTGATCCGCACAGGCGCCACGCTGGAACGCACGGGCGCCATGAACGTGGTGCTGGACGCGTTCGAAGCGCCCCGAGCTCTGCGCATCCTCGCGCACACGCTGGGCAAACCCTTCCAGTGGCTGGGCTACAAAGGCGATCCCGACATGCCGCCCGCCACCCGCGCCCTTACTGCGCTGGGGCCGGCCTATATCAAGTTCGGCCAGGTCCTTTCGACCCGCCCCGACGTAGTTGGTGACGAGTTGGCCGAGCAACTGCGCGTACTGCAGGACAAACTGCCCCCTTTCTCGAAGGCAGAAGCAATGGCCGAGGTCGAGAAGGAACTGGGGCAGCCTGTGGCTGAAATCTTCGATGAGTTCAGCGAACCCATCGCCGCCGCATCGATCGCACAAGTGCACAAAGCAAAACTGGCCAGCACCGGAGAAGACGTCGCCGTCAAGGTTCTGCGTCCCGGCATCGAACGCGCCTTCCGCAAAGATGTCGACGCGTTCTATTTCGCTGCACGTATTGTCCAACTCTTTGCCCCCGGCGCACGCCGCCTGCGCCCGATGGAAGTGATCGAACATTTCGACGGTGTCGTCCGTGGCGAGCTGGACCTGCGCTTGGAAAGCGCCGCAGCCTCGGAATATGCCGCCAACACCAAGGATGATGCAGGTTTCTGGCTGCCTCCTGTCGTTTGGCCGCTCTCCGCACGCCGAGTGATGACACTCAGCTGGGCGGACGGCATCCCGTTGGGCGACAACGACGGGCTCGATGCAGCAGGTCACGATCGCCGTGATCTGGCCGAACGTGTCCTGCGCATGTTCCTGCTGCATGCCCTGCGCGACGGCTACTTCCACGCCGACATGCACCAAGGCAACCTGAAGGTCGCCGCAAACGGAGACATCATTGCCTATGACTACGGCATCATGGGTCATATCGATGAATACACCCGCCGGGTCTATGCCGAGATCCTCTTCGGTTTCATCCGCCGCGACTATAAACGCGTGGCCGAAGTGCATTTTGAGGCCGGTTACGTCCCCGCCAACCAGGATGTCGACGAATTCGCCCGCGCCCTGCGTGCCGTCGGAGAACCCATTTTCGGCATGGACGCCACCCATATCTCGATGGGTCGCCTGTTGAACTACCTGTTTGAGGTTACCGAGCGTTTTGGCATGGAAACCCGAACCGAGCTCATCCTGTTGCAACGTACGATGGTGGTGGTCGAAGGCGTCGCGCGCTCGCTGGATCCGCACATCAACATCTGGGAAGTCGCCCGCCCCGTAGTCGAGGATTACATCAAGAAGTCCATCGGCCCCCGCGCCGCCCTTAGGGATTTCGGCAAAACGGCGCTGGTACTGGCCCGCTTTGGCCCCCGCCTACCCACGCTGGTCGAAAACGCCTTGATCGCCCAGACTCAGAAAGACGATTCAAAGGCGAACGGTTTCACCGCAAGCCTCTTGCCAGCGGCAATTGGCGCAGCCGCAGGAATCGCCGTAACGCTGTTGATCTCGGCTCTCGGCTGACACCGATCCGCCTGCTTCATCTGGCTATAAATATCTTCCGGGGGGAATCGCGCCCAAGCGCGATGGGGGGCAGACTGCCCCCCCTTCCCGACCCAACGTCAGAGCCGCTCTATGGCAATAGCAATCCCCTGACCGCCACCGATACACATGGTGATCAGGCCTTTTGAACCACCCGTACGCTCCAACTCATACAGAGCTTTCAGCGTAATGATCGCACCGGTTGCGCCCACCGGATGGCCCAATGCAATCGCACCGCCATTAGGATTGACCTTCGCGGCATCCAGCCCCAGCTCTTTGTTCACCGCCAGCGCTTGGGCTGCAAAGGCCTCGTTGCTTTCGATCACGTCAAAGTCGCTCACCGACAAACCGGTTTTGGCCATCAGGTTCTGCACCGCCGGGACCGGACCGATCCCCATAACCTCCGGTCGAACACCCGCATGGGCATAACCCAGAATCCGCGCCTTCGGTTTCAGACCGGCTTTCTCAGCCGCATCTGCTGTGGCCAGAACCATCGCCGCTGCACCGTCATTGATGCCCGAAGCGTTCCCCGCCGTCACGCGGCCCTCTTTCTTAAAGACCGGGCGCAGGCCAGCCAGTACTTCGGCCGTGGTCGCCTTGGGATGCTCGTCCGCCTTGAAGTCGATCATATCGCGCCTGACCTTGACCTGAACCGGGGCGATTTGGGTTTCGAAATACCCGGCCTCTATCGCCGCCGCAGCGCGACTCTGGCTGACAACCGCAAACTCATCCATCTGTTCGCGCGTGATCTGATGTTCATCCGCGACGTTTTCCGCCGTCACGCCCATATGCCCGGTGCCGAAGGGACAGTTCAACGCGCCCAGCATCATGTCCAGCGAGGTGATGTCGCCCATCTTCGCACCCCAACGCGCCTGAGGTACGATATAAGGGCTCCGCGACATGCTCTCGGCCCCGCCTGCTACAGCGAAATCTGCATCACCCAGCATCAGCGATTGCACAGCCGAGACTATCGCCTGTGCTCCGGAACCACACAGACGGTTCACATTCATCGCTGGCGTGCCATTTGGAATTCCGGCCTGCATGGCAGCAACCCGAGACAGATACATGTCACGCGGTTCGGTATTGATCACGTGACCAAAAACAACATGACCAACCTGCGCGCCTTCGACACCCGAACGCTCCAGTGCCGCTTCTGTTGCGACAGTTGCCAGATCGATCGGCGCTGTTGATGCCAAAGCGCCACCAAATGTGCCTATGGCCGTACGCGCACCATCCAGAATCACTACGTCAGTCATGTTCTCTCCTCCAAAACCCTGCACATTATGCACTTGCAGCATGATCTTCATATTAGACTCTCTGTCACGCCCGGAATTGACATTACGTTGCGCAACACGCATGGATTCCGTCATGACGGAAAATACAGACGATATCCTGAACCGCCTGCCCGCCCGCCTGAAAGAGGCGCGCCGGGCCAAGGGTTTGTCTTTGGAGGCAGTTGCCAATCTAAGCGGCGTCTCCCGCTCCATGGTCAGCCAGATCGAGCGTGGCGAAAGCAGCCCAACCATCTCGACCCTTTGGAATCTGACCCGCGCACTGCAGGTTGATTTCGCGGGATTGCTTGAAGAAACCAAGACAACCGATCAGATCGAGACCCTCAGGAAATCGGAAGTGCCCAGCATCGACAACATGGGCGAGAAATGCCGGATTCGCATCCTCTCTCCGCCGGAAGAGGCAGGCGGGCACGAGGTCTACGATATACAACTTCAGGCAGGTGGAAGCCTGAACAGCCAACCCCATGCACGGGGCGCGCGCGAACAGCTTACCGTGTTGGAAGGCGCGGTCCGCGTCACCTCGGGCACCGCTGTCAGCGATCTGCAACAAGGGGACACCGCTCGGTATGCTGCCGATATCGCGCATTCCATCGCCGCCGATGGTCCGGCCCGGGTTTTCCTGATTGTAAAGAACGCCTGATTTGGCGCAATTCCGCCTTCACGGAAATTTTTCCTTGATACTGTAATTCCCCTATTTGGGAAATTCGTCCGCTATGTTAGACGTGCGACTCAGTTAAACGGAGGTCGCCATGGCTGATGCATTCCTGTCCCATATCTCGGATACACTCGCACAGATTGAGGCTGAGGGTCTCTACAAGCGCGAACGAATGATCACCTCGCCTCAGGGCGGTGAGATTACGGTAGGCGACAAACGGGTCATCAACCTGTGCGCCAACAACTATCTGGGTCTCGCCGATCATCCCGCGCTGATCGACGCCGCCAAAGCGACGATGGAGCCGAAAGGGTTCGGCATGGCCTCGGTCCGGTTCATCTGCGGCACACAGGATATTCACCGTGAGTTGGAACAGAAGCTGGCCAGGTTCCTGAACAAGGACGACGCGATCCTGTTCGCCGCCTGTTTCGATGCCAACGGAGGATTGTTTGAGCCCTTGTTAGGGCCTGAAGACGCCATCATCTCGGACAGCCTGAACCATGCCTCGATCATTGACGGGGTGCGTCTGTGCAAGGCGAAACGCTATCGCTACCTGAACAACGACATGAACGACCTCGAAGCCTGGCTGAAACAGGCGCGCGAAGACGGGGCGCGGCATATCATGATCGCCACTGACGGTGTGTTCTCAATGGACGGTTATCTGGCAAATCTGCCGAAGATCCGCGAGCTGGCCGACAAATACGACGCCATCGTCATGGTCGATGATTGCCACGCCACGGGCTTTATGGGGCCAAACGGGGCCGGCACACCGGATCACTTTGGCGTAGAGGTGGATATTCTGACGGGAACTTTGGGCAAGGCACTTGGGGGGGCAATCGGCGGTTATATCGCCGGGCCGCAGCCAGTGATCGACCTGCTGCGGCAGCGGGCGCGGCCCTATCTGTTCTCAAACTCGCTGCCGCCGTCCATCGTTGCTGCCGGGCTCGAAGCGATCCGTCTGGTTGAAGAGGGAGACATGCTGCGCGCCCAACTGTTCGGCAATGCCAAATACTGGCGTGCCGGTTTGGAGAAACTGGGCTTCGACTTGTTGCCCGGCGAACACCCGATCATCCCGGTGATGCTGGGCGAAGCAACTCTGGCGCAAGAAATGGCGTCGCGGTTGTTTGATGAAGGGGTCTATGTCTCGGGCTTCTTCTTCCCGGTCGTCCCACGCGGTCAGGCCCGGATCAGAACGCAGATGAACGCCGCCCTGACCCGGGATGAGTTGGATCGCGCGCTTGCCGCCTTTGGCAAAGTTGGTAAAGAGTTAGGAGTGATTTCGTGATCCTGCCCTCTGTCATCGACGCAATCGGGAACACGCCTCTGGTCGACCTGGAACGCGTGTGCCAGAAACTGGATCTGGACGGGCGCATTCTGGCCAAGCTGGACTATCTGCTGCCTGGATTCTCCAAGAAGGATCGCGCCGCAAAGTCGATCATTGAATTGGCCCGCACAGACGGAACTCTGACACCTGGGCAAACGGTTGTCGAGCTGACTTCGGGCAATATGGGCACCGGTCTGGCCATTGTCTGCAGCATTCTTGGCCATCCGTTCATCGCTGTGATGAGTGCTGGAAACTCGGTCGAACGCGCCCGCATGATGCGGGCACTGGGGGCCGAAGTTGTTATCGTTCCGCAAGCCGAAGGCAGCAGGCCCGGCGAAGTCTCGGGTGCCGATCTGGCACTGGTAGACGAGGCGGCACAGCGTATCACGATCGAACGCCGGGCATTCCGCGCCGATCAGTTCGGGCATTCCGGCAACCCCACGGCCCATGCCACCGGAACTGGACCCGAAATATGGGAACAGTCAGACGGGGCTGTAACAGCATTCTGTGACTTCGCAGGGTCCGGCGGAACTTTGGCCGGAGCCGCGGAGTACCTAACGCCGCGCGGTGTCCGATGCTATGCAGTTGAACCTGCCGGAGCGCGCGCGTTGGCGGGGGAAACGGTCGATAATCCAGATCACCCCATCCAGGGTGGAGGTTATGCGATGGCCGACTTGGCACACTTACGCGCAACAATGCTTGCTGGTCACCTGACGGTTTCCGGAGACACCGCGCGGGACTGTGCCCGACTTCTGGCCAGGACCGAGGGCATTTTTGCGGGTTACTCAGCTGGTGCAAACCTTGCTGCGGCCGTCGAACTGCTACGTGGACCGGAAAAGGGCGGCTGCGTCGCCATCGTCATGTGTGACAGCGGCTTGAAATACCTGTCCACCGATTTGTGGGAGTGAGCCTATGAGATCCAACACTATGAAAGCGCTGGAGAAATCCAAGCCTGAAGAAGGCTTGTGGATGGTGCAGGCTCCGGTCCCGGAAATCGGCCCGGACGAGGTTCTGATCCGCATCAATAAAACCGGCATCTGCGGCACCGACATACATATCTGGAACTGGGATGAGTGGGCCTCGCACACGGTGCCCGTCCCGATGATCACCGGTCACGAATTCGCCGGAGAGATTGTCGAGATTGGGCGCAATGTGACTGGTCTGGAAATCGGTCAGCGCTGCTCGGGCGAGGGGCATCTGATCACCACCGACAGCCGCCAGAGCCGCGCAGGCAAGTTTCATCTCGACCCTGGTACGCGGGGGATTGGGGTCAATGAACAGGGTGCCTTCGCGCAATACCTGAAACTGCCTGCTTTCAATGTCGTCCCCCTGCCCGACGATGTGCCCGATGAAATCGGGGCGATCCTCGATCCGCTGGGCAATGCCGTGCACACCGCGCTCAGCTTCGATCTTCTGGGCGAAGACGTGCTGATCACCGGTGCGGGTCCTATTGGCATCATGGCCGCGGCAGTCGCACGGCATGCAGGGGCAAGGCATGTCGTGATCACCGACATCAACCCCGACCGCCTGACCTTGGCCCAGCATGTTGTGCCAACCCTGCGCACCGTCAATGTCTCGAAAGAGGATTTGCAGGACGTGATTGCCGAACTGGGCATGTCACAAGGCTTTGACGTGGGGCTGGAGATGTCCGGCTCGCAAGCGGCGCTGGACCAGATGGTCGAGGCTTTGGTGATGGGCGGCAAGATCGCATTACTGGGGATTCCACCCGGGAAATCTCCGGTCGATTGGTCGCGGATCGTGTTCAAGGCCATCACGATCAAGGGTGTCTATGGCCGCGAGATGTTCGAAACCTGGTACAAGATGATCGCCATGCTGCAAAACGGGTTGGACGTGAGCCGGGTGATCACTCACCGGTTCTCGGTCGATGATTTTGCCCAAGGCTTTACAGCGATGAAATCCGGTCAATCGGGCAAGGTGGTTCTGGACTGGACCTAACGCTCTGGAACCGCGCGGGTTTTGTCCCTAAACAAGGATGAACCCGCGCGTTTGGAGGAGCACATGGGCGATAAGGACAGGTATCTGGAACGAGGGATCGAAGAGTCTCTGGTCACCGACTTCACAGAAACTCACCGCAAAAGTTACGGCGATTTTCTGCAGCTCAAGACACTGCTGAATCTGCAAAAAACCTTTCAGGATCCCGCCCAACCCGACGAGATGCTGTTTATCATCATCCATCAGGTCAGCGAGCTGTGGCTGAAACTGATGCACCACCAACTCGTCGAAGTACGCCGGTTCCTGCAGCAGGATGCGTTCGGTCCGGCGATGAAAAACCTCGACCGGGTGAAAGCGATCCAGCGGCAATTAATCGCGTCGTGGGAAACGCTGCTGACCATGACGCCCGCCGATTACATGACGTTTCGACAGGCTTTGGGCAGTTCTTCGGGTTTCCAAAGCTATGGGTATCGCCAGATTGAGTTCATTCTGGGCAACAAGGATGCCTCGACCCTGAAAGTGCACGCACATGACCCCGAAGTCATGGAGATGCTGAACGCAGCGCTCACCAAGCCGTCGCTCTATGACGAAGTATTACACATGCTGGCCCGGCAGGGATTTGACGTGCCTCGGGACCTGATCGAGCGGGATTATGGACAGCCATATTCCGGCGATCCACGCGTCGTGAAAATCTGGGTCGAGGTGTTCCGCAACACCGACAAACACTGGGATCTCTACGCTCTGGCCGAAAAGCTGATGGATGTGGAATCCCTGTTCCAGCGTTGGCGGTTCGACCATGCAACGGCAGTTGAGCGCGTGATCGGCATGCAGCCCGGAACGGGTGGTTCCAGCGGTGTGGCCTTTCTGCGCAAGGCGCTGGAACTACGGTTCTTCCATGATCTCTACGATGTACGGACCGAACTGATGTATGCGGGGGATTAAGCCATGCTGTATCGCGGTTTCACTCAGACCGAACTTGAGCAGGAATATTCCCCCAGCTCTATGGTCGGCGGCGATCTGACGCCGTACCTAACCAGCTATTGGGCACTCAGCGCGCAGGCGCGGGCCGAGATGACGGTTCGGGAAAACATCTCCTATAGTGATGGCCCAGAGCAGGTTCTGGACTTCTTCCCGGCCCCCGGCGCAGATGCGCCTTTGCATGTCTTCATCCATGGTGGCTACTGGCAAGCGCTCAGCCAACGCGAGTCGGCTCTGATGGCTCCGGTATTGCATGAGAACGGGCAAGCATTTGCCACTTTGAATTACACGCTCGCTCCTGAAGCCCGTTTGGGGCAGATGGTCAACGAATGCCGCGACGCATTGCTATGGCTTGGATCGCAGGCTGAGTCTCTTGGCTTTGATCCATCAAACATCATTCTATCGGGCCACAGTGCTGGCGCACATCTGGCAGCAATGGTTATGGCGACCTCTTCCAGCGCGTTTGCCCAAGCGGGTCTGCGGGTGCGCAATGTTATTCTGATCAGCGGAGTTTACGACCTCGAACCGATCAGTCTGACTTCTGTGAATGATCCCCTGCAACTGACCAAGGTCGAGATCCACGACCTCTCCCCTTGCCTGAACCTGCCCGCACCGGGGCCGCGCTACAGAGTGACGGTAGCGGAACGGGACACGCCCGAATTCATCCGCCAAAGCCGAGAATACGCAGAGCTACTGCGCAAGGCAGGGCATTCGATCAGTTTCGATCTGCAGCGGGGCAAGCATCATTTCGACATCATCATGCCCTCGGGCACGTTTCTGTCGTCGCGCAACGAATGACACTCAAACGAAAACAGCGGCCCGAATGGGCCGCTGCTTCGTGTTTCAATACTGAACCGGATCAATCCAGCGTGCGAGTAACCTCTTCGCGCTCGAAAATCTCGATCACGTCACCCTGACGGATATCGTCGTAATTCTCGAATGCCATACCGCATTCCTGACCCGACTGAACCTCGGCCACTTCGTCTTTGAAGCGCTTCAACGTCTTCAGCGTGCCTTCGTGGATAACCACGTTGTCGCGCAGCAGGCGGACCCCTGCGGAACGGCGCGCCACGCCTTCGGTGACCAGACAGCCAGCAACCTTGCCAACACCGGTGACCTTGAAGACTTCGCGGATCTCGGCGTAACCGATGAACTTCTCGCGGATCTCGGCGCTCAGCAGGCCGGATGCGGCGGCTTTCACGTCATCCACGAGGTCATAGATCACCGAATAGTAGCGGATTTCCACACCCTTCTGGTTCGCCGTGTTCCGGGCAGATGCGTTGGCACGGACGTTAAAGCCCATGACCGGCGCGCCGGAGGCTTCGGCAAGGCCAACATCCGTCTCGGTGATCGCACCAACGCCCGAGTGCAGAACGCGCACGCGCACTTCGTCGTTGCCGATTTTTTCCATCGCCTGAACGATGGCTTCGGCTGAACCCTGCACGTCGGCTTTGACGAGGATCGGCAGCTCGGCCACGTTCTCGTCTTCCTTGGCCTTCTGCATCAGCTGCTCAAGTGTGGTCGCGGCACCGGCGGCGGCGCGTTTGTCCTTGGCGGCCTGTTCGCGATAGGCGGCGATTTCACGCGCCTGCGCTTCGGTCTCGGTCACGTTCAGAACGTCGCCCGCTTCGGGCGTACCATTCAGCCCCAGAACCTCGACCGGAACCGATGGCCCGGCTTCCTTCACACGGTCGCCCTTGTCGTTGATCAGCGCACGGACCTTACCGTATTGCTCACCCACAACGAAGATATCGCCCTGACGCAGCGTGCCGTTCTGAACCAGAACGGTGGCCACGGGGCCGCGGCCCACATCCAGCTGTGCCTCGATCACGGCACCCTGGGCGGCGCGGTCGGGGTTGGCTTTCAGTTCCAGAATCTCGGCCTGCAGCGCGATGGCCTCCAGCAGTTCATCCAGACCCTGACCGGTCATGGCCGAGACCTCAACGTCCTGAACCTCACCCGACATCTTCTCGACGATGACTTCGTGCTGCAGCAGATCGGTGCGCACTTTGTCCGGGTTGGCTTCGGGCTTGTCGATCTTGTTGATCGCGACGATCATCGGCACTTCGGCCGCTTTCGCGTGGTTGATCGCCTCGATGGTCTGCGGCATCACGGCGTCGTCAGCCGCTACAACCAGAACCACGATATCCGTGACCTGAGCCCCGCGCGAACGCATCGAGGTAAAGGCCGCGTGGCCCGGCGTATCCAAGAAGGTCAGCGTGGTGCCGCCATCGGTTTTTACCTGATAGGCGCCGATATGCTGGGTGATGCCACCGGCCTCACCGGCCACAACGCGCGCGTCGCGGATTGCATCCAGCAGCGACGTTTTACCGTGGTCAACGTGACCCATGATGGTGATGACCGGCGGACGTGGCTTCAGATCTTCGTCGCTGTCTTCGACCTCTTTGATGACGTCTTCAACATCCGAATCGGAGACACGCGTGACCTTGTGGCCAAATTCTTCGATGATCAGTTCCGCAGTGTCAGCATCGATGGTCTGGTTCTGCGTGACCATCATACCCATCTGCATCAGCGATTTGACCACGTCAGCCACACGCTCGGCCATACGGTTGGCCAGTTCCGAGACCATGATCGCCTCGGGCAACTGCACGTCGCGGATCACCTTTTCCCGCTCGACCGGGCCGCCCATGGCTTTCTGACGCGCACGTTCCTGCTTACGCTTCATCGCTGCCATTGAGCGTTGGCGGTTGCCTTCGCCACCTGTGGCCTGACCCAGCGTCAGCTTGCCCGAGCGGCGGTTGTCATCACGACCCTTGCCACGACCACGCTGTTCGCGTTCACGATCCTGCTTACGCGGCGCGGCAGAAGGCGCAGGCTTGTTCGCCGGACCACGGGCCGGCTTTGCCTCTTCCGGCGGCGGCGCTGCGGCAGCGCGCTTGGCGGCTTCTTCCGCCTCCTTGCGCTTGCGCTCTTCCTCTTCGGCCTTGGCACGTGCTTTTTCTTCAGCCTCGCGCTGCTCGCGCTCTTTGGCTTCCTGTTCAGCCCGGCGGCGTGCGCGTTCTTCCTCGCGTGCCTTTTCCTCGGCCTCGCGGGCTGCGGCCTCTTCGGCCTCACGCGCCTTGGCGGCTTGCAACGCCTTCATACGGCGCGCCATTTCCGCATCGGAAATACCCGCCGGACGACGCGAAGGATCACCCGAGGGTGCCGCACCACCACTTGGTTTGGTCGCGCCCGGCTTGGGAACGACCACGCGTTTGCGTTTGGTCTCCACCACGACATTCTTGGTGCGTCCGTGGCTGAAACTCTGTTTCACATTTCCGGGGCGCGCCCCGCCACGAAGACCCAATGTCTTTTTGCCGTCACTATCGCTCATAAAGCTTCTTACCCTTCCGAGCGGCCCTTGCCGCCGTCATCCTTTTCGCGCAAGCCACGCAGGCGCTGCGCTTCCTCTACAACACGTTTGGCGAGTCCGCCAGAGGCCAAGGCCGCATGAATCACGGTTTGGCGCCCAAATGCCGCCCCAAGCTCATCCGCAGTCAGCCAGCCGATGTATTTCCCGAAATGCGGCGTACTGAGTTTCGACTTGCCGCGTCCCGATCCATCAGACGCCTGAATCAGCACCTGGGCCTCTTCCCGGTCCAGCCACGCCTTGACCTTTTCATACCCAGCAACTGCGTCGCCGGATTTGCGCGCCAGACTGATCAGCTCGATCACCCGCCGCGCCATCTGTTTTTCGACTTCGTCGGTCAGGTCCTTGGCCGCACTTACCTGCGCCTTGAACCCGCGCGAGAACAGTTTCTTGGCCACCGCCTTGTCCAGCGCGGCACGATCGGCCGCGACATAGACCCCACGCCCCGGCAGTTTCGCCGCAACATCGGGAAAGACCTGACCATCCGGCCCCGTCACAAAGCGGATCAAGCCATATTTAGGCTGAACCTCGCCCGTGGCGATACACTTGCGCTCAGGGCCTTCCGACCGATCCTTATGGACGCCACCGCGACCCATGTCAGCCACCCGAGGCCTGAGATCAGGCCTCGACCTCCTCGTCGGTTGCTTCGCCGTCTTCTTCGGCCTGCTCCAACTCGGCCGGATCAACCCAGCCCAGCATGATGCGTGCAGTCATGACTAGATCCTGAGCTTCTTCCAGCGTCACGCCGAAAGGTTCCAGAACACCGTCATCCTTGATGCGTTCGCCATCAACTGTGGTCCAGCCACCGGCCAGTTCCCAGTCAGCACAGGTTGCGAAGTCTTCCAGGGTCTTCACGTCATCCTTGGCCAGCGCCTCTACCATCTGGGGTGTCAGGCCTTCGAATTCAATAAGGCTGTCCTCGGCACCCAATGCACGGGCTGCATCCAGAGCCGCCTTGGCCTGAGCTTCCAGGAATTCGCGCGCGCGGGTCTGCAGTTCCTGCGCGGTGCCTTCGTCGACACCGTCGATCACCAGCAGTTCGTCGATTTCAACGTATGCCACTTCTTCAAGGTTGGTGAAGCCTTCGGAAACCAGCAGCTGGGCAAAGAATTCGTCCAGATCGAGCGTTTCCATGAACAGCTGAGTACGGGCTTCGAATTCCTTCTGACGACGCGCCGATTCTTCAGCCTCGGTCATGATGTCGATGTCCAGACCGGTCAGCTGGCTGGCCAGACGCACGTTCTGACCACGACGACCGATTGCCAGCGACAGCTGTTCTTCAGGAACAACAACTTCGATCTTGCCGGCTTCTTCGTCCAGAACCACCTTAGAAACTTCGGCGGGCTGCAGCGCGTTCACCAGGAAGGTCGGTTGATCTTCGTTCCACGGGATGATGTCGATCTTTTCGCCCTGCAGTTCGTTCACAACGGCCTGTACCCGGCTGCCGCGCATACCAACGCAGGCACCAACAGGATCGATCGAGCCATCATACGAGATCACTGCGATCTTGGCGCGCGAACCGGGGTCACGAGCCACGGCTTTGACCTCGATGATGCCATCATAGATTTCCGGCACTTCCATCTTGAACAGTTCAGCCATGAATTCCGGCGCGGTGCGCGACAGGAATATCTGGTGACCACGAACCTCGCGACGCACTTCTTTGATGTAGGCGCGCACACGATCATTCGGGCGATAGCTTTCGCGGCCGATCTTGTCATTGCGGCGCAGAACGGCCTCGGCACCACCCAGATCGACGATGACATTGCCAAACTCTTCGCGTTTGACCGCACCGTTGATGATGGTGCCTGCGCGATCCTTGAATTCTTCGTATTGGCGATCACGCTCAGCTTCGCGGACCTTCTGCAGGATGACCTGCTTGGCGGACTGAGCAGCAATCCGGCCCATTTCAACCGGCGGGACTTCTTCGACGAAGACGTCACCAACCTCGGGCGCTTCCATGTACTGTTTCGCCTGTTCGACGGTCATCTCGGCCTGATAGTTCTCAAGCTCTTCATCCTCAACCACGGTGCGGACGCGGGTAAAGGTCGCCTTGCCAGTCTTGCGGTCGATGCTGACACGGATATCCATTTCCGCGCCGTAACGGCTCTTGGCGGCGCGGGCGAGCGATTCCTCCATCGCTTCGACAACCAGGCCGGGGTCGATCATCTTTTCGCGGGCCACGGCCTCGGCGGTCTGCAGCAGCTCCAGCTGGTTGGCTGAGGTGATTGCCATCAGTTCGTCTCCTCTTCGGACCCTTCGGTCTCAATCTCGTCGAAAGCGTTTTCGTTCAGGGCACCGGCGTCTTTGCGCTGGCGCAGCATTTCCTTGATGAGGTCATCGGTCAGGACCAGCTTGGCATCGCTCAGCCAGTCGAATTGCAGACCGATGGTGATCGTCTCATCCCCCTCGGGGATGTTGATCAGAACCTCATCCCCTTCGATCCCGGCCAACTCGCCCTTGAAGCGGCGGCGACCATCTATCAGCTCGGCGGTCTCAATCTTGGCCTCATACCCTTCAAAGGTCTCAAAATCCTTGAGACGGGTCAGAGGGCGGTCGATGCCGGGGCTGGACACTTCCAGCGTATAGGCATCAAGGATCGGGTCCTCGACGTCCAGAGTGGCACTGACGGCGTTGGAAATCTCGGCGCAGTCATCCACTTCGATGCCGCCATCAGGCTTGTCAGCCATGATCTGCATAGTGGTGGTCTTACCGCTCATCAGGCGGATGCGCACCAGCTCATACCCCAGATCCTCGATCACGGGGGTGATGATCTCGGCCAGTCGCCGGTCAATGGCAGCTTTGGCTATTAGGTCGTTTGTCATTCAGGTTCTCTACCCTGTCATCGGGCACAAAAAAACGGGCGCGCGGCCCGTCGAATTTTCCGGTGGAGCCCCGGACCAGAAGTCCAACGCGCCGCTGTTGCAACTGCATATACGCAGGAGTTTCCGAGTCTGCAACCCCCGGCGCACATCGTGATCGGATTTACGCCAGCCACCACCTTTCGGCAATGCGCCCATCGTCCAGCGCTGTTGCCCGTCCGATCTGACGCGGCATGCCAACATGCGCAGTTACGGCCAGCGCCATCTCGGCCTCGGAGGGATGATAGCGCAGTCCGCGCTGCGCTATCAGATCTTCGCCAGCAGGCAGCGCCGCAATATCTACAAAACCATCGCGCAACGCCTCGGCCCGCACTCTGGCATCCGGGATCACGATTATCTCAATCTCGTCGGCCCAGCCTGCCGTCCCGCTTTTGTAGTGGCCAACGACCCTGCGCGCCAAGAAATGGCGTTCATCTTCTGCCCGCTCAACCCGATAGCAAGCGGTGCCATTGGCCTGCGCCAGCGGCGTAACGCCCTCTCCCTCGCGCGTGATGACAAAACGGGGATTCGCCAACAGAAATGGCAGACCCGGATTGCCCTCGGTCAGTTGCAGCCGCACACGATGATGGGCGAGAGCCTCGGCCTGACCAACCTCGCTCAGAACGGCCAGAACATCGTTTACATCCAGCTTAGAGCCGTCGTGGAACACCACATCGTCGCGCAGATCAAAACTCCAGACTCGAGCGTCGGCGTCGGTCTGCCAACTGGTCGCAAGCTCTCCGCGCAGCGTGCCATCGGGCGCAATCTCGGTCAGAGTGTCAAAGACTGCGCCCCGCGCCACCTGTTCAAGGCTGTTGTCACGCGGCACTGCCAGCCGCAGCGTACCGCCCTGTTTCGGCGTATCTGCCAATGATGTCCCCGTCGCCGCCAACAACGCGGCAGCGGCACCCGAGGCAAATAACGCGCGACGATCGATACGGGTCATACCATCCCCTCCGCCACGCGATCCATGATCCGGACCAATTCAGCACTGATCCCCGGTTCCGACAACGCATGCCCGGCCTGCCGCACCATCTTGAGTTCGGCACTTGGCCAGCGTTCCGACAGGTTCCATGCGGACTGCGGTGGGCAGATCATGTCATAGCGTCCCTGAACGATGTGACCAGGAATATGGGCAATCCGGTCCATCTGATCCAGTATTTGCCCATCATACTCAAGAAACGCCTTGTTAACGAAATAATGGTTCTCAAGCCGCGCAAAGGTCCGCGCGTACTCACCTGGGCTTTCCCCGACCGACCCGTTGGTGTGGATCGAGGCAAGCGCGTTTTCCCAATGCGACCAGGCGCGGGCATAGAGGATCTCTGTCGCGCGATCGCCCGAAAAGAGACGCTTGTTATATGCCGCGATGGCGTCTTTCACCTCCTGCTCAGGCAAGAGCGAGGTGAACTTGGCCCATTGCTCGGGCCAGAACTTGCCCGCGCCGCCGCCATAAAACCAATCCAGTTCAGCCTGTGTGGCCAGAAATACACCGCGCAGCACCAAGCGATTTACGCGGTCGGGATGGGTTTGCGCATAGACCAGCGCCAGCGTCGCGCCCCAGCTGCCGCCAAAGACGATCCAGTCATTGATGTCGAACAATTTGCGCAGACGCTCGATATCCGCCACCAGATGCCAGGTCGTATTGTTCTCGACCGATGCGGTAGGGCGCGATCGGCCACATCCACGCTGGTCAAACAGAATCACCCTATACGCCTGCGGGTCGAAATACCGCCGCATCGCCGGGCTGCAGCCGCCGCCCGGCCCGCCATGCAGAATCACAACCGGTATCCCATCAGGATTACCGCATTGTTCCACATAGATACGGTGCCCATCGCCCATATCCACCACGCGCTGATCAAAAGGATCGATCGGCGGGTACAGATATTGAACTGCGCGCTTTTGGTCCGGGTACTTATCCATTACGGCCCTATATAGTCCTTAAGCGTAAAAGAGCACACGGAGACAGGAATGCAAGCGCATCCGAACACGGTTGACCCGTCCGAGATCGCAAAATTCGAGGCGATGGCTGCGGAATGGTGGGACCCGCATGGGAAATTCAAACCTCTGCACATGCTGAATCCGTGTCGTCTGGATTATATCACACAGCAGATCGCAGGCGAGTTTGACCGTGATCTTAAGGTCGCGAATCCCTTCGAAGGGCTGCGCCTGCTGGATATCGGTTGTGGCGGAGGGCTGCTGAGCGAACCCATGGCTCGCCTCGGAGCTGAAGTCGTCGGAGCAGACGCCGCCGAAGGCAACCTGCCCGTCGCGCGTATCCACGCCGAACAATCGCGGCTGGATATCGACTATCGCCACACTACCGCAGAAGACATGGCCGCTGCAGGTGAACAGTTCGACGTGGTGCTGAACATGGAGGTGGTCGAGCATGTCGCCGACCCTGCCGGTTTCCTGACCGCGTCACAGCACTTGCTGAAACCGGGCGGGTTGCTGATCTGCTCGACCATCAACCGCAACCCAAAATCCTATGCGATGGCCATTTTCGGGGCCGAGGTCGTCATGCGCTGGCTGCCCCGCGGCACGCATGAGTGGAACAAGTTTATCACCCCCGACGAGCTGTTCGACCTGCTGCGCCAAGCCGGGCTGGAGCCGGTGGACCGCAAGGGATTCGTCTTCAACCCGATCCTGTGGAGCTGGTCGATCTCGGACCGGGATTTGAGCGTGAATTATGTGACGGCGAGTGTGAAACCGGGGTCGTAGATTGGGTGTTCGCACCTGTCATGCAATCGCTGGTCCATGCGCCACTAAGACAGATACCGGACGAAGGACTCGATTTTCTTAAAACCCTTGAAACCTCTATTCTCAGCAGCTTCTAAAAACGCATCGGAAACACAAAAGCGGTCTCGCAAATAACTGTCGGCAAATACGTGGCGGTTCTTGATTTTGTCGTTGCGCCAAACCAGCTTGGGCCAAGCCGAACTGCTGTAGAATCTAATCCTTCCTTTACGCGCGACTGGCTGGACATCAGACTCGTCGTCGATGACTCCGTCGTCGATGAAGTCCGAGAACTTATGAAGAAAATACTCGTCCTCGATAATGCGCCCATCATCGCAATGCAGGACGACTGGATAGTAAAGGCTGTGCCCCGGGTCCATTTCTTCGATCAAATCGCGGAACGCTTGGCTGACAAGCACAACACCCAAACTTCCGCCTCTCATTAAGTCCGTTAACTCTGTGTGCGATGAGGTTTGCTGAAAATCCAAAGGGTATTCGCTTTTGGAAATTTCTACCGTCGGCATATAAATCTTGGGTGTCGTCCTGTCGGCACCAGTCGTCAGATCTCGCAACGCCCACGTCACATCTTCGTAGTCTGAAATACTCTCATGAAGAATCCACGGCATTCTTGTTCATCCCTAAATTCTCACCAAGCAGAATGATCTAACCCGTTCTTTCATCGAACATTGCCAATTGGTTGAATTCTATTGTCTGACGGGGCACCGCTTTCAAGCCTTACTCCCCCTCCAACTGCAACCGCAAATCCCGCAGCACGGGCAATGTACTCCGCACCCGCTCCAGCCCCAGCTCTCCGACCACGCGGTTGATTAGCGGTGCAATCGAGGAAATCGCCTGATCCCGAGCCCTGCGACCGGCGGGGCTGATGGCGACCATCTTGCGGCGGGCGTCGTCCCAGTCGGGGCGGATGTGGATGTATCCGGCCCATTCCAGCTTGGCCAAAGTGTTGGTCATCGCCCCGCGCGTGACGTGGAAGGTGCTGGCCAGTTGAGCAGGCGTGCGCTCGTCTCCGACAAAGACCAGATGGTTCAGCACCGAAAAATGCGAGATTTCCATACCCTTGGGCAGCACCCGGCTCAGCCGGTTGCGCAACAGTTGGTCTGCAGTCAGAATCTCGCTGAACAGCGTGACCGCAAGGGCATTGTGTTCGTCAGTCATGGTCCGGTTCTGAATCAGGGCCCGTCGAAAGGCCGCACGTGAGTCAATGAGGGCACGCGACGGCGCGCCTCTGTCACAGAACTATCATCCAAATCGAAAATGTGAATGCCCGGATCGGTACCTGCGTCGATCAGCACCTCCCCCCATGGGGCAACAACCATGCTGTGACCGTGGGTATAGCGCGTCTTGCCGCGCGTTTTCGGATGCTCACCCGTCTGGGCCGGGGCGAGCACCCAACACCCGGTCTCAATCGCGCGTGCGCGCAGCAATGGTTCCCAATGCGCCGCGCCGGTCACCGGAGAGAATGCAGCCGGGACGGTGAGAATCCGCGCGCCTGCCTGCGCCAGAGCGGCATGCAGATAGGGAAAGCGGATGTCGTAGCAGATCGTCAGGCCGACCTTGCCGAAATCGGTGTCAACAATCACCGCTTTCTGGCCGGGGCGGTAGTTTTTCGATTCGCAGAAGGTCTCGGATTCGGTGACCTGCACGTCGAACATGTGAATCTTGTCATAACGCGCTACGATCCGCCCCTGCGGATCAATCATAAAGGAGCGGTTCGCAAAGCGTTTATTAGCATCGTGAGTCTTAATGCCCAACGAACCGATCAGAAGCCAGACACCTAATTCAGCAGCCTGCGCACGCAGACCCGCCAGGGTAATGTCTTCTTCTTCATGCTGCAGAACCTCGCGCTGCCGCGTGGTGCTGGTGGACACGCAATTCGTCACCTCTGGCGTCAGAATGAAACGCGCGCCCTGATTGACCGCCTCGGCCATCATGGCGCGCACCATATCCAGATTTCCGGCCGGGTCGTCCGACGAAGTGATCTGCAGCAGAGCGGTTTTCATCAGGCCGCGAGCAGACGGTCCAGCTTGCCCTGACGCTCCAGCTCATAGAGGTCATCGCAACCGCCTACATGGGTCGTACCGATGAAGATCTGCGGCACAGTGCGTTTTCCACCCGCACGTTTGATCATCTCGGGCTTGCGTTTGGGGTGCATCAAGACATCGACCTCCTTGAACTCGACACCCTTCTGTTTCAGCAGACGCTTGGCCGCGTGGCAAAAGCCGCATAGCGGCGAAGTATAGATTTCTACCGGTTTCATATTCCGTCCCTTCGGGTTTCGCGCAATCTTGGGCGAATTAGGCATCCTTGGCAACGCGCGCCAGAGCCAACACGAAAATATGATTTGCCCCTGCGACCTGACACACACGGGTGCAGGCCGCCAGCGTCGCGCCAGAGGTCATGACATCATCAACCAGCAGGACGTCTCGCCTCTGCATATGCTGCAAACGCCGAGGATGGACCGAAATCGCGTCCTGCAGGATCTCTGCCCGCTCGTGCGCCGTTTTACCATCCAGTACCGGGGTGCGCCTGGTACGCCTAAGCAGGTCAGGCACGCAGTCCAGACCGACCTCACGCGCCAAATGCTGCGCCAACAGGGCAGATTGGTTGTAGCGTCGCTTCAGCAAGCGCGACCAATGCAGCGGCACGGGTGCGATCAGCATGTCAGACCGCAACAGCTCACGCCCCGCCTGAGCCATCCAGCGCGCCGCAGGGCGCGCCAGTTCCGGTCGATCGCCGTGTTTCAGCGCCAAAATTAGTGATCGCGCTTTTCCCTGATAGAGTAGCGCCGCTCGCCCGGCTTGCCACGGCGGAGGCCGTTTCAGGCAATCGTCACATTCGATCCGGAACCCGTCACGATCGCCGACGACCGGTACGCCGCAGCTCTCGCAGACCGTGCCTCCGATGAAGGGCGTGTCCCGCCAGCAGGGGCCGCACAGGCCGAAATCGGTGTCCGTCAATGCGCCGCAGCCCATACAACGCGGTGGATAGATAAGTTGGATAGCGGTTTGAATCCGCTGCGCTATGCGATACTTGCGAGCTATGAAACTGCCCGAGTCCACTGCACCCTCTTTGTTTGACCGCGCCGCCATCCTGCAGCACCGCGCGCGCGCGCAGGATAACGCGCTGTTCCTGCACCGCGCTGCTGTTGACGAAGTGCAGGATCGGCTCTCCATGGTTAACAAAGCCTTTACGGCGCCCGCTATCGTGAGCCCATTTCCGCATCTCTGGTCTGATATTCTGCCTAGCGCGGTGGTTGTGGCAGATGAAGACACCCTGCCGCTGCAACCCGGCGCACATGATCTGGTGATCCACGCGATGGCGCTGCATTGCGCCAATGATCCGGTTGGGCAATTGATCCAATGCCATCGTGCGCTGAAGCCCGATGGACTGCTGCTGGTCGTATGCCTGGGCGGAGAAACCCTGCATGAATTGCGCGCAGCCCTTGGGCAAGCCGAGATTGAGATAACCGGCGGCCTCAGCCCGCGAATCGCGCCCATGGGCGAGCTACGCGATCTGGGAGGGCTGCTGCAGCGAGCCGGGCTGGCCTTACCCGTGGCGGATGCCGTCCCGCTGACGGCCGAATACCGGGATATCTGGCACCTGATGCGCGATCTCAGGGATATGGGTGAAACCAATGCGCTCAGCGGGCGGTTGAAACGCCCGACATCAAGTGCGGTGTTCGAGGCTGCGCAACGTATCTATGCGGATCACTTCGCCACCGCTTCGGGGCGGCTGGCCGCTACGTTTGAACTGGTGTGCCTGACCGGATGGTCGCCGGACGAAAGTCAGCCCAAACCCCTGCGCCCGGGATCGGCGCAAATGCGTCTGGCAGATGCGTTGAAGACGGAAGAGGGCAAACTGCCCGATTGACGGCTGGGCATTTCCCTTTATCTCAGGCCAGAACACGAAAACTCAGGAAGCTTCATATGTTTGACGCCACTCGCCCAACGCATGCACCGACCGATCATCCCAAGGTCAAAATGGGGCGTGTCGGCATTCTGCTGGCCAATCTGGGCACGCCAGACGATTACAGCTATTGGCCCATGCGTCGCTATCTGAACGAGTTTCTGTCGGACAAGCGGGTGATCGACTACCCAGCATGGAAATGGCAGCCGATCCTGCAGGGGATCATCCTGACCAAACGACCTTTCAGCTCGGGCGAAGCCTACAAGTCTATCTGGAACCACGACAAGGGCGAGAGCCCGTTGATGACGATCACCAAGGATCAAACCGCCAAGCTGCGCGCCGCGCTGCAAGAACGCTACGGCGATCAGGTGATGGTCGATTTTTGCATGCGTTACGGCAACCCTTCAACCCCCTCGAAGGTGCGCGAGATGGTGGCAGAGGGCTGCGACCGCATCCTCTTCTTTCCACTCTACCCTCAATATGCGGGCGCCACGACGGCGACCGCGAATGACCAGTTCTTCCGCGCTCTGATGGCCGAGGCCTGGCAACCGGCCAGCCGCACGGTGCCCGCATATTTCGACCAACCGGCCTATATCGACGCGCTGGCAGGCTCGGTCGAGCGCGCATATGCCGCCATGGAGACCAAGCCGGATATCCTTGTATGTTCCTACCACGGGATGCCGGAACGCTATCTGCAGCAGGGCGATCCCTATCACTGCCAATGCGTCAAAACTTCTAGACTGCTGAAAGAACGGCTCGGTTGGTCGGATGATCAGCTGGTCTCGACCTTCCAGTCGCGTTTTGGACCCGAGGAATGGCTGAAACCTTATACCGTAGATCACGTGGCTGATCTGGCGCGTCAGGGGAAGAAGAACATCGCTGTCATCGCACCCGCCTTCTCGGCCGATTGCATCGAGACGTTGGAAGAGATCAATGAAGAGATCAAGGAAAGCTTTGAGGAAGCCGGAGGCCAATCGTTCACCTATATCCCCTGCCTTAACGACGAGGATGCGCATATCGCGGCACTGGGCAAAGTGATCGAAGACAATCTGCGCGGCTGGCTGGACTAACCGGCACTAAGCCGCATCTTGCAGGCATGAAAAAAGGCGGAGGGACAACCCACCGCCTTTTCCCTGAGTTAATGCTCGTCGATTAGCCTGCGGCAACAGCTGCAGCAACAACAACCAGCAGGATCAGCGGCAGGATGATGCCCTGCGACGAACCCTGAGTTTCTTCGACAACAACAGGTGCTTCAACAACCGGCTCTTCCAGGTTGCCAGCATAAGCGGTCGAAGCAGCAGCAGTCAGAGCAGCGGCGAGAACGAGTTTCTTCATATTAACCTCCAGAATTTGCGCG
This sequence comes from Ruegeria sp. C2, assembly GCF_056537765.1. Classification (NCBI taxonomy): domain Bacteria; kingdom Pseudomonadati; phylum Pseudomonadota; class Alphaproteobacteria; order Rhodobacterales; family Roseobacteraceae; genus Ruegeria; species Ruegeria sp. C2. The sequence goes on along the minus strand of NZ_JBQFRZ010000002.1, from coordinate 109,295 downwards.
ATTCCCAATAGCGAAACCGCACATCTAAGACTTACCTCGTGAGTTTTTCTAATCAGCAATACCGCCGGATTGCAATTGCAACTTGCGCCACAAGCGGGTTCGTGCGCGAAAATGTCGTCAAATTAGCAACACTTGCGTGCCAACATTGGCCATTGCAAACAGCTCAGCGATGTCTTCGTTGAACAGTCCGATGCAGCCATTTGACGACCGGCGCCCGATTTTGCGCGTATCGTGGGTGCCGTGGATGCGGTAATATTTCCAACTCAGATACAAAGCGTGTGTTCCCAATGGGTTATCCGGACCCGGCGGAATATAATCCGGCCATTCCGGATTACGCTTTTTCATCGACGGCGTTGGTGACCAGCTTGGACCTTCGACTTTGCGGATAACGCTGGTGCGTCCGCGGCGGGTCAACTCTTCGGTCAATGGCACCGAAGATGGGTAAAGTTTGTACACGGATTGATCTTCTGACCAATAATGCAGCGCCCGCGAGACGGTATCGACCAGAATGGCCCCGTTATTGGTGTTTGAGAAGTACGGCTGCCAATCGAGTGCACGGAACCCGGACACATTGCGGCGCACAGGTGCTTCGGGTTCCGGGGCAGGGCGCAGCGGATCACCTGGGATGTACTGAGCCAGCGCCGGTGACGCGAGGCTAGCCGAGGCAGCTGCCAGAAATGCGCGGCGCGTTTGGGTAACAATCGGTTTCTTGACCATGACGAGCGGTCCTTTGCTAAGGTCGAATGCAAATTCTGGAACATTTTATGGCCAGAATGCTTCAGTCGCAAATCAAACCGGCAGAATCATGCAAGCTTGGGCCATTGTGCATTTGCCCCGAGCCTTCAAGCGAGCTATTTCCCTTGAAACACAGAATTCAGGCCAATCATGACACGTATTCTTTCTCTTCTGACGATTTGTACCCTCGCTCTGGCGGCATGCACCGATTCGGGCACCACGACGATTGGGGCTGACGGCAGACCTCTGCCTTCGGTCTACAAGATTCGCGGCAATCCAGAAAAACTGCAGTTCCGCATGCTGGATTCAGTGAATGCCCTGCGGCAGGCATCCGGCCTGCAACAGGTCCAATTGAACTCACAACTGAACGCGGCTGCCGCCACTCATGCGAAAGACATGGCCCGGCAGAACCGTCCCTGGCACTTCGGCTCAGACGGTTCGTCACCGCTCGATCGAGCGGCGCGGGTCGGATATTTCGGTACGTTTCTGGGCGAGGCGATCTCGGAAACCTATGAAACCGAAACCGAAACGCTGGCGGCCTGGATGCAGGAGCCCGGGCCGCGCTCGGTCATCATGGATCCGAAAGCAACCCAAATGGGATTTGCCTGGCACCAGGAAGGTGGCGGCAAGATCTGGTGGACGCTGGAAATGGGAACCGGCGGCTGAGCACCCATCGCTTGAAACAAGAAAGCCCCCGAATTTCGGGGGCTTTCTTGTTTGTGTTGCGCCCAATTAGGCAGCCTGTACCGATTGGGCCTCAGTTAAAATCGCATACAACTTAACTGGATCGGGGTTGGCCCGCAGCTTGGCGCAAACGGTCTGTTCGCGCAGTGTGCGAGAAACCAAGGCCAGTGCTTTCAGGTGTTCGACGCCTGCCTCTTCCGGCGCAAAAAGCGAAAAGGCCAGATCAACGGGCTGACGGTCGACCGAGCCGAAATCGATGGGCTTTTCCAACATCACGAAAACCCCCGAAACCTCCTCCAGCTCGGGCAATCGCGCGTGCGGCAAGGCAACACCATGGCCCACGCCCGTCGGCCCCAGGCTCTCGCGCTCAAGCAGGCTGTCAACGACGGCCTGTGCTTCCAGACCCAGCGTAGCGGCGGCGACATCGCCGATTTCCTGAAACAGACGCTTCTTGCTGGACGCGGCTGACAGCACACGCACCGCCTCGGGCTTCAGAATGCTCGAAAGCTCCATGATCTTGCTCCTCGACCTTGCCCCCAGTTTTTGGGGGCAGGCCAGTTATCCTTGCCTGTTACGGATCGATCCATCCGATATTGCCGTCATCACGACGATAAACGACATTCAATCCGTCCTTGTTCTCATTCCGGAACACCAGCACCGGGGCGCCGGCGAGTTCCATCTGCATAACGGCTTCACCAACACTCAGCGATGGGATCTTGGTTTCCATCTCAGCCACAATCATCGGCTGCAACGATTCGGGCTCATCTGCCGTCTCCGATTCGTCAGAAGCGAGGATATAAGAGGACGCGCCGAAGAGTTCAACTGGCTCGGACCGATCCTTGTGGTGGTCTTTCAGGCGGCGCTTATAGCGACGCAGTTGTGTCTCCATCTTGTCACAGCAGCCCTCAAATGCTGCATAGATCTCGGTCGCGTGCGCCTTGGCCTGAGCGGTCAGACCGGTCGACAGATGCACGGTGGTCTCGCATACATATTCATGCGCCGAACGGGAAAAGACGACGTTGGCGTCCGTCGGTCGCTGAGCATATTTGCCCACGACCTCGCCCAGTTCGGTCTGCACATGAGTTTGCAGGGCCGCACCGATGTCGATCTGTTTTCCGCTGATTTGGTAACGCATGTGATCTCCTTCACAATTCACACCCATTCTGACGCCACATAGCGTGGCGGACTTGTTTTTATCGGGTGGGGGGTCGCAGCAGAGTCTGCGGTTGCCGTTGATCCAGCCCTTCAAAGAAGGGGCATCGCGATCCAGTCTGGAACCGAAGACTTGCCATACCCCAATTGAGCCAAGAGGCGGGGGAAGAGTCAATCAAAACAGGTGTGTATATACCAAATTTCCGCCATGCGTCCGGCACAATCCCGTGCAAGCTCATGAAATACGGAAGTTTTCGCCCAAATAAACCCGACGCACGTTTTCGTTTTCCACCACCTCGTCCGGGGTGCCGGACATCAGAACCTGTCCATCGTGCAGAATATAGGCGCGGTCCACAATTTCGAGTGTTTCACGCACGTTATGGTCGGTGATTAGAACACCGATACCGCGTTTCTTCAGGTCGGCCACCAAAAGGCGGATATCCCCGACACTGATCGGGTCAACCCCGGCAAAGGGTTCATCCAGCAGCAGATATTTCGGATCCGCAGCCAGACAACGCGCAATCTCAACCCGGCGACGTTCACCCCCTGAAAGCGCGAGCGCGGGTGCGCGGCGCAGATGTTCAATCGAGAAGTCCGACAGCAGCTCTTCCAGCCGCTCTTTGCGGCGATGAGCATGTTTGACGGTGATGTCCAGCACGGCAGCGATGTTGTCTTCAACGCTCATGCCGCGGAAAATCGACATCTCTTGTGGCAGATAGCCGATCCCCAGACGCGCGCGGCGGTACATCGGCAGGGTCGTGACGTTCTGGCCGTCAATCGTCACGCTGCCCGCTTCGGGGAAGACAAGCCCGGCAACCGAATAGAATGTCGTGGTCTTACCCGAACCGTTTGGTCCGAGCAGCGCAACCACCTCGGACCGGCCCAGTGTCATCGAGACATCCCGGATTACGGTCTTTTTGCGGTAGGATTTCCGCAACTTCTCGATCTTCAGACCGGAAGTGCCCTCAGCGACAGACAGGTTCGGGCGGTTCATCAATTCTGGCCCTGCTGCAATATGGTCTTCACCCGCCCTGACATCGTTGCCGTGCCCGAGGTCAGGTTCGCGATCATCTGATCTCCGCTGATCACGCTGGGCCCCTGCGTCAGCAGCACATTCCCTTTCATCTCGATCACACCAGTATCGATGGTGTATTCGGCCCAATCGCCCTCGGCCGCGTCCGGTGGGCTGACCAGAACCACATTTTCGGTGGCCTCCATCCGTTCAATGGCCGAACGTTCTTCATTATAGATCACCAGCACCCGCTCAGCGGTCAGGCGCATTTCACCCTGGATGACGATCACATTGCCCAGAAACTCGGCCGAGCCGTCTTCCTGGTTCACATTCAAAGTCTCGGACGTCACCTCGACGGGCAAGGTCGGGTCGGCTTTGACCGCCCCAAAGGCAACTTGTGCTTCTTGCGCTGACAGGGGCGCTGCTCCGGCGATCAGAGCGAAACAAACAGAGGCAACACGAAAATCAAACACGGGTTATCTTTCAGCTTTTTGCGGCTCGTATATCAGCTTCACGCCATCTGTAAAAAGAATATGGACCGGGCCATCCGTTTTTTCCGTACCAAAGGTCATCCGCCCGGCGGTAAAGTCACCAATCGGGCCGGTGCCGTCAATCTTGCCCGGACTATCACCACGTATTTCTTCCAGAGATGTGTTCAAGAGCTCAGTGGTAACCTGAATGCCATCAGCGGTGGTGATGACCACATTGCCTGAGAAGGTGGCGGTGCCCTTATCGGGCCGGATCATGCCGGTGTTGGATTCCAGCGTGATCTCACCCCCATTGCTCAGACCGAACCTGCCCTGCACTTCAGCTGCGGTAGGGTTGTCGCCTGTACTACCCTGGCTGGCACGGCGCGCTTCGACGCGAATTTCTTCGCCCTTGCGGGTTACCCCCTTGTAGTCGGGTCTGGTTATGACCTGATCGGTCAACCGTTCGTCAATCTCCTGTCCGCTGAACGGGACCGAAACATTGGTGTCGATGCTGCGCGACAAAAGGAACACGGTGGACAGCAGCAAAATGGCGGCCAGAGGCAGCACCACTTTCAGAAACTGTACCCAACGGGAATGACGGTCCAACGCAGACCCTCCCTCAGCCCAGACCAACGCGCAGGCAATCATGGATGTGCAACAGACCCAAAGCCGGGCCCCTGGTTTCAGGGTCCACTACAAAGAGCGACGTAATCTTGCGGTCATTCATGATCGCAACCGCTTCCTCTGCCATCGCATTTGGCGCGATAGTCAGCGGGTCTTCGGTCATCACTTCTTCGGTGCTTTTGTCCAGCAGCCCGTCCATGTTCCGGCGCAGGTCGCCATCCGTGACAATACCCTTCAGACGGCCCGTTTCATCCGTGACGCCGACAACGCCAAAGCTCTTCTGGCTCATGACCAGAAGCGCCTCGCTCATCGGTGTGCCAATGGTCACTAACGGTAAATCCTCATGCATTAGGTCGCGCACGGTGGACAATTGTGCCCCAAGTTTGCCACCGGGATGATAAGCGCGGAAATCCTCGGGCTTGAAGTCCCGATACTTCATCAACGCAATCGCCAGCGCATCCCCCATCGCCAGCGTCAGCGTGGTCGAGATCGAAGGCACCATGCCAAAACCGCAGGCCTCTCCCAGTGACGGAATCAGCAGATGCACGTCGGCCTGTTTCATCAGCGTGCTTTCGGGTTTGCTGGACAGGCCGATCAGAGGGATGCCAAAGCGGCGGGTAAAAGCCAGCAGGTTGGCCAGTTCCGGCGCTTCGCCGGAGTTCGAGATCGCCAGAACCACGTCGCCTTTGGACACCATGCCCAGATCGCCATGACTCGCCTCTGCAGGATGGACGAAATAGGCAGGTGTACCGGTGCTGGCCAGAGTTGCCGCTATCTTGTGGCCGATATGACCCGACTTGCCAATGCCGCTGATGATGATGCGGCCAGTCGCCTGCAGGATCAGTTGCACAGCCTCGGCAAAATGCTCATCCAGCCCCTCGGCCAGAACATCCAGCGCGCGGGCTTCGTCGGTGACAACCTGTCGGGCGGTTTTCAGGAAAGCTTCGGTATCAGTCATGAGTGCGCAAAGATATCCGTTTCGGGCCAACCAGCGAGATCGAGTTTCGCACGCATCGGCAGGAAGTCAAAACAGGCCTGTGCCATCTCGGTCCGGCCTTCACGCGCCAGTCGCACGTCCAGCGCCTCGCGCAGGCGATGCAGGTACAGCACATCCGAGGCCGCATAATCCAGCTGGGCGTCGGTCAGGGTTTCCGCACCCCAGTCGCTCATCTGCTGTTGTTTCGAGATATCGACGCCGATCAGCTCCTGGCACAGGTTCTTGAGCCCGTGCCGGTCGGTATAAGTGCGTACCAGGCGACTGACGATCTTGGTGCAATAGACCGGTGCAGCCAGCGCGCCGAATGCATGATACATCGCAGCAATATCGAAGCGGCCAAAGTGGAACAGCTTCAAAACATCGGGGTTTTCCAGCATCGCACACAGGTTCGGAGCACGCGTCTGCCCTTTCTCGACCTGCACGATATGGCTGTTGCCATCCCCGCCGGACATCTGGATCACACAGAGGCGGTCCCGATGCGGGTTCAACCCCATGGTTTCACAGTCTATGGCCACAACAGGGCCCAGATCCAACCCGTCCGGCAGGTCATTCTTATAAAGGTGGTTAGCCACGGAATTGTCCTTTGTGCGCTTTCGTCCCCGAAATAGGAGGTTTCACGAACAAACTCAACGTCATCAGCTCAAAGGTTGTTTCCGGAGTTTCCCAGCATTGACATATCCCCTAGGGGAGGATAGGGATACGCCATGACGACTCATACCCACCCTTCGCATCCTCAGATCACTGCGCGGCTGAAGCGCGCGCATGGCCATCTGGCCAAGGTTATCACAATGCTGGAAAGCCAGGCCCCTTGTGGTGACATCGCCCAACAGCTCTTTGCGGTTGAAAAAGCGATCACCAACGCCAAACGCGCCCTGATCCATGACCATGTCGACCACTGCCTGTCCGCCGGGGCAGACGGCCAGAGCGTCGAAGACTTCAAAACCATCACGAAATACCTTTGAGCCATGCTTAGCGTCCTGGAGAACCGCACCTATCGTCATCTGCTGGCCGCACAGGTCGTTGCATTGTCCGGAACCGGGCTGGCCACCGTTGCCTTGGGTCTTCTGGCCTTCGATCTGGCCGGAGAGGCCGCCGGGATGGTGCTGGGCACCGCGCTTACCATCAAGATGGTGGCCTACGTTACTATCGCGCCGCTGGCGGCCGCCTTTGCTGAGCGGCTGGATCGTCGCCGCATGCTTGTGGCACTGGATCTGGTGCGCGCGCTGGTGGCGCTCTGCTTGCCTTTCGTAACCGAAATCTGGCAGGTTTATGTGCTGATCTTCCTACTGCAATCCGCCTCTGCCGGATTTACCCCGACTTTTCAGGCCACCATCCCCGACGTACTGACCGACGAACAGGACTATACCAAAGCCCTGTCTCTGTCGCGTTTGGCCTATGACCTTGAAAGCCTGCTGAGTCCGATGCTGGCTGCCGCGCTGCTGCTTCTGGTCAGTTTCGACAGTCTGTTCTTGGGCACGGGTGTTGGGTTTGTCGCCTCAGCGCTGTTGGTGGTATCCGTTGCACTTCCCTCGCCCAAGCCATCGGTACGGCGCGGCATCTATGACAGAACCACGCGCGGCATCCGCATTTATCTGAAAACTCCACGTTTGCACGGGTTGCTGGCGCTCAGCTGGAGCGCAGCGGCACTGAGCGCGATGGTGATCGTCAACACCGTGGTGATCGTGCGCGCTGATCTGGGCCTGTCGGAAAGCGCCGTCGCGATTGCCCTGGCTGGCTTCGGCGGCGGATCAATGCTGGCGGCGTTCACCCTGCCCCGACTGCTGGAGCGCATTTCAGACCGTCAGGTGATGCTGAGCGGTGCCGCTCTGGCGACCGGCGCCATGGCTGTCGCCGCGGTTCTGTCCACGGCCCTACCGATGACGCTGGGGCTGTTGACGTTGATCTGGGCTGCGGTGGGCTTTGGCTATTCCACCACACTCACACCATCCGGCCGCCTGTTGACCCGCTCTGCCCATCCCGAAGATCGTCCGGCACTGTTCGCGGCACAATTTACCCTGTCTCATGCGTGTTGGCTGTTTCTCTATCCGCTGGCCGGGTGGTTGATGACTCAATTCGGCGCAACAGTGGTTATGGCTGTAATGGCAACTGCCGCAGTCTTTGGTCTGTCGCTGGCCGTGCGGCTATGGCCGCGCAACAGCCGTGCTGCAGTGGCGCACAGTCACCCGGATTTACCGCCGGATCACCCGCACCTCACAGGTTCAGGACCGCACGTGCATCCTGTGGTGATCGACGAGTTGCATCCGCAGATCCCGCGTTAGGCTTGAGCCCGCCCCGCAAACTGCCGTAAACCGAGACATGCCCCTGAAATGTCCGGAGTTTGCATGGACCAGCTTGACCGTCGCATCATCGCCGCCCTGCAACATAATGCGCGCGACTCAACGACCCGCATCGCGGCAACGCTGGGTGTGGCCCGGACCACCGTGCACGAACGTATCAATCGCATGGAAGAGCGCGGGATCATCGCAGGCTATTCGGTCGTTCTGCGCGAAACCGAGGACACACCCCGGGTTCAGGTCGTTGTCCTGCTGGAAGTGCAGCAAAAGGAAACCACACGGATCATCAAGCGGCTTGAGGCCTACCCAGAGGTCAAGCTTTGCCTGTCGATCAATGGCGAGTTTGACCTGCTGCTGTCTGCCGAGGCCCCCCGGATCGAAGACCTCGATATCCTCGTCGACGAGCTGGCCCGCATCCCCGGTGTGCTGCGTACCAACACCAGCGTTGTTTTTGGCCGCAGAATAGATCGGAGCTGAGGTGCGCTAACCCTCTGTAAACCGAAGACGGACTAGCTTGTCCGGGATTGATCAGAATCCCGGACCGGCAGAATGCCCCATCGTGAAACCCTGTTTGCGCTAAGTCTGGCGCTTATTGCACTGGCAAAGCCCGGCCATTCGGCACCGGGTGTTGAGACGGCAGCATTGTGCGATCAGGCCGCGCAACGGGCCGCACGGGCGGAGGGTGTGCCGCTGAAGGTGCTTAGGGCAATTGCGCGGGTTGAAACGGGCCGCACGGTCGACGGTGCATTGCACCCCTGGCCCTGGACCGTCAATCGTGAAGGACAGGGATATTGGTTCGCCTCCGCAAGCGAAGCCAAATCCTATGTCTTCAACATCTTCAAATCGGGAGTCCGCAGCTTTGACGTCGGCTGTTTCCAGATCAACTATCGCTGGCATGGCAGCGCCTTCCGCTCGATCGAGGCGATGTTCGACCCGGACGAGAACGCCACCTATGCCGCACGCTTCCTGAACGAGTTATATGCTGAGCTCGGCTCATGGCCCGCTGCCGCCGGGGCCTATCATTCACGCACTGAACATCTCGCTGCATCCTATTCCAACCGCTTTCAGACGGTTCTCGCACAGCTGGAGGGTGCCCGCGTGGACAGCGACCCGTTCACCGCATCAGCATCTCCGTTGATCTCACGCCCATCCTCACCTGTCGCCCGCACTACATTGGGGTCCCTCGTACCCCAATCCACCGGCGCGACGGCGTTCATCCCTTTCAACTAAGAGGTCCCTGTGCCCCGGATCGATATCCGCACCCTGTTCTCTCCGACCGTCCTGCTGGCGCTGGCACTGATGACCGTCATCGTGATGATGATCCTGCCGATGCCCGCTTGGGTGCTGGACGTTGGCCTTGCAGCTTCATTCGCGCTGGCGATCCTGATCTTTACCCTGACCCTGTTCATTGAACGGCCACTGGATTTCTCTTCCTTCCCGACCATCCTACTGGCCTCGCTGATGCTGCGGCTGTCGCTGAACGTGTCATCGACCAAACTGATCATCGGACAAGGGCATACCGGCACAAACGCTGCCGGAGACGTCATCGAGGGGTTCGCGCAATTCGTCATGAGCGGCAGCATCTTTCTGGGCCTCGTTGTGTTCGGTGTCCTGCTGATCGTGAACTTCATGGTCATCACCAAAGGCGCTGCCCGCATGGCCGAGGTCGGAGCGCGCTTTGCATTGGACGGCATGCCCGGCAAGCAGCTGGCCATCGACAGCGATATGTCCGCCGGTGCCATTGACCACCAACAGGCTAAAGAACGGCGTGAACGCGAGCAACAGGAGACCACTTTTTTCGGCTCGCTCGACGGTGCATCGAAGTTCGTCAAAGGTGATGCCATCGCTGGGCTGCTGATCACTTTGCTGAACCTCGTGATGGGTCTGGTCATGGGCGTGATCGTACATGGGATGCCAGTTTCCTCGGCGTTTGAGACATACGCGATCCTGACTGTTGGCGATGGACTGGTGTCGCAGATTCCAGCGGTGATCATCTCGATTGCTTCGGCCTTGCTGCTGGCACGCGGCGGTACGCAGGGCGCCACTGACAGCGCGATTTTCTCGCAACTCGGGCGACACCCCGCAGCCCTGGCAACCGTTGCGGTTCTGATGGTTCTTTTTGCGCTGGTGCCCGGTCTGCCGTTCCTTCCCTTCATTCTTGGCGCGGCGGCGCTGGGTTATGCCGCCTATTCCGGCCTGAAGAAACGAAAAGCTGAAGAGACCCGAGCCGAGGTTGCAACAACCGAGACCGACACCCCTGTCTCACAAGCCATCGGCGATGTGCTGGACCTGGATGACGTACATCTGGAATTCGCCCCCGATCTGGTCAGCATGGTGCTGAATCCCGGTACCGGGCTGGATGCGAGGATTGCCAATATGCGCACGTATGTGGCGTCAAGCTTCGGCCTGATCTTGCCCGAAATTCGCCTGACCGACCGCGCCGACCTACCTACCGGAACTTATGTCATCAAGGTACAAGGCGTCGAACAGGCGCGCGGTGTCCTGAACTCGGAACTGGTGCTGGCGCTGGTGCAGGAAGGCCAGGATCTGCTGCCCGACGGCACCGATGTGACCGAACCGGTTTATGGCGCACCCGCGCGCTGGATCCTGCCCAAAGATCAAGAAGCCGCAGCCATGAACGGGGCCACCATCGTGACCCCGCCCGAGATTTTGGCCACCCACCTGCTTGAGATCATCAAACAGAATTTCTCGCGCCTGCTGACGCTGAAATCCCTGCGCCGCCTGCTGTCCGAGATGACCCGCCTCAGCGATCCCACGCGCGCCGAAGCCAATCGCAAGCTTCTAGACGAATTGATCCCCGACAAGGTGCCGATCGATACCCTGCACGCCGTGTTGCGTCTATTGCTCGACGAGAGGGTCTCGATCCGCAACATGGCGCTCATTCTGGAAAGCGTAGCCGAGGCGCGGATGACCACAACTCAACCCGAGGGGATTTGCGAACTGGTTCGCCAGCGGCTGGGCTTTCAATTGGTGGCCGACATGAAACGCGAAGATGGCTCAATCCCGCTGATCCAACTGGCACCGGAATGGGAAGACACTTTCGCCAGCTATCAGATCGACGCCCCAAATACCGGCCTGGATGTCGCACTGCCGCCAAACCTGTTCAACAAGCTCGCTGATGGAGTGCATGACAGTGTTGCCAAATCCGCCGATCACGGGCTGTTTCCGGCCGTCGTCACCTCGACCCGGCGTCGGCGATTGCTGCGTACGATCATGCATGCCCGCGGCATTGCCAATCCGGTTCTGTCCTTCGAGGAAATCGGGCTGGAAGCGCGCCCGGCGCTGGTCGGTACGGTGCCTGCGTGATCGCTCTGCCACCCGAGCTTTTGCCGTATCTGGGGCAGACCCTTTGGCACCTCTTTGCCATCTTGCTGCGCATCTCGACCATGGTGTCCCTGCTGCCCGCTTTTGGTGAACGCAGTATTCCCGTGCGCGTCAAGCTGGGACTCTCCGTCGCGTTTTCCCTGATTGTTGCACCTGCAGTACCAAGCGCTGACACACCGCCCGGCTTCGGTAACATGATCGGCCTGATCGGGGTAGAAATCGCGACTGGTCTGGCACTTGGAATTGGCCTTCGCCTGTTTGTGTTGGCATTGCAAACAGCCGGATCCATCGCAGCACAAGCCACATCGCTGTCTCAGATTCTGGGCGGAGCGGCAGCCGAACCCGTACCTGCGATGGGATATTTGCTGACGCTGGCGGGACTGGCGCTTGCAGCCTTGCTGGGTCTTCATATCCGGGCCGCGCAATTCATGATCCACAGCTATATGCTGTTCCCTATGGGCACCCTGCCGCTTGCCTCGGATCTGGCGCAATGGGGCGTGACGCAGATATCACGCAGTTTCGGGTTGGCTCTTGCGCTGGCGATGCCCTTCGTTATCGCTTCGCTGATCTACAACCTGGCCCTCGGCGTCATCAATCGCGCCATGCCCCAGCTGATGGTTGCTTTCGTCGGTGCCCCCGCGATCACGTTTGCAGGTCTCTTTCTGCTGTTTGCCGGTACACCGTTGATCCTTTCTGTCTGGTCAGACGCTCTGTTCGCCTTCCTCGAAAACCCGCTCGGAGGGCCAAGATGAGCGCACATGACGATGACAGCGACAAATCATTTGAGGCGACCCCTCAAAAGCTGGAAAAGGCGCGCAAGAAGGGTGAGGTCGCCAAGTCCAATGATCTGTCTGCTGTGGCTGCGTATGCCGGATTGCTCACCGCGGTTGCGTTGGCGGGGCAATACACGGCGCAACATCTCGGAACCCTGTTTATTGTTCTTATTGATCAGTCTGATCGCCTCGGCGAATTGCTGACAACCGGTCCCGCCACCGCGCCGGTAACCGGTATCCTGCAGTCCATACTCGTGCCGGTGGCTGCCTTGTTCACAGTGCCCGCTGCCGCAGTGGTCCTCGGCCTGATTGCCCAGCGTGGTTTGGTCTTTGCACCTGAGAAACTGAAACCCAAGCCCTCGCGCGTCTCGCTCGTCTCAAATGCGAAAAACAAATTCGGTCGTGGTGGTTTTTTTGAATTCGCAAAAAGCTTTGTGAAGCTACTGATCTATGGCACTTGTTTGACCCTATTTCTTCACGCAAATCTGCCTGAGATCCTGTCATCCAGCGCGGCACCCGCACGATCTTCCGTGGTGTTGATGATGAACCTGCTATTCCGCTTCATGTTCATCGTCATCACCATTGCTCTGTCAATCGGTATAATCGACTATCTCTGGCAGCACGCCGAACATCTGCGCAAGAACCGGATGTCGCGCAAGGAGATCCAGGATGAGACAAAGGACGCTGAAGGAGATCCGCATGTCAAACAACAGCGCCGCCAGCGCGCGCAAGACATCGCCACCAATCAGATGATGGCGGACGTGCCCAAGGCCGATGTGGTGATCGTCAACCCGACGCATTACGCCGTCGCCCTTAAATGGTCGCGCGCCAGCGGAACCGCCCCGGTCTGTGTTGCCAAAGGGGTAGACGAAATCGCTGCCACGATCCGGGCCACGGCAAATCAGGCCAAAGTGCCCATCCATTCAGATCCGCCCACCGCGCGCGCACTGCACGCTACGGTCGAAATCGGCCATGAGATCAGCGAAGATTATTACCGTCCAGTCGCGGCCGCCATTCGCTTCGCCGAAGCCATGCGCAAACGCGCAAGAGAGCAAGTAACGTGACGCGCAAACGGATAACAGAGCTGATTACAGTCACCGAAGCTGGCTACCAGCGCGAACACCAAAAGCTGCAACCGTTGTTGCAGCGGGAAGCCAAAATTCTTGGCCAACTGGCGCAGTTGGATAAACAGTTGGCTGAGGTGAATATGCAGGGCGCGCAAACCGAAGGATATCGTATCACGGGCACCGATCTGCTGTGGCACAGCTGGGAATCTGCCGCACGGCGGGAGCTGAATACAGAGCTGGCACGCCTTAGGTCGCAGAAGCTTTCGGCCATGGATGATCTGCGTCACGCATTCGGCCGCAAACAGGCCGTGGCAGAACTGGCGCAACGCCTACAACAGGGCAAGCGCCGCGCATAAGAACACTAAAACCAGCTCAGGTATCCTGTCGGCTGACGCTCATGATCAGAACCTGAGACACGTCCTGCCCCAAATCCTTCTGCGCAACCTCAAGCAGTGCTTTCCGCAGGGCAGTCAGGTTATCCGACCGCGTAAACGCCCCATTAAACCCACCGCTATTGGCATGATCGAATAGCACCTGCAAAAATCTGTCTCTGAGCTTGGGCTCGATCTCGTAAAAGACATCCTCGATACCCGGGCTTACCTCAAGGCTGAGCGACATTGTGACCAGCGCAGAAATTTCATCCTCTGCAACGACCGGAACCACAAATTGCTTGGTAAGCTTCAGGTATTCCTGTGTCTTCTCGTTGTCGTCTTTACCAGATTTGGAGTTCTTCTGTTTCCCTTGGTCAGCTTTGGCATCGGCCTTATCCTCGGCTTTTTCCACCTCTCCAGCGGGAGCTAGAATAACGCCAGCCCCGACACCCGCTGCGAGGCCCGCCATCAGGCAGATGATTGGCAACAGTTTTCCCATCACATCACCACCTCAGAACGGCAAAACCGTATCAAGAACCTGCTGCCCATATCGCGGCTGTTGCACATCCGTGATCTGGCCGCGGCCTCCATAGGACACGCGCGCCGAGGCAATCTTGTCGTAGGTGATCTCGTTCTGGCGTGAGATGTCTTCGGGGCGAACATATCCCGCAACCAGTAACTCACGCAGTTCGAAATTCACGCGCAACTCCTGCGAACCAGTGATCGACAACACGCCATTGGGGAGCACGTCGACAACCGTCGCAGCCACGCGTAGGGTCAGTTTCTCTTTGCGCTTGACCGATCCTTTGCCCTTGCTGACAGAGGCCGAGTCGATCGATACAGCCTCATCCAGAGAGGCTCCTTCAGGTAAACGTTCCGCCGCGCGTTGCGGCAACCCAAAGAGGCCGGGTACAGACAGGCTTTCCGAACCCGCGCGCGAGCGGTTTGTGTCGTTCGAAATTTCAGCTTTTTCATCCAGCTCAATCACGACTGTCAGAATATCGCCCTTCTTCATCGCCCGTTGATCCCCGAGCAACGAATGCTGACCACCGCTCCATAGCGAGGCGCGATCAACTGTGCGCTGTGGTTGACTGTGCAATGGCAGGCCGGGCCACAGCATTGCGACATGTTCGGGCGATTCAGTATTGGGTGTCAGGCTTGGAGGTCTACCCAGATGATCCAGCCGTCCACAGGCCGTAATGCCCAGCACTGTGCAGAGCATGAGTTTCGATAGATTAGACATCACTTGACCTCAATTTGACCATCGGCGCGGATTACGCCCGTTACCGTTGTGCGCGACGACAAGTTCATCACCCGGATACGCTCACCCACTGCGCCACGCCCCAAGGCACGACCCTCGGCGGTAATCGAAAGCGCGACACGATCGAACACCAACGTCACCAGATCGTTCCGACCCACGATCGCGGGCGGGCCGATATCCGACAAACTGATCGGCCTGCCGGGGTAGAGCGCCACGCGCGCCTCCTGCCCGACAAGCCTGGAAACCTGCTCGACCGCGCCGGCGATTTCGATGGTTTTGATCTCCAGATCCGAGGCGACGATAATCTCTTTCGCGCGGATCGTTCGTGTCGGCACGACAATTTCTGCGAAAACCGCGAAAGGGCTCAGCGCTAGGATACAAACCAGAATTCGCATCAGCGGACCTGCGTTGTGGCACCCATCATCTGGTCCACTGCCGAGATGACCTTGGCATTCATCTCATACCCGCGCTGTGCCTCGATCAGCTCGGTCACCTCGCGCACCGCGTCGACCGAGCTGTCCTCAAGATACCCCTGCCGCAACGTGCCCAGACCATCCTCGCCCGGAGTACCGACGACAGGTGCACCCGAGGCTTCAGTCTCTTTGAACAGGTTGCTGCCCACAGCCTCAAGCCCTTTGGCATTGGAGAAACTGGCCAGCGTGAACTCCCCTAATAATTGCCCTTCGGCGGTATCGTCAAAATAGGCATAAACTTCGCCCGCGGCGTTGATCGAGATGGATCTGGCGTCGTCCGGGATGGTGATTTCCGGTGCGACGGCAAAGCCGTCCGAAGTGACGATAAGACCTTCTGCGGACCGCTTCAGGCTGCCGTCTCGCGTGAAGGCAGATTGTCCGTTAGGCAGGGTCACCTCAAGATAACCGTGGCCTTCAATCGCGACGTCCAGGTCACTTCCGGTTGCCGACAATCCGCCCTGTTCCAACTGCACAGTCACGGCGGCCGGACGCACACCCAGACCCAATTGGATGCCCGTTGGCAGCACCGTTCCGTCCGAGGCATTCACCGCCCCTGCCCGCGCCATTTGCTGATAGTGAAGATCGGCAAACTCAGCCCGGCGTGCGTTATAGCCTGTGGTATTCATATTCGCGAGGTTGTTCGAGATGGTCTCGACCCGCATCTGCTGCGCGGTCATACCGGTCGCGGCGATTTTCAAAGCCCGCATGTAAGTATCTCCTCTCTCAGATCAGCGCATCAGCGCCTTGAGGGCGCCGCGCACCCGTTCATCCTCGGCATCCATAAAACTCTGGCCCAACTCATAAGCACGCTGGATCTCGATCATCCGCGTGACCTGTCCAATGGCATTCACGTTCGAACTTTCGAGGAACCTGTGCAGCACAACCGGTTCGTCCACCGGATTGATCTGCCCACCGGGACGGAAATAGGTGCTGCCTTCGCGCACAAGGTTTTCCGGCTCGGCGACGGAATAGACACCAATCTGCCCCAGAAGCTGGCCATTGACACTCAACGTACCATCGCTGCCAACATCAATCGTTGCAGCATCAGGTGGGATAAAAACCGGCGCGCCATTGCCGTCCAGAACGCGATGACCTTCCATGGTGACCAGATCGCCCTCGGCACTGGGTGAGAAGCTGCCCGCGCGAGTCAGACGATTGCCTGCCGACGTTTCGATCAGGAAAAAACCGTCGCCTTCAATGGCAAAATCAAACGTCCCACCGGTTTCGGTCAACACGCCTTGCTGCAACGAGGTATTACGCACCTGTGCCCGACTGAGCGACAACGACGGATTGCCTGGCATGTCCCGAACGAACTCTGAAAACACCAATCCCTGCTGGCGGTATCCGGTGGTGTTGGCGTTGGCGATGTTATTGGCGACCAGCCGCATCTCGTTCATCAAACCGGACTGGCGAGACAGGGTGACATAAGCAGTGTCCATCAGCGACCTCCTGCGATAAGCGGGATCAGCGTCCCGGTGAAAAAGGTGACAAGGGTCTGGGTCATGAAGCCCATCGAGATCCAGAACACGATGACGATGGCGATCAGCTTGGGAACGAAGGTCAGCGTCATCTCTTGTACCGAGGTCAGCGCCTGGAACAGGCCGACGGCAAGCCCCGAGATGAGCGCCACCGCCAGGATCGGGACCGATGTGATGACCGCAACCCACAAAGCCTGACGTACGATGTCATAGAAGAGGCCCTCGCTGAGCATCGCGTCAGACCGGCATCCGCAGGATTTCCTGATAGGCTTCAACCACCTTATTGCGAACGATCACGGCTGTTTCCACCGCCAATTCGGTCTGCGCCAGCGCCTGAACCAACGCATGCGGGTCGGCCTGACCGATCATTGAAGACTGCGCTACCTGCTCGCTGTTCTTCAGTGTTGCCGCAAAATCCCGGAACGTGGATTGCAGCCCCTGGCCAATGCCCTGGTGATCGGGATCAGCCTGTGTAGCCGGGCGCGCGCCTGCATAGTTCTGCGCGGCGGTAAGAGATCGGATATCCATTCTGGCTTTCCTTTATTTTCGAAGTAAATCCATCAGACTCGATGACATCTGCCGAGTCTGATCGAACATTTTGAGATTGGCCTCGTAACTGCGCTGTGCCTCGCGGGCGTCCGCAATCTCGATCATCAGATCGACATTCGAGCCCTGATAATGCCCCGAGTCATCCGCCATCGGATGACCCGGATCATAGATGCGGGTCAGATCACGGCGGTCGAGTTTGACGCGCCCAGCCTGCACCGTCTGCTGACTACCCTTTTCGACGGTTTCAAACGGCACGGTCTTACGCCGATAACCCGGCGTATCCGCGTTCGAAATATTCTCGGACACATGACGTAGCCGCGCTGCCTGCGCACGCAGGGCGCTGGCCGAGGCTGTCAGAGAATGGGAAAAATCGCTCATGCTGCTTCTCCCTTACGATCGGCCAAGAGAGGTACGCAGAATGCCGATCGACGAACGATAAATCGCCAACGCCCGGTCATGCTGCCGTTTGACGTCGACCGCTTTCAACATCTCTTCTTCCAGCGAGACACCGTTGCCGTTGGGGTCACCTGACGGATCGGCCACATATTCCGCCCAGTTCCAAGCACCCGAATCGCCATTCTGATGACCGGCGCGGGTGGTGGTCATCGCAACCTCGCCTCCGGTCTTATCAAACGCTGTCCCGAAGGCCTCGATATCGCGGGGCTGATAGCCGGGCGTATCCGCATTTGCCATATTGCGTGAGATGACAGTCTGCCGTTGCCCGGCATGGGTTGCCATTGCGTACGCTGTTTTAAAGACGTTCAGGTCATAGAACATCGGGGCTTCTCCCTCGATCAATTTCAATCAAGGCTTAACCCCGATTCCTTTAGAAACCGTTTTCGAGAAAGCAATTTGGAGGGCCTGCGATGGCTGATCTCGATCCGGCACGTCTGAAAGCTGTCTTCGACAGAATGTCAGCGACTCGACATATGGGTCGCGTCACCAGCGTTGCGCGCGGAGTAATCGAAATTGACGGTTTGGCCAGACATGCCCGAATCGGAGATCATCTGACGCTGCGCCGGCGCAGCGGACCGAACCTGCGCGGAGAAGTCCTGCATGTGGAATCTGATTTGATCCACATGCTGCCCGGCGCTGCCCCTGATGGTGTTTGCCTGGGGGATCTGGTGGTTCTGGAGAAAACGCCAATTTTTGCGCCCGGGCGGCATTGGTTGGGCCGGGTCGTCGATCCGTTTGGAGCGCCGTTGGACGGCAAACCGCTCTTGCCCGGCGTGCAGGGGCGGGATCTGATGCACGCCCCGCCCGACGCCGTTGCCCGCAAACCGCTGGGAGAACGGATGGAGACCGGGTTAGCCATGCTCAACACCCTTCTGCCCATCGTGCAAGGCCAGCGCGTCGGGCTGTTTGCAGGCTCGGGCGTCGGCAAATCGACACTGCTGGCCACGCTCGCCCGCTCAATGCAGGCTGATGCGGTGGTGGTCGCACTGATCGGTGAACGCGGGCGCGAAGTGAGTGAATTTGTAGAAACCGCGCTGGGCGTGGAAGGAATGAAACGATCGGTCGTGGTGGCGGCAACCTCGGACCAGTCCGCGTTGGCCCGCAGACGCTGCGCCTGGTCGGCAATGGCGGTGGCCGAATCTCTACGCGACGAGGGGCTGAATGTCCTGTTCCTAGCCGATTCGGTGACACGTTTCGCCGAAGCCCACCGCGAGATTGCCGTCGCCATGGGCGAAGCAGCATCACTGCGAGGGTTCCCGCCTTCGGTCACTCCGATGATCGCCAATCTATGCGAACGCGCTGGCCCCGGCACCGCAGACCAGGGCGACATCACCGCCGTATTCAGCGTGTTGGTCGCAGGTTCTGACATGGATGAGCCGGTTGCAGATATCCTGCGCGGCGTGCTTGACGGCCATATCGTGCTAAGCCGCGAAATCGCCGAGCGCGGGCGCTTTCCCGCCATCGACCTCAGCCGCTCAGTTTCACGCAGCCTGCCCCGCGCGGCAAGCGAAAGGGAAAATCAGTTGATCGCCGAAACCCGCAAACTCGTCGGCAGTTATGAACAATCCGAAGTCATGATCAAAGCAGGGCTCTATGCTGAAGGCTCTGATCCGTTGCTGGATCAGGCCGTTCGCGTGCATGAAGAGCTTGATGTGTTTTTCGGCAAATCTGAGGCTGACAGCATTTCCAACAGCTTCGACCGCCTGCAGTTAATCCTGCGTCGCGCTGGGACCAACCTGCCGCGCTAGGGATTTCGAGACAGTTTTAAGTGTTAAGCCCGCCTTAAGACCTGCCCTGCTACGCCGATAGACGGGTGATACAAAGGTGGTGGAGATGGGTGCGCAAACCAATGCGGCGCCAATCATCATCAAGAAGAAACGTGTGTCGGGTGGCGATGGTCACCACGGCGGCGCGTGGAAGGTCGCGTATGCGGACTTCGTGACGGCCATGATGGCCTTCTTCATGTTGATGTGGCTGCTGAACGCAACGACCGAGAAACAACGCAAGGGTCTGGCGGATTACTTTTCGCCGACGATCCCCGTCAATCCAGTCTCTGGCGGCGGCGACGGAGCCTTTGGCGGCGATAACATGTTCTCGGAAAAAACACTGGTCATGGACGGTTCGGGTGCCAGCAATCGCAACCCGACCCAGTCGAAACAGGCGCGCGGATCGACCGGGGTTGATGCGAAAGGTGGCGGTAAGGGTGCGTTCGACGATTTCTCGTCACTTGAGGCGCAGCTTCTGGGTCGGAGCGGAGAAAGCCTGATTTCGGACGAGATACTCAAACACATTGTGACCCGCGTCACGGATGAAGGGCTGGTGGTGGAATTGTTCGCGACTGATGAACAGCCTCTGTTCGAACCAGGCACCGACAAGCCATCACAAATGATGCGGGCTCTGGCGCTGTTGGTGGCACGCTCATCGGATCTGGTCACGAACCCCATCGCCGTCGAGGGGCATGTCCGATCCTCACCCATCGTTCTGGCCGAGAACCCTGTCTGGGATCTGTCGACTGCGAGGGCACAGGTCGCCCGCCAGTTGCTGCAGGACAAGGGCGTCAGACCATTGCGCCTGGATAGGGTGACAGGTCATGCAGATCGGCATCTGGCGGTCGAAAACCCGATGTCGGTGCGCAACAATAGGATCGAGATCATCTTTCTGCGCTCTCCCCGATCTTGAAAGGATAGTACGCATTTTAGCTGTTAGCGCGCTGTTAAGGGCCGGTACGGTACGTGTTGCATTACGGACCGATGCAATAAAAGGGCGTGCCGATGACCATTTCCTCTTCGCTGAATGCCGGTGTGGCGGCGTTAAAGGCCAATGCCAACAGGCTGGCCACCATCTCGGACAACATCGCCAACTCTTCGACATTTGGTTACAAGCGGGTCGAGACTGATTTTCATTCCATGGTCACGTCGGGTCAGGGCGGCAGCTATTCGGCGGGTGGCGTCCGGACCACCAGCCAGCGGATGATCGATCAGCGTGGTTCGCTGGTGACAACCAACAACTCGACCGATCTGGCCGTGCGTGGGCGTGGCATGTTGCCGGTGCGACCCAGCTCTCAGATCGCGTCGGGTTCGAACGAGATGTTGTTAACCACGACCGGTTCGTTCCGCACCAATGACGAAGGATATCTGGTCACCGAATCCGGCCTTGTGCTGCTGGGCTGGCGTGCCGCGGCGGATGGCTCGATTCCCAGCGTTCCACGGGACACACCCGCCGCATTGGAACCCATCCAATTGAGCGTCAATCAGCTGTCAGGTGCGCCGACCACATCGATGAATCTGCGCATGAATTTGCCCGCTACCGCGACCGATGCTGGCGCTCCGGGTGATACGCAACCCCTTTCGGTCGAGTATTTCGATAATCTGGGCAAATCCGAAAGCGTCGATATCGAACTGATACCCACCGTCCCAGCAACAGGGTCCAGCAATGAATGGACTCTAACGCTGCGTGATTCTGCATCTGGCGGCGCTGTGATCGGGGAATACACACTGACTTTCACCGACAGCCGCACAGCCGGAGGAACCCTGGCCAGTGTCACAGCAGTGTCTGGCGGGGCTTATGACCCGGCAACCGGCAGCTTCGTTGTCAACGTGGCAGGCGGCCCGATGGAGATCAATATCGGCGAGATCGGTGATGCAGACGGGATTACCCAGTTGTCGGATACGTTTGCCCCGGTGTCCATCACACGCGATGGTTCGGCCGTAGGTACAATGACCAGTGTTCAGGTCGATGAGAACGGATATGTCTACGCGTTCTACGACACCGGCGTCAGCCGCCGCATGTTCCAGATCCCACTGGCTGATGTGCCAAATCCGAATGGTCTTACAGCGTTGGATAGCCAAACCTACGCGCCTTCGCGCGACAGTGGAACGTTCTTCTTGTGGAACGCCGGAGAAGGCCCAACTGGCGATCTTGTGTCTTTCGCGCGCGAGGAATCGACCACCGACGTCGCAACCGAGCTGACCTCGATGATCCAGACCCAACGGGCCTATTCCTCAAGCGCGAAGGTCATTCAGACCGTGGATGAGATGCTGCAGGAAACCACCAACATCAAACGCTGAACCAACATCTAGCCGACCAAAGGGAGTCGTCCGATGAACATGTCGACAGCACTGAACAACGCCCTTGGTGGGCTGAGCGCGGCGAGCCGCGGAGCGGCGGTAATCTCGGGAAACATCGCAAATGCGCTGACACCGGGCTATTCCCGAAGGTCGCTGGAACTGACAACCAGCGCAATCTCAGGCAACGGTGTACGCGTTGCGGGGATTACACGGCATCAGGATCCGGTTCTGCTGGCCAACCGCCGCACGACCGATGCGGAACTTGCCTCTACCAGACCGCTGTCGGCGTTCCATTCAGGCTTCGAAAATCTGGTAGGCACTGCCGACGATGCCATATCGATCGCGGCCAGATTGACGGATTTCGAAAACAGCTTGACCACGGCTGCCAGCCTCCCCGGTTCGACCCAGCGCCTGGATCAGGTGGCCCGCGCCGGGCGCGGGTTGAGCACCGCGCTCAATCAGGCATCTGATGGGGTTCGGAAGATGCGATCCGATGCAGATCGGACAATTGGCGAACAGGTCGGCACTCTCAACCAGACATTGCAGGACATCGAACAACTGAACGCGCGCATACCCGCCATCCGGAATTCTGGCGGAGATATTGGCGCGCTGTTGGATCAACGTCAGGTGCTGGTTGACCAGATCAATGAACTGGTGCCCGTGCATGTGGTCGCCCGCGACAACGAACAGGTCTCTCTCTATGCCGACGGTGGTTTGATTCTGTTGGAAGGGACCGCCGCCACATTCTCGTTTTCGACAACTGGCGATACCATGCCTCATATGACAGTCGGCAACGGGTTGTTGTCTGGGCTTGAAGTCAACGGTCAGCCCGTTCGCATCACCGGAGATTTCGCGCAGATAAGGGGCGGGGCGCTGATGGCGCAGTTCGAGATCCGCGATAGCCTGGCAATCGAGGCGCAGACCGACCTGGATACTGTTGCCCGAGATCTGATCGAACGGTTCGAGACTGCGGGCCTTGATCCAACCACGACGGCGACCGATCCCGGCCTTTTTACCGATGCAGGCAACCGGTTTGATCCTGCCACGCAGACAGGTCTTGCCTCGCGTATTGCGCTGAACACGATCGTTGATCCCGACTCGGGAGGCGACAGCTGGAGGCTGCGCGCTGGTCTGGGTGCCGTTACACCGGGCGCACCGGGTGAAGCCCGTCAGCTGCAAGCGTTCAGTACAATTCTGACCGAAGCGCGACCAATAGCGACAGGTCTTGGCACAGGCAACATGCGCGCCACCGATTTAGCTGCAGCCCTCATTTCGCAGGCCGGGGCCAGCGCACATGCTGCTGATACACGCAACACCTTTGCCACAAACGCTCAGCAAAGAATGGAGCAACTAGTAGCCGAACAAGGCGTCGACAGCGACACCGAGTTACAAAACCTGATGCAGATCGAACAGGCCTACGCCGCGAATGCCCGCATCGTGTCGGTGGTCGATGAACTGATGGACATCTTGCTGAGGCTCTGAACATGACATTGAATTCTATTGGCGATCTGGCACGCGGCCTGACCCTGCGAACCCGCAGCACTGAGATCAAATCGCAGATCGAAACCCTTTCTTATGAAATGTCATCGGGCAAAGTGCAGGATATCTCGGGCCGACTGGCGGGCGACTATTCGCATCTGCTGGCTCTGGAACGCAACCTCGAACGGTTGCAGGCCTTTTCGGTCGCCACTGCCGAAGCTGGATTGTTCACCGATGCGATGCAACTGAGCCTGAAAACCTTCGGTGAGTCCATGTCTGAAGTCTCTGCGTCGCTGCTGTCGTTCGGGACCGCCAATCAGACGGTGACTCATGAACAGGCCTCCGTTCAGGCACGAAACGAGTTGGACACGATGATGTCGGCCCTAAACAGCCGTGCAGGAGGGCGAAGCCTGTTTTCTGGTACCTCAACCGATATTTCGCCCCTGCCATCAGCCGATGTGCTGCTGAACGCGTTGCAGACAGAGCTGAGCGGGCTGACCACGGCAAGCGATATCCGGCAAGCTGCCGAGGATTGGTTCAATAATCCCGCCGGGTTTGATGCAGTGATCTACCGGGGCAGCGCGACACCGCTTTCGTCAATGCAAATCTCCGAAAACGAACGGATTGATCTGCCGATCACGGCAACTGATCCCGCTTTGAAAGCCGCAGTTCGCGATGTCGCGGTCGCCGCGCTCGCGTCTGAGGATGCGTTGAACTGGTCCCCCACGTTACGTACAGCATTGTTTACCCAAATGGGCGTTGATCTTGCCAACGCACAAGACGCCACGATCAAGATACGCGCCGGAGTTGGTGCGGCCGAGGCGCGCATTGAGCAGGCCGCGATTCGCAACGCTGCGGCAAAAACCAGCGCCGAAGGTGCAAGAAACAACCTGATTTCTGCTGACCCCTACGAGACTGCAGCCCGACTGCAAACCGTACAGTTTCAACTGGAAAGCCTCTATTCCGTCACCGTCCGCAACGCAAACCTGTCACTGGTGAATTTCCTGAGATGAAAGTTCTTGCCCTGATACTATGTTTGCTGCCCGGCATCGTCACCGCCGGGGCGATCCGCCTCAAGGACTTGGTGGATTTTGACGGCGTGCGTGGCAACGATCTGGTGGGTTACGGTCTGGTTGTCGGATTGAACGGAACAGGCGATGGGTTGCGCAATTCGCCCTTCACTGAAGAAATCATGTCCAACATCCTCGAACGGCTGGGCGTCAACGTGAATGGTGAGGATTTTCGTCCAAAAAACGTTGCCGCCGTACTGGTCACTGCCAGCCTGCCTCCTTTCGCGCGCGTCGGAGGGCAGATTGATATCACGGTCTCCGCCATCGGAGATTCCAAGAGCTTGTTGGGCGGAACGCTGGTGATGACGCCCCTCAACGCAGCGGATGGTCAGATTTACGCCGTGGCGCAGGGCACAGTGCTGGCGGGCGGCGCGGTTGCCGAAGGTGAAGCGGCCACCGTTACGCGCGGCGTGCCAACCTCGGGAGTCATTCCCTCTGGCGCTCGGGTCGAGCGCGAGATTGATTTTGAGCTGTCCGAATTAACGCAGCTCAGACTGGCCTTGCGGGAACCGGATTTCACAACAGCGGGTCGCATCGAAGCCGCCATCAATACCGAATTCAATCGCGCAGTGGCGCTGATGCGGGATTCCGGAACGGTCGAGCTGAGCATCACCGCAACGCAGGCGGTCTCAACCGCGCACGCGATTAGCCGGATCGAAAACATCCTTGTCGAACCCGAGAGCAAAGCGCGTGTGGTCGTGGATCAGAGGTCAGGGACCATCGTAATGGGTCAGGACGTCAGGATTTCGCGTGTTGCCGTGTCGCAAGGGAACCTGACACTGACAGTCGAAGAAGCCCCCATTGTTGTGCAACCCAATCCGTTTGCCCGAGGTGAAACGGTTGTCGTCCCCCGTACTTTCGCCGGAATTGAAGAAGAAGAAGGCACCGGCCTAGCCGAAATCCCCGAGGCAACCACACTCTCCGAGGTCGTCGCAGGCCTGAACGCATTAGGGGTTTCGCCACGTGACATGATCGACATCCTGAAAACGATCAAAGCCGCAGGTGCCCTGCACGCCGAGTTCATCGTCAGATGAGCGGGCGGCCTCGGGCCGCGTCACACACGCGCTACTTTGATTTCCAACTGTCAATCCAACGACGGAAACCTCTGCGCTTTTCGCCGATCGCATCGCCTGCGGCATAGAGACCGTCTTCCATGTTCTCCAATACAGGATCAATCCGTCTCTGCCGAAACCGGCGCCACCGGACCCAGATCGCCCAGAGAACGGCTGCGAGCACGGTCAGGAAGATGATGTTGAACCAAGGGATGATCCGCACATCCGGCCCATCAACATGCCGGATGAATACAGCATTGGGAAAGATCGACATGAATTCATTGCGCCAGCCATAGTGGGTTACAACCACCCAATCCGGATTGTCTTTGGTAGATTTGGCATCGTTCGCCTCAGTATACAGGTTCGCGGTATCGAACTTGAAGTAAGGCGGCCAACCCCAGCCGGTATCCTCGTTGCGATAGACGATTGGTTTGCCGTTGGCGCGGACCGCCTGAATGAACTGCACATCGCGATTGGACAGACTGGTCGATTGATCCTCGGGCTCTGACCAGAAAATCCGGGTCCAGTCATTCAGATCCTGTCGTTCTTCATAGGTATTCACGATCCGCACGATGTCGTGCTGCGGCAGCGAGTATTGCAGGATCGCGCCAACGGTGACCCAAAAGATGATAATGAATGCCCATTTCACATAGGCCATGCCGTACCTCTCACATGTAATTCACTATATAGATCAGCGCACCGATCGCCACCCAAGGCACGATGTAAACGCCCAGGATCAGCTTGCGCCGGAATGAGTTGTCATAAACGTGCAAGCCCCGCGCGACAAAGGCATCCTTGTCGCCGGTCTTACCCTTTGCATCCCACCAGTCCTCAAGCTTGCGGCGACGCACACCGCGCGAATACAAGGACAAAGCGACATAAGCTATCGTCTGGAGGATCAGCAGGATCACTATCAGGCGCATCGCTCCGAACATCTCAACCCTTCCTTATCGCGCCCCAGGGACCAACCCGAGCAATGACCGCATCACTAGTACGGTCATTGCCGCTCATGTCGGGTTCATGCCCGAACAGTGCGGCGCGGGCGCCTGATTTGTCCACCTGATACTCGCGCGCGAGGAAGTCGGCAACATAGGCTTTCTTGCTCTCGGGCCAGGATTTGTAGGTGTTGTAGAACAGCTCTTTGTGGCAAATGAACAGCTGCCGTGGATCCAGCGGGGCCAGTTCGGAAAGGAGCATGTTGACCAGATCGCGATGCTGCGTATCGGTCGCTCGCAATGTGTAGAAATAGGCCGGATGATCCGAGGCGATGCGCGGCCATGGCCCCCCATCGGTTGCCCAGCGCAGAAGTTGAGCAAGCCCGTGATACGCCTCAGGCAGGCGATCCGCGTGGTTTCGCGCCAGACGGCGCATATCGCTGCGATCCAGCCCGGTTAAATCGACATCCGCATCCGCAGCGGTGGAAATGGTCAGAAAATCCATCTTTTGCTGAAGGATCGCGGCTGAGTTCACGCCCCGCGCCTCGATGATCGTTTCCACCAGATTATTCAATCCAAGGAACTTGGCGATCTGATTGTGCTGCGTCTTTTGAAACACGTGCTTCAAAGGCAGATCGTCGGGCGTTTCGCCCATGCAAATCGCCGCTGGGTGATCGAGATCAGGGAACAGATAGAGCCCGCCGAAATGCGCAGTCCAGAAATTCCGCTGCTCGAACGCGGTGTGGCGCAGGCGCACCGGGTTGCGGGTGACGTCGCCGGTTTCCTTGGCCGTTTCGATCATCTTGGCGATCAGAACATCATCGAACCAGGCGTCCTCTTCGGTTTTGAACCGTTCGACCATGCCTGCCAGTTGCTCAGCCTTGCGCAGGGTGCCGCCTGCGGTATCGGCCTCGATTTCGATCTTTTTGATATTGAGCAAATCGCCCGGCGTGGTGAGTTTGATGACCGAGTTCACCAGCTCTCCGGCCACCGCATCGGTGGCGGTGAGGGCGAACAACTGCGCCTCGTTCATCTCGATGAATTCGCGCAGGATATCGCGCGAGGTCGAGAATTTGACGTTCAGTAGAGGCGCGCGTTTCTGCTCGGTCGTCAGCAGGATGAACTGCCGGTTGACGCCGTTGGGGTTGAGGTAGAGCTCATCCTCCAGCTCAATCCCCACCTCCGGTGAATAGCCCGAGATATCGACATGAAAATCCATCAGCGCCGTGGTCTTGCCCGCCAGATGCTGCAGCGCGCGGTTATACCGCTCGACCAGAGCCGGGCTGGAGATGTGGACGAGATTGCCGAACAACAGGCCTTTTTCGATGAGGCGGATCATTCCTTTGCGCCCCAATAGTGCTCATATAATATCGAGTTCAGCGCTTCAAATACGTCCTCTACCGACAACGCATCAAACCTGACCTGTTGAGCTTCCGAAAGACGCTCCCTAACATTTAACATCCTACCGAGAATTCGAAGCAGACCAGCAACGTACCCTCTGTGACACGGAAAAACTTCGATTCTCTGCTTGTTATAGTCAGAGATAATGCCTTCCACAGTTTCGATGCAGTGAGCGGTCCATAACTCGAATTTTCTTTCGGGCTTCAATCCTTTGCCGAAGAAAAAATTGAACGACTGCCGACCTGCCGTTCTAGTGCCGTCCTGTCTTTCGCGAAGATACTTCCACTCCGGGCTATCATTTTCCGATAGATACTTACAAACTTCTTTGATCAACTCCTCAAATAGCTCCCTTGCCCGAGTCTCATCTCGCTGTCGAGCTTCATCCTCAAAGATTTTTGCCTGCGCCGACATAGAGCGTGCCATATCTTGCGTTGCTTCGCGTTGCTCTTTCATCTCAAGTCGCGTCAAACGTAACTCTTCGCGCTGCTCAGCTAACTCTTGGCTCTGGAGCCAGACGGTCACGATGATCCAAATAAAAGCAAGAGCACCTGCGAAGCCCGCTAACGTATCTCCAATTTCATTGGGGCTGCCAGTCAGAAAAGCGTCAAACTTCGTTTTACAACCTCCCATAACACCACAGCTTTCAAGAGACCCCACCCAAAGGCCGAAGGAAACGATTCCCAAAGTAGCAACGACACCCCAAGTTACAGGATGAGCTATGCGGTTAGTCATCCGCTCTTACCTCCAGATAACGCCGCTTGGCTTCTTCCATCCTGCCCATCTCACGGACGGCGTTCTCGATGGCGACCTCGTCGCTCTTGTCGGCATAGCGGAATTCGCTGTCGGCGTAGCGGTTGATCTCTTGCATCACCATCTCGACCGTGATCGGCTGGCGCAGGTCCTCGATCATGGCCTTCTTGGTGTCATAGTCGCGGGACAGGAACAGGTCGGGGTTTTCCATCCATTCGTCGGGCAGTTCGAAATCCATCGCGCGAACCTTGACCGCATCGGTGATGTTCTTGATCGCGCGGCCGGTGAAACGTTCATCCGCGGCTTGGATCGCCTTGAGATAGGTGCCCAGCTTGGCGATCGTGTCCAACTGGCCGATCTCGCCGGACACCCGGTCATAGACTTGCAGTAAAGCGTCCTCATGCGGGTGGGAATGGCTTTCGAAACTGGCGGCGACGGCCTTTTTGATTTCCTGCGCGGCATAAGCCTCGTGTTCGCCCAGCGGGATGTCGTGGTTGCGGCCCATCAGCAGGTGCAGGATGTCGATGTAGTCCTCACGCGTCTGCGGCCCGTCTACGAGGAACCGCGCGCCCGCCCGCTGACGCAGGGCGTCGTCCACATTCTCAGGGTAGTTCGAGAACATGCCAAAGGTGCAGTTGCCGCGCACCACGGTATTGGCGCCCGCAAAGCTCTCCATCAGCACGGCGGTGATTTCCAGCTGACCGGCTGAAGATTGCCGGTCGCCGCGTTTGCCGGCCAGTTGGTCGATATCGTCGATGGTGCCAAAGCCGATCACCGAGGGGTCGATGATTGTGTTGATAAACGCCTTGGCGTTCTGGCCGGATTTACCCTGATAGCTGTCGATATTGTCGGTGCTCAGGTTCTGATAACGGAACGGATAGCCCGCGTTCTGGCAATAGTCGTTGATCAAACCGGCCATCATCTGGATCAGAGTGGTCTTGCCGGTGCCCGGTTTGCCATCGCCCATGAATGTAAAGATGAACCCGCCAAGCTCGGCGAACGGGTTCAGGCGGCGGTCGAAGTCATAGGCCATGACCATCTTGGCCAGCTTCATGGCCTGATACTTGGCGATATGGTTGCCGACCACCTCGTTCGGTTTCTTGAACGTCATGGTCAAGGTGGTGGATTTCGCCTTGGAAGCGGGTTCAAAGCCCCGGATCGTCAGCTCATCCGCCTCGATATGCCAGGCGGCATTCTGAAACGGGGCTAGGTGACCCGCCGACTGGGCGCGCAGGGCGGCCTTATCCATCAACTGTTCGGCATAGGCGCTGGTGGCGGCGATCAGGTGAGCGTCGTCGGGGGCATGTTTAGCGAGCGTTTGGTCCAGTTCCCACAACGCGCCGTGCAGGGCGAGTTGACCGTTGTCAGTCAAGACCTCTTCGATTTCGCCAAGATCAACAGTGGTTTCGCCAAGATGTGAGGACAGCAGATAGGCCAACGCGTTGCCGAAGGTGTGTAGCGTGATAAGCGCCTCGGCAGTCAGCAGCTCTGAAAACTCGGTCTTGCGGGCGGCAGGCAGATCTCCGGCCAAATTCGCGCGCTTCAAATCGGCCAGCGGAGTCTGTTCCGCATAAGCCTCGGCCACGGCCAGAGCGATGGCACTAGCACGACGGATGGCCTGTTGCGTGGTCGCCTGCGGCGGAGACACCAGTGTATCGCCATCATCCGAGGCTTCGATCCGTTCGACCAAATGCACTCCGTCCTTCCGCACGGTGCGCCGTGTTACCAGCCCCGGCGTTGTCGACCGAAACCTTCGACCCGTGGTCACGCCCGGAGACCGTTCAACGGCGACCTCAACTGCCTTTGCAATTCGCGGGGCATGCTCGAAACCGTTCAGCAAAGCGGTCGCTGCGGGATAATGCTTGCGAATATCGTCTTCGCGCAATTCCATCTGATCTGACGTCAAACTCATTTCAAAATCGCTTTCACTGTCTTCAATATCTCAAGACCTGCCCGGCCTTGCTGACGACGAACTTGCGTACGTCGACAAAACCCGGCGGGTTGCGTTCGGCCAGCACCTGAAACGGTCGCTGGGGCAGGATGATCGAGCGTTGGGTGCGCGTGGCCCCGGTCTCGGCCCCCTGCCCGCCGAACGGGTCCAGCGCAAAGACTTCGCGCTCGACGGTCGAGAACCACCCGGCGCGTTCTTCAATCACCTCTTCGCTTTCCAGTTCTTCAGTGGTCCAGGCCAGTGCCCAGTCCTGACCTTGCGGAGACTGCGCGTCCTCCAGCACTTGCCGCAGAGGGCCGGATTGCTCGGTATAGGCCGAGGAATACATCGGCCCCACATGGATGCGGCGCATGTGTTTGGGGTGCAGGTCGTCGAAATCCTGATCGAACCCTTTGGCTATGGTCACCAGTTTCAACCCGCCCAGAGACTGCGCCATCAGATGCGCCTGCACTTCGGGCCAGCGGCGTTGGTCTTTGGGAAGGGCGGTTTTGCCGCTATCCTCCAGCTGCATCAGATAGATGACCGGCAGGTTGATCTGACTGTCATAGACCGCCCAATGGATCATGAACTTGCGCCGTTCGCCCTCATTCCCGATCCAGTGGCATTCGGGATCGTTGCGGGCCCAGAACAGCTGACCTTTCAGCAATTCCTCGTAATAGAGCCTTTGGGACAGCGCGAATTGCAGTTTGGTCGGGATTTCCTGATCGCCAATGATCGTCCGCACCATGTCGGTTTTCAGGTCGTCTTCCGAGGGCATATTCGCCAGATGCACCTGCGCCTGTTGCGCATCATTGGCCATCGTCAGCAGCTCGGCCGCCACCGGAAACCCGCTGTCGCGCTTGTCCATGGCGAGGCTGCCAAAGAACCGCCCGGTATCGCGCCCGACCAGCAGGTACTTCATGCTGAGCGCTCGGAAGGTGTAGAGCAGCCCTGAGAGGTAGCGCGATACGATTCGCACCTCTTGTTTCGAGATCGCGCCTTCGGCCTCCATCGTCGCGGCCACGCGCAGGAGGTGGACGGTGATCACCTCGAATTTGCGGAAATAGCGGCGCGAGGCAAAGGTGTCGGTCAGACCGACATGGTCTTGGGTGGGGTCAGTCATTATCCACGCGCTCTTTTCTTTGTCGGCGACCGAACAACTTCTCATCAAGCTGTTCAAGCTTGATGAGACCGTTGGCGAACAGAACGCAGAGGCAGAATGTCACCAAAAGAACACCCGCTATCAGCACAAGTTTAGTCACCAAATGGTCTGGCATTAAATTAGCTGTCAGAAGAAGCAAAGTTAGGAACCCGCCAAAGACAACAAAGAGAATCCCTATTCTGAACCTGTCGCGTATACCCTTTGGCTTGCCTTTGGAACGGAACGTCACTGAAGCGCCTCACCCGCCATACAAATTCTTATCATGCTTCTCGACAATCGAGGCGAACCGGCGGGCAAAGCGTTCATCCGCCTTGGCCTTTTTCTCCAGCACGTCGCGGGCAAAGACCATGTGGTCCTCATGCGCCTCGAGCATGTCGGCCATTTTCTGGTTGGTCGCGGTGCCGATAGCGGCCATGGCGGTTTGCGCCTCTTGGTCGGTTTGCACACCGATCTCGTTGATGCGGTGGGCCACGTCCTGCTGCTGTGCAGTTTTCAGCGATTTGGTCAGGGCGTCATACAGCACCACGCGTTGTTGCGTGTCTGTCTGCAGCTTGTTGATCAGCACCATCTGCGTCGCCGCCTGATTTTGGAGTGAATCGACCCAGGTTTTGCCCTTTTCGATATAGCGCTCCAGCGTCTGAGACTTGGCCAGCTTGACCTGCTCTTCCTGAACCTTGGCGTTGTACTGCTTGTTCAACTCGGCCAGTTCAGTTTCCAGCTGGGTCCGCGCAGCGGCGTCCTGTTCGACGCTGATTTTGTTTTCCAGCGTGATGATTGTCGGGTCCATACCCTGAATCTCGGCGCGCAGTGCTTCCAACTCGGCCACCGTCGCCTCACGGTCATCCAGCGTGACAGTTAGGTTGTCTTCGACCTTGACGCGCTGTTCCTCCAGTACCGACAACTGCCCTTCCAGCAACTTTACGATCACATCGGACTTGGCGATCAGGTCCTGCAGCTTGTCATCAATATTGGCGGTGCGCATGCGTTCCTGCCGCATGGACTCGGATTTGGCCTTGGCGAAGATGCCGACGAACGACTCCCACCCGGTTTTCGAACGCATTTCGTCGAAATCCTTGGAAAACGCGTTGGTCACGTCGTCGAGCCCCATGATCAGCTCGGCGATGTTGGCGTTCATCACCTCGGTATGGGCGTGCACATCTTCCAAAGTGGCATTTTCAATGTCGATATCCGCCTCGGCGGTTCCGATCTTGGCACGAGCTGCTTCGATCCGTGAGGTCAAGCCTTCAATCTGCGATTGGCTTTCGCGGACTTTCTGTTGCGTCTCTTGAATCAATGCTTCGAATTGCTGGTTCGACATCTGCTATCCCTATTCTTCTTATCATCCAATGACATAGAGAATGTTATGGCAATTTACATCCCCTTGGGTCTCCAAATCACCAAGACTGTGGCAAACTCGACGCCAAAAAGATAGACGCAGAGGCAAGGCCGAGACACATTGCCCCCTGGTTTTAGAAGGGAGCAGAGAAGCGCTTGGATTTCTTAAGTTGAAGCTGCCGAAGGACAAGCTCAGTAGTTTGAGTACCGGAAATTAACCACAGCATCATCTTGAATAGCGCAATGGGCTTTTATGTAGCTCCGCGCATCATTGCTGTCCTTCGAGCGCGCGACTTCCAGATCAATCAGATCGATGCCATCAGAATTCGTTGTATAGGAAAGCGTCCGCTCAAAATCGACGGCATAGTAGCCTTGATTGCTCATGGCGATGTGGGTCCGATGCATACAAAGCCCGATCGCATTTTCTTCGGGAGAAACATGCGGGTGCTTCTGGTATTTTGATCCGTGTTTATGATGGTGTTTGGCGATCGACGCTCCCAGCACACCCAACGCGACCCCAGCGATAAGCGCTCCTGTATCGTTGGCACGGGTTGATGTCGCGGTCAGTGTGGTCGATGCAATAACGGCACAGGCAATAGCGGTAAAAACGGATTTCATTCGCATCTATTTCGTCTCCCTCTGAAGGCAGTGAACAAAATTCAGTTCATTGAATTGTTCCAGAAGAGACTAGCCTGACGACCTAAACTATTGCCAGATTTTAGTGAGAACGTGCTGCCCGCCATGTCCGGGGTCACGTTGGATACAACTTCGCCCCGCGCCTGGAGGAACGCGGGGCGTGTGTTGCGATAATCCAGAGAGGAAGAGATTACCGCAAGGTGATCAAATGCCTCAGTTCACGGCTTTGGCGTCAACCACGTCCTTTTCGATGGCCTTGGCCGAAGAGATCTCGATCTTGCGCGGTTTCAGGGCCTCAGGCACCTCGCGCTTGAGGTCGATGTTAAGCATGCCGTTTTCGTGGCTCGCGCCGGTGACGCGCACGTGGTCGGCCAAAGCGAAACGGCGCTCGAATGCACGGGTGGCGATGCCACGGTGCAGATAGCTGCGCTCTTTGTCTTCAGCGGCTTTCTTGCCAGAGACGACCAGCGAGTTCTCTTTCACTTCGACCGACAGGTCATTTTCCGAGAAGCCGGCGACAGCAACAGAAATCCGGTAGGTGTCGATGTCGGTTTTCTCGATATTGTACGGTGGATAGCTGGGCTGAGCCACGTCGTTGGTCAAAACCCGATCCATCATGTCTGCGACGCGGTCAAAACCGATGGTTGCGCGGTGCAGCGGTGCAAAATCAAATGTACGCATGTGTCATATCCTCTTCATTGAGCGATTTGCGAATGTGCCCTCCGTTTTGGACGGGCGGTGTTTGCACGAGCCCCTGTTCAGGCGACCCGATACAGCTCAGATGGGAAGAGAATTGGCGCGGTTCAAGACCCGCCTGCGCTGATAAACTTGGCGCCAGAACTTGATTTGTCAGACCCCGGCTGCAGCCTCCTGATTGTCGCAGTCGGACGCGGCGCATCGCGGCGCATCATGGCCTTTAGCTCCGACACGATGCCTGAAAGCTCCATGCCGTAGCCGATCTTGCGACGGCCGTCAGACGCACCCGCAGATACAACCGAGAGAATCTGCCAGCGCGGCCCGTTCTTGGCCAGGATCGCGGAACCGGACGATCCGAAAGTGATGTCGCAATCAAAACTGATCAGCCCCTGCCCGCGCTGCAAAATCTGGCACGATCGCTGACGCGTGATCGCTTCGGCCCGGCCGCGCCCGTATGAGGCGACGCTGATCTCGCTGTCGGTGACCCGCCCGCTGAACAAGGCGAACGGATCGGCGATGGCATAAGGAATGGGCTCTTCCAAGCGCATTAGAGCCACATCAACGCGGATTCTAGGCACGGAAACCGGGGCGTTGGCGATGAAATCTGGATGCGCGGCGATCTGGATAACCTTGCGCTCGGCAAGAGCTTCACCATCACTTAACCCCGCGCGAAAGGTCACCTCTCCGGGGGCATAAGGTTTGCCGGTTGCTCTATTCAATGCGCAATGCGCAGCCGTCAACACCATGTCCTTCGCAATCAGGGTGCCGGTGCAGAAGCCACTGCTGCCGATATCGAGCCGACCGACGGCTTCCCAACCGTACAGGTCATCGCGATCAGTCAGGCGTCGCTTGCCACTGTTCTGAGCGTGCGCGGAAGTGAAAAGAACGGAAAAGATCAATGAAAAAATAAGAAAGGATCGGGTCATGGTTTCAGAAATTTCGCTCCTAGATTCTTGGAACCGTTGACCGGTGATGCGTTCAGGCCGCGTCCTTGCGACAACTCGGCTTGCAGCAGCTCAAGTGACTGATCCAATGCGGTGCCCAGCGCCACGCTCTTGCCGTGCATCTCGGCCTTGGCAGCCACGACAGAAACAATGCGCGGACGCTCACCATCGAATGAGAAGATTGGCGCCCCAGAAGACCCAAAATCGACATCGCAGGACATCACCAGAATACCGGCCTGACGCGCCATGACCGAGCAGACCTCTTGCAGTGACGGCGCCTCGGCCCGGTCATGGGCATAAGATACTACACCTACGTCCTCGCCGTTTGACGGGCGATCTCCCGTTTCAAACGGCATGACAGCGGTATTCCGGATCGGCTGCCGCAGCTCGATCAATGCAATATCGTGACGCACCCGCGTAGCCGAGGACCCGCCATCATATTCGTACTGGGGATGTACGACAGTGCGCTGTGCTGCCCGATAGGCCAACGCGTGACCCAACCGCCAGCCAGCCAGAAACTCGATCCGTGCCGGATCAATCGGTTGCTTTGTAACCTTGTCGAACAGACAATGCGCTGCCGTCAGCACCAACGTGGGCGAGATCAACGCCCCGGTGCAAAATCCGGTTCCGTCGATATCCAGACGCCCCACAGCCATCCACGCGCGTCCAGCATGCGAGGTCTCAAGGCGTTCCAGCCCGGTATCCTGTGCCTGCGTGGCCATAGGGAGCAGGCTGAGTGCAAAGGCCGTGATCCAGTTGCGCACGTGGGTCTCCGGTCATTGGGTCCGGCCCCGAGTCGTACGCGCGAGGTGCGGCAAAATTAGGGCAGCACCGCCACAGGGCTTTGACTCCCAACAATGCCGTGTTGCTCCAATGGGATCAGCGCAGGATTGGAATCTCTGACGATTCTGCGCACATGGCGCGCGGACGTGGGCCTCCGGTTGCCCAATCCAATAGCTCCACCGTATGCACCACGGGCGTCTTGGTGCCAGAACCGATCTGCATCATGCAGCCGATATTCCCTGCCGCGATCACATCCGGTTTCTTTGCCTCAAGCGTGCGCACTTTGCGCTGCTTCAGCTTGGCTGAAATCTCGGGCTGCATCAGGTTATACGTCCCGGCACTGCCACAACACAGATGACTGTCAACAGGCTCTAACACGGTAAATCCGGCCCGCTTTAACAGATCTTTCGGATGCGATTTGATCTGCTGGCCATGTTGGAGCGAGCATGCCGCGTGATAAGCAACAACCAAATCCTGACCCATCATTTCCGGCAGATCGAGTTGCACAAGCAGCTCGCTGATATCCATGGCAATCTCTGAGACTCGCGCGGCATCCTGCGCCAACGGATCGTTGCGGAACATATGACCATAGTCTTTCACCGTCGTACCACAACCGGATGTGTTTATGACGATGGCGTCCAGCCCATCCGTATCCATCTCACGCGCCCAGGCACGAATATTGGCCGCGGCGGCACGGTGACTTTCGGCAGTCTTTCCCATGTGATGGGTCAACGCACCGCAGCAACCTGCACCTTCGGCCACGACCACCTCACACCCCAAACGCGTCAACAGGCGGATCGTGGCGTCATTGATGTCCGTATTGAGTGCCTTCTGTGCGCAGCCCGTCATCAATGCAACCCGCTTTATCGGCGTGCCTTTGGGTGTGAAACTCTGCGGATCGTCATTGCGGCTGACCGGGGGAATATGTTTCGGCGCCATGTCGAGCATCGCCTGTAATCTGGCATCTGGCATCAGGAACCTGAACGGCCTACCCAGCTTGGCCCCGATCAGCGCCCAGCGAAATCGCATCGGATAGGGCAATATCCGCGACAGAACCCAGCGCAGCATACGATCTGTCAGAGGTCGCTTGTAATTTGCCTCGATATATTCCCGTGCGTGATCAACCAGATGCATATAGTGCACGCCCGAAGGACAGGTCGTCATGCACGCCAGGCATGAGAGGCACCGGTCAATATGTTTGACCGTTTTCTCATCCGGAACACGCTCATTCTCCAGCATGTCCTTGATCAGATAGATACGGCCGCGCGGGCTGTCCAACTCATCGCCCAGTACCTGATAGGTGGGGCAAGTCGCTGTGCAAAACCCGCAATGCACACAGCTCCGCAGTATCTCGTTCGAGCGCTGGATCGCCGGGTCCTGCAGTTGCTTTTCACTAAAGGTCGTCTGCATCGCCTACCTCATCAGCCCCGGATTGAACAAACCATGCGGGTCGAATTTAGCCTGAATTCCTCGTGTTAGAGCCGAAATAGCCGCATCCTCTGGCTGAAATCTCCCTAGTTTTGCGAAGGTCTCATGATCCGCACGCACCAGCGTCGCATAGCCAGCAAATGCACCCAACCGGGTTCTGAGATCCGTTCCAGCCGGGACGCGTACCCAGATTAACCCGCCGCCCCAGTCAAGCAGCAACTGGTCGGCCTTGGCGCGAGCGACGATCTCTGATGCATCGCCAGGTTTGACAGACAAACGCCAGACGTCCGCTTGCTTGCCATGAAACGCATGAACATCGCGAATGGCCGTCCAGATCGACACGGGATCAGCCTCTTCTGACACAGAACCGAACTGCCCTAACACCGATGCCAATCTATCAACCCGATACGCAACTGAATCTGCAAAACCTTCGATCCTAACAAAGGCCGTTTGAGCATCTGGATCATAGGCCGCACCGGTGACCTCGAACGGAGATTTCAACGTCGCCGACAACGCCTGCACCGCCGTTTCGACATTTGGTACCGCAATTGATAAGGTCGCGACCTGATCCGGTTTGGGTAGCACTTTCAGCGAGACTTCTGTCAACACTCCCAAAGTGCCCCATGATCCGCCCATCAGTTTGACCAGATCATAGCCGGTGACGTTTTTCATTACCCGACCACCATTCTTAACCACTTGGCCAAGACCATCGACGTAGCGGACACCCAACAGAAAATCCCGACAAGCCCCCGCCTGAATGCGCCGAGGGCCCGATATATTGGCCGCGACAACCCCACCAATGGTCGGTGTGCCCTCGATCCCCAGCAACCCGCGATGGTCCATCGGCTCAAAAGCCAGTTGCTGCCCTTCCGCATTCAGCGTCGCTTCAATCTCAGCCAAAGACGTCCCTGCCTGTGCCACAAGGGTCAACGCTCCGGGTTCATAAAGTGCAATACCGCTCAACCCTGCTGTGCTCAGCACAGGTTCCGCCCCGGTCACCCCACGCGTTCCGCCGCCGGCAATCCGCACGGGACCATTCAGCCCCGCCACCATCTCGGCCAGTTCCGCTTCTGTCTCTGGTCCCATATCACTTCTTCTGTTCAAAGATAATCAGTAGCCGCCGCACCACGTTCTGGCGCAGGTCCAGCCCGCTATTCTGCTGCCATCCGGCGCCCCTCGGACGCGTCCAAAGGGAACACCTTTGCCGGGTTCAGCAACCACGCTGGATCGAACACATCCTTGACTGCCATCTGCGCCTCAAGATCTGCGCGAGCATATTGGTGATGCATCAGATCGCGCTTTTCGATCCCCACGCCATGCTCGCCGGTCAGGCAGCCGCCCTCATCAACGCAGAGCTTCAGGATCTCAGCCCCGAAAGCCTCACATTTCTCAAGATCGCCAGGCTTGTTGGCATCAAACAGGATCAGAGGGTGCATATTGCCATCCCCCGCATGAAAGACATTGCCGACGGGCAGGCCGTATTCGACGCTCAACTCGCCGATCCGGCGCAACACGGCAGGCAGTGCAGAAACAGGTATGGTTCCATCAAGGCACATATAATCGTTCATCTGCCCCATCGCCCCAAAGGCCGATTTCCGACCCAACCAGATCTTGGCGCTTTCCTCCGCCGACTGACTCTCACGTAGCTCGACCGGGTTGTGCCGTTTAGCGATCTCAACAATCTTCGACAATTGATAGTCGATCTCGGCCTCCGAGCCTTCGACCTCGACAATCAGCAATGCTTCGCAATCAGGATATCCGGCCTTGGCGAAGTTCTCACAGGCCTGAATACACAAACGGTCCATGAACTCGATCGCGACCGGCAGAATGCCGGATTTGATAATGTCAGAGACACATTGACCAGCGATCTCGTTGTCATCAAACCCCATCAACACAGGCCGGGCACCCTCTGGCTTGCGCAGAATGCGCAACGTGGCCTCAGTCACCACGCCCAGCTGCCCTTCGGAGCCGCAGATAACGCCCAGCAAGTCCAGCCCACCCGCGTCCAGATACGCGCCTCCGATTTCGACCACGGTGCCGTCCATCATCACCATGGTCACGCCCATCAGGTTATTCGTGGTCACACCGTATTTCAGACAATGCGCACCACCGGAGTTCATCGCGATATTGCCCGCAATCGCGCAGGCCAATTGAGATGACGGATCGGGCGCGTAAAAGAAATCTTCTTCCTCGACCGCGCCGGTGACGCTCAAATTGGTGCGGCCCGACTGAACTCTGATGAAACGGTTGTCATAGTCGACCTCCAGCACATTATTCATCCGCGCCACACCCAGAATGACGCAATCCGCTGTGGGCAAAGCACCTCCGGCCAGCGAGGTACCCGACCCGCGCGGCACCACCGGCACGCCCTCGTCATGGCAAATGCGCAGAATGTCCGAAACCTCCTGCGTGTTCGACGGCAGAACGGCCAGCATCGGTGGGCATCGGTAAGCCGTCAGCGCATCACATTCATAGGCGCGGGTCTCAGCAGGATCGTGAATGATCGCATCTTCAGGCAGAACCTGCGACAATCGCGCGACGACCCGGGATTTGCGGCTGAGGACCGCGGGGCTTGGCGTGGGCATTTCCATGGTTGACCTCCATTTGGTAAAATAATATTACCAATTTATCCATCTGGCAAGTTCGCACCTGCGGTCCTACTGTCGCAGCATGACCTGGATTGATCGCGCCGCTCTGTTTTCGTCGTTGGACTACATCGCCATCACGCTGCTGCTTGGCGCATGGCTGGGCATCGGCTGGCGCATCGAAAACCCCTCACCCAAAAAACAATCCGTGGCAATGATGATGGACGACTTTCGTCGCGGTTGGATGCGGGAAATGGTCACCCGGCAACCTCGCATGTTCGACGCACAGGTCGTGGCAGCGATGCGGCAAGGCAGTACGTTTTTTGCATCGACCACGATGATCGCAATTGGTGGCGGCCTGGCACTGCTGGGCAATACCGAGCGTCTGGCCGGTGTCGCCAATGATTTGGCCATTGGCAGCGCGCCCGCCGTTGTGTGGGAGATCAAGATACTGATCGTGATTCTTTTTCTCGCCAACGCCTTCCTGAAATATGTCTGGGCCCATCGCCTGTTCGGCTATTGCGCGATCCTGATGGCCGCGGTGCCCAACGAGCCCGAAGACCCCGCCGCTTATCCACGCGCAGCGCAAGCAGCCGAGATTTGCGTCACCGCTGCCCGCAGCTTTAACCGAGCTTTGCGGGCGACTTATTTTGCACTGGCGTCATTGGCGTGGATCCTCGGTCCCGTGGCCCTGATGGTCGGCGCGGTAATCACCTTTGGCGTGCTCTACCGGCGGGAGTTTGCGTCGCAATCCCGGTCCATCCTGATGAAACAGACGGCTAACACAAAGACGTGATCCCATTTGCGGCACCAACTCCGTACATTCACACCATGCGATATGTGATTCTTGCGGCCCTTCTGGCCAGCCCCGCCCTTGCCGATGATCCTGTCATCGAAAACGTCACCGCCAAGCAAAGCGGCGATACGTGGCGATTCGATGTAACCGTCTCACATCCTGAAACCGGCTGGGATGATTATGCCGACGGTTGGCGCGTGCTGGATATGGACGGGACAGAGCTTGGGATGCGCGTACTGCATCACCCGCATGAGAACGAACAGCCCTTTACCCGGTCATTGAGTGGCGTCGCTATCCCGGTCGGTACTGCTCAGGTACAAGTTCAGGCCCGCACCAATGTGGATGGTTGGGCAAAAGATACCTTTGTGGTTCCCCTTAACTAAAACACGCCCAACGTCAGACCCGCGCCCAGCGCCGCGCCGATTTCGCGGCATTGCTCCAGTTGATCCTGTGGAATGGTCTTTTCGGCCAGAATGGCCTCAGACGTTTGCGCGTGGGTGCAGAGGATCAGCGGTGGCTGCACCTCTTTCAGCCGCCAGCCGGTGGCAATACGGGCGATCTGGCGGGCGGCGTTTTCCCCGTCGGACCCGGCGCAGATCATCTGGGCATAGGGGCGGCCTTCGATCTTGCCCAGCACAGGATAGTAGCTACGGTCGAAGAACTCTTTCATGAGGCCCGAAATCGCCGCCAGATTCTCGGGTGCGCAAAAGATGTAACCATCAGCGGCCAGCAGGTCGTTGGGCCCGGCTTGATCGGCGAATTTCAGCACGATCTCCGCCTCGTCCCGTGCCGCTTCGGCTGCGGCTTCGGCCATTTGCCGGGCACCGCCGGTGCGCGAATGGTAAACGATCAGAAGCTGCGCCATGTCAGACCCGGTGATAGGGACCGCCCGACAAGATGGTTGCGGCCCGATAGAGTTGCTCGGCCAGCATCACACGGACCAGCATATGAGGCCAGACCATCGATCCGAATGAGATGGAAAAATCTGCTTCAGCCCGCAGGTTAGGATCTATTCCGTCCGCTCCACCGATGATCAGCGCCAGATCCTGCCGCCCGGCATCGCGCCAGCCGCTCAGCTTCTGCGCAAAATCCGGCGACGACATCACCCGCCCGCGTTCGTCCAGCGTGCAGATCACAGCGCCTTTGGGTAGTGCCTTGCGCAGCAGGGCGGCCTCGGCCCCCATGCCCGCGTTTTTCTTGTCTTCAACCTCGATCACCCGTGCGGGACCAAGGCCCAGCGCACGGCCGGTCCGGTCAAAACGGGTCAGGTAGTCGTCAAGCAGGGATTTCTCCGGTCCGGCGCGCAATCGCCCAACCGCAACTATGCTGATACGCATATCTCTCTCGCCTCCGGCCCTTCAATACAGGCCGGGATGGCGCCTCAGTTCGCCGAGGCGCTGCCGCCCTGAGGCAGCCACATCTTTTCCAGC
This sequence comes from Ruegeria sp. C2, assembly GCF_056537765.1. Classification (NCBI taxonomy): domain Bacteria; kingdom Pseudomonadati; phylum Pseudomonadota; class Alphaproteobacteria; order Rhodobacterales; family Roseobacteraceae; genus Ruegeria; species Ruegeria sp. C2. Next base: position 67,075 of record NZ_JBQFRZ010000002.1, on the reverse strand, counting down.
TGATAGAATTCACGCACTTCGGGGCGGAAGATATGGACGATCACGTCGCCCGTATCGATCAGCACCCAGTCGCCGGCATCCTTGCCTTCGACCTTCGAGGTGAAACCGAATTCCTGCTTGATGCGATCCGTCAGCTTTTCCGCCATGGCCGAGACCTGACGGGTCGACCGACCCGAGGCAATCACCATGTGATCCGCAACAGAAGACTTACCTTGCAGGTTGATCTGCACGACGTCTTCGGCCTTGTCATCGGAAAGTGAGGAAAGGATACGTTCAAGCAGCTTGTCGCTGATTGACTGAGAGTGGGCCATTACACCGGCCCCATCATCGGCGGGCAAACCCGCCTGGGTATGTAGAGACAGGACATAGTCCTCCTTTGCTGCGCGCCGCCAAATCCCCGGCGCTGGGGTACTATTAAGGTAACAAGGGGAATGCAACATTTCAATGAACGGGCTGTTTCAGGCAGTGACACAGGCTCACTCTTTGGCGAGTTGTTGCGCGTCTGCGTCGTCGGGCAGCAGGCGAACTTCGCGCTGCGGAAAGGGCAGCGAGATATCCTCAGTCTGAAACGCATCCCAAAGCGCCAGATAGACATTGCCCCGAATATTGGTCAGCCCCTTGGTTGGATCACTGATCCAAAACCTGAGAACATAGTCCACGCTGCTGTCGCCGAATCCGGTGATGTGGCAAACGGGTTCATGTGACCCTCCACTCAGAACCCGACCCACTGTCTTCACAGCCCGGATAGCTGTGGCACGGACTTTATGCGGATCGTCGCCATAGCTGGTGCCGAATTCCAGATCTAACCGAACGAACTTGTCCGAATGCGACCAGTTCACCACTTGGTTGGTGATCAAATCCTCGTTCGGGATCAGATATTCCCGCCCGTCCCGCGTAACGACCGAGACATAGCGGGCACCCAGAGAGTTGATCCACCCGAACGTGTCACCCAGCGATATCACATCGCCCGGCTTGATCGACCGGTCCATCAGGATGATGATGCCCGAAATCAGGTTCGAGACTACTTTCTGTAATCCGAAACCGATGCCCACACCGATCGCACCGGACAACAAAGCAATCCCTGTCAGATCGAAGCCGAGCGTCCGGATCGCAGCCATGAAAACCGCACCATAGAGCAGCACCTGAATGCCCTTGGCCAGCAGCACCTGCATCGAAGGCGTTATGTCGTCGTTGTTTTTCAACCCCCGCTCTGCGGCGCGGGTTCCGACGCGGGCCAAAGTCAGCAAGACACCGATCAACAAGACCGCTTTGATAATACCCAAGGCTGAGATGTGCAGATCGCCAATCGAGATCGCAACCCCGTCCAGAAACCCGGCGACGTCATCCGTGAGGCTCAGCGCCACCAGCGTTGCGTAGACCCACATGGACCATTTGAAAATCTGCCGCAGCGTCCGGTTGCGCACCAGCCGCGAGACCAGCGCGATCGCCAACCAGGCCAGCGCAAGGGTTGCAAATACACCAATGATGTAGCTGCGCGAAGGCCATGTGGTGTGTTGCATGACCCAATAAAGTCCCCAGGACAGCAGCACAAAATAGACCAGTGTCAGGCGCCGCATCAGCTGGATCAGAATGCGCAACCGCCATTTCGGCCACCCGCTGCGCGAGCGGGCCCATGCATCCCATCGGTTTTGCGTCAGCAGTTTCAAGAAAAACGCCAACGCCCACAGAAACAGGATGATAACCAGCTGGTACTGCCTCCAGCCCGGCGTGACGATCAGCTCGATCAGGTTATCAAACTGTGCTGAGAACGCCGCCGTCATGTTGGCATAAAGCTCGGACAGCGTTTCCGGTAGCAGATCCTGGTTCATACCCGCCAGCTTGGCCATCCGCGTGGTTGGATGCAAGCCCGCGCCCCGATTGAACCTTGATTGACGCGATGGCCCGATATATCTGGACCGCATGAGACTCACAGTAGCCCAACTTCAGAACCTGGAAGATCGCGCGCGCCTGCGCGAGCGGTTCTTTGGGGCTGCCCGCACGGTTCTGGCCCGCCTATCCGCGGCCTAAGCCACCTCGCCAGCTATTTCTCATTACATACGGGAGAGGACCGATGTCCCCCAAAACACTCTATGACAAGATCTGGGACGCCCATGTCGCGCACGAAGCCGATGATGGCACCTGCCTGCTCTATATCGACCGCCATCTGGTGCACGAAGTGACCAGCCCGCAGGCGTTCGAGGGCCTGCGTATGGCAGGCCGCAAGGTACGCGCACCGGAGAAGACCATCGCCGTGCCAGACCACAACGTTCCGACCACAGCGGATCGTGTGCACGGGATCGAAAACCCCGAATCGCGCATTCAGGTCGAAGCGCTGGACAAGAACGCCAAGGATTTCGGCATTCACTATTATCCGGTGCATGACGTCCGTCAGGGTATCGTGCACATCGTCGGCCCCGAGCAAGGTTGGACCCTGCCCGGCATGACCGTTGTTTGCGGTGACAGCCACACCGCCACCCACGGCGCGTTTGGTGCACTGGCGCACGGCATCGGTACGTCTGAGGTCGAGCACGTTCTGGCCACGCAGACCCTGATCCAGAAGAAGTCCAAGAACATGAAGGTCGAGATCACCGGCAAATTGCAGCCGGGCGTGACCGCCAAGGACATCACTCTGGCCGTGATCGGTGAGACCGGCACCGCTGGTGGCACCGGCTATGTCATCGAATATTGCGGCGAAGCGATCCGCGATTTGTCGATGGAAGGCCGCATGACTGTTTGCAACATGGCCATCGAAGGCGGTGCGCGTGCGGGACTGATCGCGCCGGACGAAACCACCTTTGAGTACGTCAAAGGCCGGCCCCACGCCCCGAAAGGCGCGCAGTGGGAAGCCGCGATGGATTGGTGGAAAACGCTTTATACCGACGAAGGCGCGCATTTCGACAAAGTCATCACCCTGCGCGGCGAAGATATCGCGCCAGTCGTCACTTGGGGCACCAGCCCCGAGGATGTGCTGCCGATCACCGCATCCGTACCGCACCCCGAAGATTTCGAAGGCGGTAAAGTCGACGCGGCCCGCCGTTCGATCGAGTACATGGGTCTGGAAGCCGGTCAGAAGCTGAGCGATGTGGAAATCGATACAGTTTTCATCGGCTCATGCACCAACGGCCGTATCGAAGACTTGCGCGCTGCTGCCGAGATCCTGAAAGGCAAGAAGATCAAGGACGGCATGCGCGCCATGGTCGTACCGGGTTCGGGTCTGGTGCGTGCTCAGGCCGAAGAAGAAGGTCTGGCGGATATCTTCAAAGAGGCCGGGTTTGAATGGCGTCTGGCGGGATGCTCGATGTGTCTGGCGATGAACCCCGACCAGCTGCAACCGGGCGAGCGCTGCGCCGCAACTTCGAACCGCAACTTCGAAGGCCGTCAGGGTCGAGGTGGACGTACCCATCTGCTGAGCCCGGCGATGGCTGCCGCAGCGGCAATCACAGGACGGCTGACAGACGTCCGCGAACTGATGTAAGGTGCCCTCATATCTAGATATTTGAGGGATTGAAGACATGAGTGACTGGATCAAATGGCTTTTGCTTGGACTGCTGTCCATCGCGTTTGGCGTCTTTGTACTGGGCGCGCCGGTGGTGGCATCCGTGGCCGTAACGGTCGTAACCGGCGTGTTGCTGCTGATCGCGGGCGCATTGCAGATTGTCGGCGGCTTCACCGTTGAAGGCGCTGGCAACAAGATCCTGTCGCTCATCATGGGTGCGGTCATGCTGTTTCTGGGCTGGTCCTTCCTGGATCACCCGCTGCAGGGCACGCTGACGCTAGCGACCGTGATGCTGATCCTGTTCATGGCAGGTGGCATCGCGCGGGTCATCCTGTCGTTCCAGATGAAGGGAACGCAGTTTTTCTGGCCCACGCTGATCTCGGGCATCTTGTCGATCGTTCTGGCCGGTATCATCTGGTCTTATGCGGCGGCGGAACCCGCGGCCCTGCTGAGCTTGCTGGGTATCCTGCTGGGCATCGAGATGCTGTTCAACGGGTTTGGATTGGTCTTCATGGCGTTCTTCGTCAAGAACGCACCCAAGGACGAAACAACAAAAGCCAAAGAGGCTTAAACGCAGGGTACAGGGCGCGGCCCTCTCCTGCAGGAGTGTAGAGATGGAAAAGTTCGAAAAAGTCCACGGGGTGGCCGCCCCAATGCCACTGATCAACATCGACACCGATATGATCATCCCCAAAGTGCATCTGAAAACCATCAAGCGGTCCGGTCTGGGCGTCGTTCTGTTTGACGAGATGCGCTATCACGATGACGGGCAGGAGAATGAAGAGTTCGTTCTGAACAAACCCGCCTATCGTCAGACCGAGATTCTGGTTGCTGGCGACAATTTCGGCTGCGGCTCATCGCGCGAACATGCGCCTTGGGCGATCAAGGATTTCGGCATCAAGGTCGTGATCTCGACCAGCTTCGCCGACATCTTTTTTAACAACTGCTTCAAGAACGGCATCCTGCCGATCGTGGTCGAAGAAGAGCACCACGCGATTTTGATGGACGACGCGCACAAGGGTGAAAACGCCCGCATGACTGTGCATCTGGAAGATCAGAAGATCACCACATCGGATGGTGTTGAGATTGAGTTCGACATCGACCCACACCGCAAGCACTGCCTGCTGAACGGTCTGGATGACATTGGTCTGACCATGGAAAAAGACCATCACATCGACAAATTCGAGGATCACGCAAGCCAGTCCCGCCCTTGGGTATGATTCTGGGGACGAATCTGTTGATACTCAACCTAACGGGGTCGCAAGCGCGGCCCCGTTCGCATTCTTGGGGCTAAAAGTCCGCAAACCACTACATCTAGGTATCATATTGAGATACACGTCGGATTTGCGTCGAAAATGATGCAATCCCGCACCAGTTGCGCCATCATTTTGCCCGAAAGTGCGTGTTTTCTGCACTCCGGCTTGAGCGAAATACCGCTTATCGTCAATCTTAGCGATACTGAGGTAACCGTCACTAAACGAACGGTCCGCACAAGTTGGAAGTGAAGTCGACATAGAATCGGCCACTCCGGTTTGGAAAAAAGGGTTCGGATTTTGATTGCACGCACAACAGGAGCGGCGATACGTGGAATATTGGTGGCGCTTATGGTGCTCACTCCCGCGTTGTACCTGCCAGCTTCGACGTCGAATGGGACAGAGATCGTTGTTTTTCTCGCCATCCTGGCGTTCCTGTTGACGTTCTCCGAATATAACTCCGCCTTTCCCAGCTTTATCGAATTTCGTGATGCCGCACCGGTGAACCGTCTGCGTTTTGTCGGGCTTGTATCGATGGTCATCTTCCTGACGATGATCTGCAAAAACGTTTATGCGCCGACGCATATGACCAGCCTGTTCTATGCGACCGGGCTGGCGGTTTCGAATGTGGCAGATTTCCCTTATTCGCCCGTGCGTCTGGTTGTACTGATGCTGCCTGACAACGCCAGCCAACCTTTGATTGAACTGGTACGCATCTCAGCAAGCATCGCTTATGTCGCCGCGTTGGCCACGATTGGCAGCTTTGCCTACGCGGTCAAGCTGCGGGGCTGGCCCATGGGCAACGGGGCTTTCAATGTCTGGACCAATCTGCCCTTGTTCGACCCTACTAAGGGTGGCGATGTGGTGACCCGGCTGCAACGGGATGGCCGTTTGAACATCGCCATTGGGGTGCTGCTGCCATTCCTGATTCCAGCCGTGGTGAAACTGATGGCTGCCTTTGCGGCTCCAATTGCCCTCAGCAATCCTCAAACCCTGATCTGGACATTGTGCGCCTGGGCTTTCCTGCCTGCCAGCATGATCATGCGGGGCATGGCGACCTTGCGCATCGCTGGACTGATTGTCGAAAAACGCCGCGCCTACTCAACCTCCGAGGCCACTCAGATCGCATGATCCGAGCCCTTATCGTACTGCTGCTGCCTCTTTCGGCGCAGGCAGACATATTGCGAGTCGCTACTTATAACACCGAACTCAGCCGCGAGGGGCCGGGGCTCTTGCTGCGGGATATCAGACGGGGCGACCCACAAGTGAGTGCGGTGATCGAAGTGCTGACGGAGACACGTCCCGACATCGTGGCACTGCAGGGGATCGACTGGGATCTGGACGGGTTGACCCTGACCGCCCTTCAGACGAAGCTGGACGAAGCGGGTCTGACTTATCCTCACAGCTTTTCGGCACAACCCAATTCAGGGCTCGAAACCCCGATGGATCTGGACGGAGACGGCAAAACCAGCGGGCCGGGCGATGCTCAGGGCTGGGGCCGGTTCACAGGGCAAGGCGGTTTGGCCGTACTATCGCGATATCCCATCGCGGAAGATGAGGTGCAGGTCTACTCCACGATGCTATGGCGGGATCTTCCGGGTGCTACGCTGCCCGTCGCTAAGGATGCCCCGTTTCCATCGCCCCAAGCGCAGGCCATTCATCGGCTCTCTTCAACCGCCCATTGGGTCGTTCCGATCGATGCGCCCGGGGGTCGTCTTGAGCTGATGACGTTCCACGCCAGCCCACCGGTGTTTGACGGGCCAGAGGACCGCAACGGTCTGCGAAACAGAGATGAGATAAGGTTCTGGTCAGTGCTCCTGGAAAAAGAGGTTGGCCCTGCTCCATCAAGCCGGTTCATAATAGCGGGGGATGCAAATCTCGACCCGGATCGCGGTGAAGGTCGCAAGGACGCCATCCGGGACCTGCTTGCCCACCCATTGCTGCAGGACCCTAAGCCCACGAATGCGGAAGGTTCCACCGCGACGGTTCTCTGGAAGGGCGTGGGCGAGATGCGGGTCGATTATGTCCTGCCCTCGGCCGATTGGCAGGTACAGGATGCAGGTGTGTATTGGCCACCTCAACCGGATCGTGACAACGCCGAGACTGCCAGCCGTCATCGACTGGTCTGGGTCGATCTGCACGATCAGTGATCAGTACTGCTAAGGCGCTGGGGGGTGCCTCCCTTGAAGCGGCGTTCCGCATAAGAGAACGGCAATGCGCGTTACGACCAAAGAGGGGCGCTACCCGATTGTCCGCGCGGTTGTACGGCAGAACCCGGAACTGCAGCTGTCAACGCTGCAGAAAGATCCGTCTGCACAAAGTCAGGCAATAGCGCTTCAAACCGCGCACCATCCAAACGATGCGGCGTGTCCCACAGGTACCGCATTTCAAGCAGATGAGGCGCCATACGCCAGAACGGACGTGCCAATTGCAACGGCCACCAAGCCATCTTCCGCAGTTCAACCTCGCGCTCAATCACCCGCGGCAACGCCCGCGCAAGGTCATTGCCGGATAGCGTATATCCCGCAAACGGAATATCGTTGTATCGCGGCAGGTCGGCGCGCATCTCGGCCAAGCGGACAGCAGCGCGGGTCAGATCAGGCAGATACGCCCAGGCATGCTGGATGTCGGGATCACCGGGATAGACGAAGCGACCACGACGCAGATGCTTGATCAGCACCTGATCAAACCAGTTCCCCGATACAGCGGTATCGATGAAATCTCCGGCCCGCAGCAAAATGGTCTGCACGGATGAATCGCGATAGGAAGCCTCCATCTCAATCCGAATACGACCGAGCGGATTGGTGGCCAAATGTGGCGTCTCAGACGACCAAGGGGCACGAGCGTCTGCGCCAAAGACATAGACATTGCCGGGCAAGATAACGGTGGCCCCGCTGCTTTCAGCAGCCGTGATCACTCTGCGATGCAACGTCGGCACATCACGCGCCCAGTCCGGATAGGGCGGGTTCCACGCATTCACGATGACATCCACATCGCAGGCCGCAGCTTTCAGATCATCCGAGGCACGGTTGAAACGGCGCACGGACCAGCCCGCATGGGAAAACGCTGCAGCTGAGTTGCGGCCAAAACGCCCTGAGGCACCAAGGATTAGCGCAGTTTGTTGCATGTATTCCTCCTGATGCTCTCAATTTACTCATTCGCATGCATTGATGAATTGCCAATAACCGCAGATCATGTATTCGTTTTTGAATGGCAAATCCTCTGCAGCTTTCCGACTGGTCCCTGATCCAGAGCTTTCTGGCCGTGGCTGAAACCGGCTCGCTTTCAGCTGCGGCGCGGCAGCTGGGGCGCAGTCAGCCTACGTTGGGGCGGCAAGTGCATGCGCTTGAGCAAGAACTGGGCGTGCCCCTGTTCGACCGACATGCACGCGGCCTGACACTCAGCGAAGTTGGGCAACAGGTGTTGCCGATGGCTCAGCAGATGCACGGCGCGGTTAACGCGCTTGGGCTGACGGCGGCGGGGCAGGCTCAACAGCTTGAGGGTTCGGTCCGGATCACCGCCTCGGTCTTTGTCTCGCACCACCTGCTGCCTCCCATCCTGGCCGCGATCCGCCAGGAGGAGCCGGCCATACAGCTTGATCTGGTCGCCTCGGATGCCAGCGAGAACCTATTGTATCGAGAGGCCGACATCGCCGTGCGCATGTATCGCCCCGAGCAGGTCGACATCGTGGCCAAACATATCGGAGAGCTTCCGCTCTGCTTTTGTGCTGCGCGATCCTATCTGGAACGCGCCGGGCGTCCAACGACCCCCGAGGAATTGATGCAGCATGATCTGGTAGGGTTCGACGCTAATCAGGACATCATCACCGCCATGCGCAACAAAGGCTGGCCTGCCAGCCGTGACAGCTTTGCCACCCGCTGCGACAACCAGACCGCCTATTGGGAGCTGATCCGCGCAGGCTGCGGTGTCGGCTTCAGCCAACTCAGCATCGCACAGGCGGATCCGGCGGTTGAGGTGCTGGATATCGAAGCCGAGATACCCGTTCTGCCGGTCTGGCTGGCCGCCCCGCAAGCCATGCGTCAGACCCCACGCATCCGCAGGGTCTGGAATCTGCTGGCTGAGGGGTTGAAGGCCAGATTGTGATGCCTCCTACAGCGCGCCAGTATAGGTGCCGCGCGCTGGATAGTCATTGGCGAGGGTGAATTTCAACCCTCCGACAATATCCGACATCGGAGGCCGGGCGAATGGCGTCGTCTGCTGCCAGACGTAGTACAGGGTTTGATCCGGTTTGATATAGAAATGCCCCGGCTCAGCAAACAGCGCAGGCTCAGCGCTGCCTTCGCGTGCGACCGAGATATTCAGCCCCCAGGTGTCACGCGCATCGACCATCGACAAACCATACCCCACGCGCAGTTTTGAGACCCCGGCTTTCTCGACCGTTTCAGCCGCGCGTTCGCCTGTATCCGTGGTGATCATGATCACCTCGATACCCAGTTCGGCGAAGTCATCCAGCGCTGCTTCGACCTCGCCCATCTGGCGAATACAGATCGGGCAATGCAGACCGCGATACTGAATCACCAGCGTCCCGTTTTCACCTGTGTCACGCTCAAGATCAAAGGTGCCGTGGCTCACGGTTTCGATTTTCAGCGATGGGGCGGGTTTTCCGGGTGTCAGCATGTCTGTTCCTCGTGTTTTGGCGGGTTCGTCTCATTGACCCGATGCGCCGCAAACGCTAGGGCCTGTGCAACGAAACGCAAGGAGATCCTTCATGTCCAACCCCTCGCTCCTCATCCTGCCCGGAGACGGAATTGGCCCCGAAGTCATGGCCGAAGTGCGCAAAGTCATCGATTGGTTCGGCACCAATCGCGGCCTTCACTTTGACGTGAGCGAGGACCTTGTGGGCGGCGCGGCCTATGACGCGCACGGCAAGCCTTTGTCGGATGAGACCATGGCAAAAGCGCAAGAGGTTGACGCGGTGCTGCTGGGTGCCGTGGGTGGCCCGAAATACGACGACCTGGACTTCTCGGTTAAGCCCGAGCGCGGCCTGCTGCGCCTGCGCAAGGAAATGGATCTATTCTCGAACCTGCGCCCGGCACAGTGTTTTGACGCGCTGGCCGATTTCTCGTCGCTGAAGAAGGACATCGTGGCCGGTCTGGATATCATGATCGTGCGCGAGCTGACCTCGGGTGTGTATTTCGGCGAACCGCGCGGCATTTTTGAGGAAGGCAATGAGCGTGTGGGCATCAACACCCAACGCTACACCGAATCCGAAATCGAACGCGCCGCGCGCTCGGCCTTTGAACTGGCAATGCGTCGGAACAAAAAGCTGTGCTCGATGGAAAAGGCCAACGTCATGGAATCGGGCATCCTGTGGCGCGAAGTCGTGAATCGCGTGGCCGAAGAATATCCCGAAGTCGAAGTGACCCACATGTACGCGGATAACGGTGCCATGCAGCTGGTGCGGGCACCGAAGCAATTCGATGTCATCGTCACCGACAACCTGTTTGGCGATCTGCTGTCCGACTGCGCCGCGATGCTAACCGGCTCACTGGGTATGCTGCCATCTGCATCGCTCGGTGCTCCGATGGCGAATGGTCGCCCCAAGGCGATGTACGAGCCGGTCCACGGTTCAGCCCCGGATATCGCGGGTGAAGGCAAAGCCAACCCGATCGCCTGTATCTTGAGCTTTGCCATGGCGCTGCGGTACAGCTTTGACCAAGGTGCCGAGGCGGATCGTCTGGAAGCCGCCATCGAGAAGGTTCTGGCCGATGGCGTCCGCACTGCCGATCTGCTGGCCGAGGAAGGTGTTCAGCCAGTTTCGACCTCGGAAATGGGCGACGCGATTGTCGCCGCGCTGGACGCGAGCGCCTGAAACGTCAAAGGCGGTGCCTGAAGCACCGCCTTTTTTCTTTGCTTTGTTAGTTTCCGAAAATGTTGTTCAGCAGGTTGTTGATCGCATTTTCAAAACCATTGTTCTTGCGGCGCTGCTGTCTGGGTTGTGCCGTACGCACGGGCGGATCGGGCGCCAGCATCGGCAATGGTGTGGGCGTCATGCCTTCGGTGACGCGGACCATGGTCTCTTTCCAGATCTCTGCAGGCAACCCACCGCCTGTGACACCCGCCAAGGGCGTGTTGTCATCATATCCCATCCAAACACCCGCCACATAGTCGGCGGTGAAACCGATAAACCACGCATCCCTGGCGGCCTGCGTTGTGCCGGTCTTGCCCGCCACCTGCCAGCCGGGCAGTTTCGCACGCCCCCCGGTGCCTTCCGAAACGACGCGCTCCATCATCCAGGTCAGCTGTTTCGCAGCCTTGTCATTGATCACGCGCTCACCGATCCCGGTAGTCGTCACCATCACGGGTTCGGTTTCGCCCAACAACTTCAACTCGGTCAGGCCATACGGTTCGACCGACGAACCGCCATTCAGGATACCCGCATAAGCGCCCGTCATCTCGATCAACGTGCTTTCTGATGCGCCCAGCGCCAGCGCCGGACCCTGCGCCAGATCGCTCGTGATGCCAAAACCGCTGGCCACGGTTCGGACATTTTCCAGCCCCGATATCTCAGCCACTTTAACGGCGGGGATGTTCAGCGAGTTTTTCAGGGCATCCGCCAGCGTCACCCGGCCATAGAACTTGTTGGTGTAGTTCTTGGGGCACCACTGACCCGACCCGGGGATGTCGACGCAATAGGGCTCGTCCATCACCGTATCCAGAGGCGAATAGCCCAGTTCCAGCGCGGTGGCGTAAACGAAGGGTTTAAACGACGACCCGGTCTGTCGCAGCGCTTGTGTGGCCCGGTTGAACGCCCCTGATACTCGGGTCTTGCGCCCGCCCACCATGGCGCGGACCGCGCCATCCGCCGACATCACAACAATGGCGGCCTGTGCCTTTGACCCTTCGCGCACCTTTTCCTGAAAGATGAATTGCAACGCCTCTTCCGCCGATTGCTGAATGCGTTGATCCAGCGTGGTACGGATCACAACATCCTCGGTGGTGTTGCGGGTAAAGAATTCTGGTCCGCTCGCCATGACCCAATCCGCAAAATATCCACCGGCACGCGCTGCCGCCGCCTCGGACAGCTCTGCCGGACGGCTGCGGGCCTCGCTGGCCTGCGCCTGGCTCAGATAGCCCTGATCTTCCATCAGACCGACCACCAACCGCGCCCGATCCTGTGAACGCTGCAGGTTATTCGTTGGCGCATAGCGCGTGGGTGCCACCAACAGACCGGCCAGCATGGCAGCCTCTGCCGGGCTGACCTCGGCTGCGGAGATACCGAAATAGCGCTGACTGGCCGCTTCGAACCCGCGTGCGCCCGCCCCAAGGAATGCGCGATTCAGATAGATGGTCAGGATTTCGTCTTTGGAGTATTTCACCTCCATCGCGATGGCATAAACGGCCTCTTTCGCCTTGCGCCACAGCGACCCCTGCCGACAATCCGACTCATAGGCCGCCTCGGACTCCCAATCAGCTGGATTGTATGGAACGCCCAGACACAGCAGCTTCGCCGTCTGCTGCGTGATGGTCGAGCCGCCATGGCCCGACAACGGCCCGCGCCCTTCGCTGAGGTTGATCCGCACCGCGCTGGCAACGCCGCGCGGACTGACGCCGAAATGGCGATAGAACCGCTTGTCCTCGGTCGCGATCACCGCGTTCTTGAGATGAGGCGAGACGGTATCCGCCGTGATCACCCCGCCGAACTGATCCCCGCGCCAGGCAAACACCTTGCCGTCGCGGTCCAGCAACGTCACCGAACCCTTTGCGCGCCCGTCCAGCAGGGCATCGACGTCGGGCAAAGAAGAGTAGACGACGCCGACCGCCAGCGCCAGCAGCAGGCCCGCGACGGCACCCACCCGCCATGTGATTCCCCAGAACAGGCGCCAAATCCAACGGAACAGACGGCGGAAGATACCGCCCCCCTTGCCGCCCGAACTGCGTCGCGGTTTCCGGCGCGCTGTCTTGCGGGTGGCGGTTTTGCGCGCAGCCGCTTTCTTGCCCGCCGGTTTGGCAGACCGCTTGGTTGCCGCAGGCTTGCGACCCTTCGAGTGGTATCTTTTGTCCGCGACCAATGTCGGCTTGCGGCGCTTGGACTCAGTCATGCTCAAACTCTGCCCGTTTATGCTTTTGCGTCACCATACCTTGGCAAAGCAGCCATGTAGAGGTGTGAATTTCCGGTATTTCCCCTCGCTAAACTGCCTATTATTTCATCTCGTCACGTAGTTTGTGCAAAAATTGTGCAACTTTTCATTCTTTTTCCCGGCGTCACCCCTCCGGAATCGTTTCCTAACGCGCGATGTCACGCTCTTTTTCTGCAGGTGCAAAATACCGGTCTGTCCGGGACGATAGAGGGGAAAGACGTGAAACTGATCATTGCGACAATCAAGCCGTTCAAGCTCGAGGAGGTGCGCGAGGCACTGACCAACGCGGGCGTGCGCGGCATGATGGTGACCGAGATCAAGGGCTTTGGCTCACAATCCGGCCACACGGAGATTTATCGGGGCGCGGAATATGCCGTGAACTTCGTGCCCAAAATCAAACTCGAGATCGTAGTGCCCGCCACCATGGCCGACCAGATCGTCGAGACCATCACCACAACAGCCAAAACCGGCAAGATCGGTGACGGCAAGATATTCGTCCTCGATGTCGAGCAGGCCTTGCGCGTGCGGACCGGGGAAACCAACGAGGACGCGCTTTAAGCGCCCCGCTTCCAAAACATTCGAGGACTGACAATGAACCTGATGAAATTCATCATTCCTGCCGCCGCACTTGTTGTGCTGCCGCAGATGGGGCTGGCGCAAGAGGCTGCCGAAGGCGAGGCTGCGCTGCATACCCAATATATCTTCACTACGCTGCTATTCCTGATGGCGGGCTTTCTGGTCTTCTTCATGGCAGCAGGCTTTGCCATGCTGGAAGGCGGTCTGGTGCGGTCGAAAAACGTCGCAATGCAGATGATCAAGAACGTTGCGCTGTTTTCCTTTGCCGCGATCATGTACTGGCTGATCGGCTTTAACCTGATGTATCCCGGCGACGGCTGGACCATCGCTGGCTGGCTGGGGCCGTTCTTCTCGACCACGCAGCTTGACGCCGTCGGCGTTGCGCCCGCTGATGCAGCGCTCGACTACGCATCGATTGGCTCGGATTTCTTCTTCCAGCTGGTGTTTGTGGCTGCAACCGCCTCGATCGTCTCGGGTGCGGTGGCAGAGCGGATCAAGCTGTGGCCCTTCCTGATCTTCGTCATCGTTCTGACTGGTGTTCTGTACCCGATCTCGGGGTCCTGGCAGTGGGGTGGCGGCTGGCTGTCCGAAGCCGGTTTCTCGGACTTTGCCGGTTCAACCGTTGTACACTCGGTTGGTGGCTGGGCCGCTCTGGCAGGTGCCATCATCCTTGGCCCGCGTATCGGCAAGTATAAAGATGGCAAGGTACATCCGATGCCCGGTTCAAACCTGGCGCTAGCTACTTTGGGTACATTCATCCTGTGGCTGGGCTGGTTCGGCTTCAACGGAGGCTCACAGCTGGCAATGGGTACTGTTGGGGACGTGTCCGACGTGTCGCGCATCTTTGCCAACACCAACATGGCCGCGGCCTCTGGCGCCGTCGCCGCTTTGATCATGACACAGGTCATGTACAAAAAGCCCGACCTCACCATGGTTCTGAACGGCGCGCTGGCCGGTCTGGTCTCGATCACGGCGGAACCGCTGGCCCCGACCCTGTTCGGTTCGCTCTGGATCGGTGCTGTCGGCGGTATCATCGTGGTCTTCGCGGTTCCGATGCTGGACAAGTTCAAGATCGACGACGTCGTGGGTGCCATCCCGGTTCACCTGTTCGCCGGTATCTGGGGCACCATCGCCGTGATCTTCTACGGTGAGGCGAGCCTGATCACTCAGCTGACCGGCATTGTCGCCTACGGCGTGTTCACCTTTGTCGGCGCGCTGATCCTGTGGGTGATTCTGAAATCCACTCTTGGCATCCGCGTCAGCGAAGAGGACGAGATCAACGGCCTCGACATGGCGGAACTGGGTATGGAAGCCTATCCGGAGTTCTCCAAAGGCTAATAGCCAACCACGTACAAACAAAAAAACCCGGGCGTTCGCGCCCGGGTTTTCCTTATTCAATAACGCCGTTCAGACGCCGACATCGACAATCGCCTGCGCCAGAATCGGCACCGTATTGGCGTTCAGACCGGCGATGTTCAGGCGGCTGTCGCCGACCATGTAGATCCCATGATCGTTGCGCAGTTGCTCGACCAGTTCAGGTGCCGCACCAAGGCGCGAGAACATGCCGCGGTGCTGAGCGACAAAACCGAAACGATCCGACCCGCTGAGACGTTGCAATTCGTCAGCCAGTTGCTGACGCAGGCCCAACATGGACAGGCGGACTTCTTCCAGCTCGGCGGCCCAGTCGGCGCGCAGCGCGTCATCATTCAGGATCGTCGTTACCACCCGTGCGCCATGATCTGGCGGAAACGAGTAGTTCTGACGGTTCAGGAAAGCTAGTGTCGATTGGTTCAGAGCCGTTTGCGCCACATCGTCGCTGATCGCCATCAATAGGCCGGTCCGTTCGCGGTAGACGCCGAAGTTCTTCGAGCAGGACGCCGCGATCAGGCAGCGCTTGACCGACGAGGCAACCAGACGGGTCGCCTGAGCATCCTCCTCAAGGCCGTCGCCGAAGCCCTGATAGGCGATATCGATCATCGCCACGAGGCCACGCTCGTTGATCAGGTTCACAACCTCCTGCCACTGCACCATGTTCAGGTTGGCTCCGGTCGGGTTGTGACAGCAGCCGTGCAACAGAACCACGTCGCCCGCATTGGCGGTTTTCAGGTCCTCGATCATGCCGTCGAAATCGACGCCGCGGGTTTCACCGTCGAAATAACGATACTGGACCGTCTCGATCCCCAGATAGTTCAGGATCGACAGATGGTTCGGCCAGGTCGGGTTCGACACAAAAACACGGGCCGACGGATTGGCCATGCGGATCATCTCAAACGCCTGACGACAAGCACCGGTGCCGCCCGGTGTCGCCACGGCGGCGATGTTGGCGCGCGGGACCGATGTACCCAGAATCAGACCAATCATGGCATCGGCATAGGCTGGGTCACCGGCCAAACCGGTATAGGCCTTGGTCTCCTGCTCTTCCAGAATGCGCTTTTCAGCCGCTTTTACGGCGCGCATGACCGGGGTGATGCCCTCAGCGTTTTTATAAACGCCAACCCCCAGGTCAATTTTCTGATCGCGCGGGTCATCGCGATACATCTGCATCAGCGCCAGAATCTTATCGGCTGGCTGTGGCTTGAGGTTCTCGAACATCAGTTCTCTCCGGTTGCGACGGGCAGGGTTGGGAAGGCACCCCATTCAGCCCAGGAGCCGTCATAAAGCGAATGATCTTTTTTACCCATGCGTTCAAGCGCGAGGCTGAGGATCGCAGCCGTGACGCCCGAGCCGCAGGATGTGATTGCGGGCTTCGACAGATCTACACCTGCGGCCTCGAATATGGCGCGGCACTCTTCCGGCGACTTCATGGTGCCATTTGCGTTCAGCAGCGTGCCAAAGGGCACATTGCGAGAGCCTGGAATATGACCCGAGCGCAAACCTTCGCGTGGTTCTGGCGCGGTTCCGGCAAAGCGGTCGGTCGAGCGCGCATCGATGATCTCATGATCGTTCAGCTTGGCCGCAGCTGAAACCTGCGTCACGTCACGTACCAGATGGTTTTGTACGCGAACGGTCATGTGGCGATCGCGAACGACGGGCGGCAGGTCCTCAATCTCGCGACCTTCGGCCTGCCATTTCGGCAGTCCCCCATCCAGAACGGCAATATTGTCCTGACCCATCAAACGGAACAGCCACCAGACGCGTGCGGCAGACATCAGCCCGGCCCCGTCATAGACCACGACCTGATGGCCGTCGCCCACCCCCATCGCCCGCAGGCGGGACATGAATTTCTCGACCGGAGGTGCCATATGCGGCAGGTCCGAACGGTGATCGGCAATGTCATCAATGTCAAAGAACCGTGCACCGGGGATATGGCCTGCATCATACTCGGCCTTCGCATCGCGGTTCTGCGCGGGCAGATACCAGGACCCGTCCAGAATCCGCAGATCCGGGTCCTTGAGATGCGCGGCCAGCCAGTCTGTGGATACGAGAGTTTTCGGATCGTCCTGCATCAAAGCCTCCCCTGAGCGAGCTTGGATTTTCCCTATATGGGCACGGCCAAACGTTCAAGTCACGCCGCAGTTCAGAACCCGCGCGGGGACAGTTTTTTTCCAACCACATGCTTGGCGTGCTTGACAGACAGCATTCTGTGGCAGAAATCTGTGCGACATGGTTCCCAAAGGGGTTTCCCCAGAGGGATGAAAAGGGAATCCGGTGCGACAAATCCTGTCAATTCCGGAACTGCCCCCGCAACTGTAAGCGGAGTATCGCCCCATCAGGGCCACTGACCGAAATGATCGGTTGGGAAGGCCGGGATCGATCCTAATCCGCGAGTCAGGAGACCTGCCATGCACAAACCGGGCATCCGCCCAATTTCAACACGTTTCTACCGTCGGGTGTGACGGTAAGGAGAACAAACTATGCATATCGAACCGGGCGTCGTAAACGGCGCCAAACTTGTCCTGAGCTATGCCACCGCGGCCGGGGCAGGGCTTTATAGTCTGAAGCTGGCGTGGGAGAGCGTCAAAAACAGTGGTGTTGCAAGCCTTGCAGTGCGGTCTGCCCTGACAACCGGCCTTGTTTTCACATTCTTTGAAGTTCTGCCTCATTTCCCGGTGGGAGTGTCAGAGGTGCACTTTATTCTGGGCTCGACACTGTTTCTTTTGTTCGGTGCCGCCCCGGCTGCGATTGGCCTGATCCTGGGCCTCTTTGTTCAAGGGTTTTTCTTGGCACCCTTCGATCTACCCCAGTTCGGAATGAACATGACGACGTTGCTGGTGCCTCTGTTTGCCTTGCAGGCACTGGCAAACCGCATCATTGCGCCGAATACAGCCTATGTTGACCTCAAGTATTCTCAGGCACTTGCGCTGTCGACCGCCTATCAGGGTGGTGTCGTGCTCTGGGTGGCCTTCTGGGCGTTCTACGGTCAGGGTTTCGGTGCCGAAAACATCGCCGCCGTGGCCAGCTTTGGCGGCGCTTACATGATGGTTATCCTGATTGAGCCCCTGGCCGATCTTGCCGTTCTTGCGGTTGCGAAATCCATGAAGGGTCAGAACAAGCTCGGCCTGTTCACGCCGCGCCTTCTCAGCGCAGCCTAAGCATCCTGCGCCGCGCACTACTTTGCGCGGCGCAACCTGAAATACTGAATGATCCCGATCATGCTGATCAGAATCCAGAACCCCTCGATCAGCATCGACGCCAGATTGAAATTCTCGAGCAGCGAATAGACGATCAGAACCGATCCCAAGAGGTTCACCACCGGAAACGCGAGATCGTCAGAATTCATCATCCGCATCTGTGTCGCAAAATAGGCCGCGACCACGATCAAAGCCCCAAACGAGCCAATAGCGTCGACGATGGTGAGGCTGTCGAGAACTGCAATCATAAATGGGCCTTGCCGTTTTCAGAATACTCGTTGTGCTGGGCGTAGTGGTGCATGTTCAGGAATGCGGCACCCTCTGCACCCGCGCGGTATCCATGGGGGACATCAGCGGCAAAGCGCAAGCCCTGCCCGGCCTGCAATGACACCCATTCCCGATCGCGCAGGATCTCGAGCGTACCTGAAAGCACAAACACCTCCTCGGTCACACCAGCGGCATGGGCGGGGGATTCGTGGCTTTGGTTCGGATGCAAGCTGACGTGAAATGTCTCGGCCCCTAGGGCGGGGTCGAAGGGAAAGACGATCTTGACCTCTATGGTCCCGGGGAAGGTCACGGTCTGGAAAACCGACGGGTCACCCAGCGCCGTATCGATCAGCGCGCTGAGTGGTAGCTGGAAGCCTTTGGCGATTTTCCACAAGGTCGCGATGGTGGGGCTGGATTCGCCGCGCTCTATCTGGCCCAGCATGGCTTTGCTGACCCCGGTCATTTCAGCCACCTTCGACAGGCTCAGCCCGGACGCCGTCCGCACGTCCCGTAATTTCAGCGTTATGTCGTCCGGTGCCATATCATCAACTTCCGAATCCTCTTGTACGTTATAGCGCACATGTGATACGTGCGCTATAACGCACGAACCCCAAGACATGCAACCCGAGGCAAAAGGGAAACAGCATCATGCCATTGTACCGATCCAGAACCTCTACCCATGGCCGCAACATGGCCGGTGCCCGCGGTTTGTGGCGCGCCACCGGTATGGGCGACGATGATTTCGGCAAACCGATCATCGCCATCGTAAACTCGTTCACCCAGTTTGTGCCCGGTCACGTCCACCTGAAGGACCTTGGCCAGATGGTCGCGCGCGAGGTCGAGGCAGCGGGTGGCGTTGCGAAAGAGTTCAACACCATCGCGGTAGATGACGGCATCGCCATGGGTCATGACGGGATGCTGTATTCGCTGCCCTCACGTGAGGTGATCGCGGATTCGGTGGAATACATGGTCAACGCACATTGTGCGGACGCGATGGTCTGCATTTCGAACTGCGACAAGATCACCCCGGGTATGCTGATGGCCGCGATGCGTCTGAACATCCCGGCGATCTTTGTCTCGGGTGGCCCGATGGAGGCTGGTAAGATCGATATCGCCGATCTGGATGCCAAAAAGATCGACCTTGTGGATGCGATGGTCGCCGCTGCTGACGACCGCTTCACCGACGAACAGGTTCAGCACATCGAAGAGAATGCCTGCCCGACCTGTGGGTCATGCTCGGGCATGTTCACCGCCAACTCGATGAACTGTCTGGCCGAGGCGCTGGGTCTGGCGCTGCCGGGCAATGGCTCGACCCTTGCCACACACGCGGACCGCAAAGAGCTGTTCCTTGAGGCCGGTCGCCGGATCGTCGAGATCACCAAGCGGCACTATGATCTGGACGAAAAAGGCTTCCTGCCACGCGAGATCGCTACGTTCGAGGCCTTTGAGAACGCCATGAGCCTCGACATCGCTATGGGCGGTTCGACCAACACGGTACTGCACTTGCTGGCCATTGCGCATGAGGGCGAGGTGCATTTCACCATGTCCGATATGGACCACCTCAGCCGCGAAGTGCCTTGTTTGTGTAAGGTCGCACCCAATACCGAGAATGTGCATATGGAAGACGTGCACCGCGCCGGTGGTATCTTCTCGATCCTTGGCGAGCTGAGCCGTGCGGGATTGCTGCACGAGGATTGCGCAACCGTTCATTCGGCTACGATGGGCGAAGCGATTGCCAATTGGGACATCAAGATCGCCAACAATCCCAAAGCGCAGGAACTGTTCAAGGCTGCACCAGGCGGAGTGCGCACCACTCAGGCCTTCAGCCAGTCGAACCGGTACAAGGAGCTGGATACCGACCGCCAAGGCGGCGTGATCCGCTCGAAAGAATATGCCTTTAGCCAGGATGGCGGTCTTGCGGTACTGTTCGGAAACATTGCCCGCGACGGCTGCATTGTGAAAACTGCAGGTGTTGACGAGAACATCCTGAAATTCACCGGCTCAGCCTATGTCTGCGAAAGCCAGGACCAGGCGGTGAACGACATCCTGACCGGAAAGGTCAAAGAAGGCGACGTGGTCGTGATCCGCTACGAAGGCCCGCGCGGCGGGCCGGGCATGCAAGAGATGCTCTACCCGACCTCATACCTGAAATCCAAAGGTCTGGGCAAAGCCTGCGCTTTGCTGACCGATGGCCGCTTCTCGGGCGGCACCTCGGGTCTATCAATCGGCCATGTCTCGCCCGAGGCGGCAGAGGGTGGTGAAATCGGGCTGGTGCAAACCGGCGACACCATCGAAATCGACATCCCGAACCGCAGCATCCATCTTGCGGTGTCCGATGAAGATCTGGCCGCCCGGCGCGAAGAACAGGATGAAAAAGGCTGGCATCCCGCAGCACCGCGCAAACGCAAGGTGTCTACGGCGCTGAAGGCCTATGCCAAGCTAACCACCAGCGCGGCGAAAGGTGCTGTTCGCCAGGTCTAGGGTCTACGAAGATGGGCGCGCTCCCGCGCCCGCTACGTGCTATCGGCAAAGCCGATACCCCTTGCGGACTTGGGCCCGGCGCCGCGCAAAGCGCGGCGCCGGGCCCAACCAGAGGAGATGTCTCATCAGAGACATTAACGATGGGCGGGAGGTCTTGCTCTTTAGTCTAAGTGACTCAGTCACCCAGCTTGGCGTGAATCTCGTCCAGATCGATCTCACCTACCGGCATCTTATTGGCCGGGTTTTCGAAATCGTATTTAAACAGTTCGAAATCTTGTTTGTAGATTTCATAGACCAGGTGCATGGACAGATCGTCAAAATAATCCTCGACCGGATGCGCGCGTTTGGGTCCGTGACCTTCGGATTCATTAAAGCGCGGAATTTCGGACAGGGTCACAGGGTGTGCGGTCTTGAGGTTGTCCAGAACACCCTGCATCCCATCGTTGAACTTCTCGGTCCAGAAAATCCGGTCATAGCGCCCGCCATTTGCAATCAGGGTCGAGACATGGCCAGACATGGCGGACCAGTGAATATCCGGGTCCATCGGGCGACGCCAACGGATGGTATCCCGCGCGAAAAGAAGAAATCGACGGAAACTGGCGATCTGATCGAACTCACCCTTACCGTCTTCGCCGCCCACTTCGATCCCGTAATTGTAAATCAGCGTTGGCACCAGATTACCGCGATAGCGTTTACCGTTGCGCTGAATGCCGCAGATCTTGTCGAAGAACGAGCTCAGGATGCGGGTATATGGGTTTCGCACACAGGTAAACGTATAGGATTCATGTGATCGCACGTTGCGCGAGATCGGGTCCTGGCTGGCCCCAAAAGCCCATTTGTGCATCCCGTCCTTGGCGTCATGGATATCACCACCAAAAAACCGACCGTGATCCGAATAATACATGATCTGGCCAATGGTCGAGCAGGCGCATTTCGGCACCACGCGGTACACCATGCTCTGGCTTTCGGTCATCCATGTTCCGGGAAAACCCATCTGCTGCGCCTCCTTGGCCGGATATCGGAGTGATACTTCGGCGGTATTGGCCCAAAGAACCAAAAATATTCTGTTTATTCAATCGCTCATCCTCAGTATCACGGTCGCGAACGGTAGAAACGGGGAATAGCGAAACGCAAATGGCAAAGATTGCCTATATCTTGCTATGTCACAAAGACCCTGACGCGATCATTGATCAGGCCGGGCAGCTGACGGCGGCGGGGGATTGCATGGCGATCCATTTCGACGCCCGCGCCAGTGAGGCAGCCTATACGCGCATCCGCGACGCATTGAGGGACAACCCGAACGTTACCTTCGCCCGCAAACGGATAAAGTGCGGCTGGGGGGAGTGGTCGCTTGTCCAGGCCACGCTGAATGCGCTGCAAGCCGCAGTGGAGGCCTTCCCACGTGCCACCCATTTCTACATGCTTTCGGGCGATTGCATGGCGATCAAGACAGCGGAGTACGCGCATCGCTTTCTCGACGAGTGTGATATGGATTTCATCGAAAGCCATGACTTCTTTGAAAGCAACTGGATCAAGACCGGCATGAAAGAGGACCGGCTGATCTATCGTCATTATTTCAACGAACGCACGCAATCGCGCCTGTTCTACGCGTCATATGAAACCCAAAAGCGGTTTGGCCTGACGCGCGAAATCCCCGCTGACCTGCAGATCATGATCGGCAGCCAATGGTGGTGTCTGCGCCGCCGCACGGTTGAGATGATCCTTGATTTCCTGCGCCAGCGCCGCGATGTGATCCGGTTCTTCTCGACCACCTGGATCCCGGACGAAACCTTTTTTCAAACCCTTGTCCGCCACCTGATCCCAAGGCAAGAGATCGACAATCGGACGCTGACGTTCCTGATGTTTTCGGACTACGGGATGCCCGTGACTTTCTATAACGATCACTATGACATGCTGCTGGGCCAGGATTATCTGTTCGCGCGCAAGATCAGCGCTGAAGCGCATGAGTTGAAACAGCGGCTGGGTCAGCTCTATGCCAGTGAAGGGGTCGCATTCGATATCTCGGATGAAGGGCGCAACCTCTATCATTTCCTCACGGGGCGTGGGCGGGTTGGGCGGCGTTTTGGCCAACGCTTCTGGGAAGCGGGAAATACGCTAGGTCCAAACCGTCAGGTGCTTCTGATCGTTTGTAAGAAATGGCACGTAGCCAAGCGCCTGGTTGATCAGATCGCGTCTGAGACCAACACGCCCTGTATTGAATACATCTTTGATGAGCAAGAGACAGCACTGCCCGACCTTGGGGGTATCGAAACTACTTTGAAGAAACGCGCGCGTCATCGGCGTGCGGTGATGCGGATGTTGTTCGATCATTTTGGAGACAACAGGCTGGTGCTCTGCCTCGATCCGGCCAATCTGGATGCAATTCAGGATTTCTGCTCTGATCAGGCGGACACGCGCATACTGGAAATCGACTGCAACTATTCCGACGCATATCTGAAGGGTCACGCCCATCGTGTCGGGCTGGCCGGGCAGAATAGCTCGGACGACACCTTGGGGCGATTGCTACCAACGCTGCGCAATGCTCTGGCCTTCGAATCCGAACAGATCCGGGGCACGCAAAATGACGGGCTGTTTTATCTGCGAGAGTCTGCAAATCGAGCCGAAAACGAGGCGGTCATTGCCAAGTTTCTTGACCTTGAACCGGGTCAGGCAAATGCGGTGATGCAGTTGGATTATCTGTTTGCAGATTAGGTCCGGCGGCGCACCAAACACCGCCGGAGACCTGGCTCAGATATCGAACTTGACTCCTTGCGCCAGCGGCAGTTCAGCCGAGTAGTTCACCGTGTTGGTCTGACGCCGCATATAGGACTTCCACGCGTCCGAGCCGCTCTCGCGCCCGCCGCCAGTTTCCTTTTCACCGCCAAACGCCCCACCGATCTCGGCCCCCGACGGGCCGATATTGACGTTGGCAATGCCGCAATCCGAACCAGCAGCCGTCAGGAATTGTTCCGCCTCGCGCATATTCAGCGTGAACACGCAGGAGGACAGGCCCTGCGGCACGTCGTTCTGGAGATCGATCGCCTCGGCAAAGTCGTCATAGCCCATGACATAGAGGATCGGTGCAAAGGTTTCGGTCTTCACTGTTGCGGTCTGGCCCGGCATCTCCACGATGGCCGGTTGCATATAGACGCCACCCGGCACGCCTTCGGTCACGCGATTGCCGCCGAACACGCTTCCGCCTTCAGCCCTGGCAGCCTCAAGGGCGGCACTCATGGCATTGCCCGAGGCTTCGTCCACCAGCGGGCCAATCAACGTGCCCTCGGTCAACGGGTTGCCAATCGGCAGATCGGCATAGGCATTCTTCAGACGCGCAACCAGTTCCTCGCGGATTGAGTTGTGCACGATAAGGCGACGCAATGTAGTGCAGCGTTGACCTGCTGTCCCAACGGCCGAGAATACAATCGCACGCACAGCCATTTCCAGATCGGCCGAGGGGCCCACGATCATCGCATTGTTACCGCCCAGCTCAAGGATGCATTTACCAAAGCGTTGCGCCACAATCGGCGCAACCGCGCGACCCATACGGGTCGAACCGGTGGCTGAGATGACCGGAACGTCCTCGCTGGCAACCAGTGCCTCACCCAAATCAGCGCCGCCGATCAGGGTCTGCAGCAGACCCTCGGGTGCATCGCCAAAGCGAGCCAAAGCGCGCTCAAAGATCTTCTGGCAGGCCATAGCAGTCAATGGCGTTTTCTCGGACGGCTTCCAGATCACTGGGTCACCACAGACCAGAGCCAACGCGGCGTTCCACGACCATACGGCAACCGGGAAGTTGAAGGCAGAAATCACACCTACCGGTCCCGCCGGATGCCATGTTTCCATCATCCGGTGGCCCGGGCGCTCAGATGCAATCGTCAAACCGTAAAGCTGCCGTGACAGACCAACTGCGAAGTCGCAGATGTCAATCATCTCCTGCACTTCGCCCAGACCTTCCGAAGTGATCTTGCCAGCCTCCCAACTGACAAGCGCGCCGAGGTCGTCTTTGGCGGCGCGCAGCTCTTCCCCAAGCAAGCGGATCAGCTCGCCCCGGCGCGGTGCAGGTACCACGCGCCATGCCTTGAACGCTGCTTTCGAACGATCAAAGATGGCCCCCATCTCGGACACCGGTGTTTCATGTACTTCAGCCAGCAGGCTGCCGTCGATCGGAGAGGTTACGCGCAATGCGCCCCCTGTCAGCTCTGCCGCGGTCAAGTCCAGTTTCGCAAGAGTAGCTTCAGCATTCATCACAACATCTTTCATATCTCAGGCCGCCTTGTTCTGTTCGGTGACGTCACCGGCGCGATAGAGCCGGCCAAATTCGGTGCTTAGGAAATCGGCAAGCTTCACCTGCTCTTGCCGGACAAAGCCTTTCGAGGGCAGCACACCCACCCGCATCAGATCGACGACACCCAGCACACCCGCCGCTGTAGTGATCTGGATCGCGCTCCAGACCTGCCCATCGATTGTGCGGGCGAAGGATTTGTTGATCAGGGATTTCTCGCGCAGCGTACCATCAACCATCCCTTTGGCGGTGCAATAGACCAGTACGACATCCTGATCGGTACGCGGTAGGGCCGTTTCGAAAATCTCTTTCAGCAGATCGCGACGACGCCCAAGCCCCAGATCGTTCAGCAAGAGACGCAGAATATCGCGATGCCCCGGATACCGGATCGAGCGATAAGACACTGCGCGCGCCTTACCTTCTAACGTCTCCGGTAATGTGCCCAGGCCACCCGAGGTGTTGAAACATTCATACTCCACACCGTCATGGCCAATCAGTTCATAATCTTCGAGCGGCGCAGTTTTCGTCCGCTCTCCATTCACGATAGCATCGCAGGGGTTGCAGTATTCGTTGATCAACCCGTCCGTTGACCAGGTGAGATTGTATTTAAGAGCATTCGTCGGATAGAGCGGCAATGCACCGACCCGCATGTGCAGGCTGTCGATCTCATCAAACTCAGATGCCAGGGCCGCGCCCGCAATTCCGACAAATCCGGGGGCCAAACCACATTGCGGCATGAATGCAGTTTCGCTGTTACGCGCCAGATCACGCACCGCATTTGTGGCGGCCACGTCCTCGGTCAGGTCGAAGTAATGCGCACCAACTGCCTTGGCCGCACCTGCAATCGCGGGGGTCAGGAAAAACGGAGCCGCTGAAATAACGGCATCAAACCCTGCAAGTGCCCGTTCGAGCGCCACGCTATCCGTTGCATCGATCTGTCGGGTGGGAATGCCGCGCTTCTTGAATGCGGACAAAGCGGACAGATCATGATCTGCGACCGTTACCGAATAATGCGCCGACGATTTCAGCAGGGTGGCGATCATCTGACCGATCTTTCCTGCCCCGACGATACAAACATTCCAGTTCAAAACGCGCCTCCATCTTTTCGTTTGCTTCAAGTATGAGGCACGGTTTGTTCGGGCTGCAGGATGTATCTTGACGAAAAGGTCGTTGATTTCGTCAATTAATCGCCACTTCCGACAATATGTCGTATGTACGAATTGCGCGCGTTTTCTGAACGTGGAAACTACGGTGCAAGCCTTTCGTGCAGCACCGACATCAGGATAGAACAGGCCAACTGCCCTTTTACGGACGCCACATACCCACCATGAGCCGAACACTTCTGGTTACGACCGTAAAGAACGAAGGTCCAAACATACTCGAGTGGGTGGCCTATCATCGTTTGATCGGCTTTACGGATATCCATGTGTATCAGAACGATTCCACTGACGAGACGCAGAAGACCCTGCGTACGTTAAATCGGCTGGGCGTAATCCAGTACTTCAGAAATGCAGCACCGAACCGGCAATGGCAGAACCGTGCTTATAGACGTTCTGCTCTATCGCCTGAATACCAGGAGTGCCAATGGTGTATGGCCCTGGATGGTGACGAATTTCTCAATATCCAGGCAGGCGACGGCACGCTTTCAGCGCTTTTTGATGCGGTCGGGGATGCGTTCGACGAAATGGCAATCAACTGGCGACTTTTTGGTGACTGCGCCGAAACCGAATTGTCGCCAGACCTTGTAATAAGTCGCTTCTTCATGGCCGAGAACGAAGATCTGATCAATGAGCGGTGGCGTGGTGTCAAGACTCTGTTTCGCACCAGCGCTTTCGAGCGACCCGGCATTCATCGTGCCAAGACCCCTCTCATTGAAGCCCCGCGTCGGATCAACGGATCAGGCTTGCAGCAAGGGCAATTCCGCGAATTGGGCTGGCGCGCACTCGACCCTCAGAAACGCGCGGTAGCGCAAGTCAATCATTATGCGGTTCGTGATCTTTCAAGCTTTCTGCTGAAATCCGCCCGCGGCAGCGCCTCGCATCCCGATCGAAAGGTCCAGATGCAATACTGGAAAAGAATGTCGTTTAATGATCAGGAAGATCGCTCGATACAGCGCTGGGTTGGCCCGGTACAGGATGAGATGCAACGATTGAACCAACTGTCCAATGGCAGGCTGTTCCTCTTGCGAGAGAAATCTCTGAGACTGTGGCGCAGGCAGTTGAAAGAAGTCCTGAAGGCTCCGGGAATCCAGCAGTTACGGCAAGAGCTCCTCGCGCTTGGAACGCGGCAGGCCCAAACATAGAGTGAATTCGATGGCTGCCCCCGTTTCAGGCATAGGACAAAGAGGAGGCTGAAACAAAAAAAGGGCCGTTCCTTTTGGAACGACCCCTTTGTTCACTGTCTCTGTATCAGAGGATCAGGCGGCCAGAGCTGCCTGAGCTTTGGCCACGATCGCGCCGAACGCTTCCGGTTCGTGCACGGCCAGGTCGGCCAGAACTTTGCGGTCCACTTCGATACCGGCCAGGTTCAGGCCGTTGATGAAGCGGGAATATGTCAGAGCCTCGTCATGCGAACGGACAGCAGCGTTGATGCGCTGTATCCACAGCGCGCGGAAGTTGCGCTTGCGGTTCTTACGGTCGCGGGTTGCATACTGGTTGGCCTTGTCGACGGCCTGACGGGCAACCTTGAAGGTGCTCTTGCGGCGGCCATAGTAACCTTTGGCGGCCTTGATGACCTTCTTGTGACGGGCGTGAGTTACGGTTCCACCTTTAACGCGGGACATCTTCTAATCTCCTCTTAGCGGTCGTAGGGCATGTAGCCCTTGACGATCTTGGCGTCGGGGGCGGACAGGGTGGTGTTGCCACGGGCGTCGCGGATGAATTTCTTGGTCCGCTTGATCATGCCGTGACGTTTGCCGGCCTGGCCAGCAAGGACCTTACCGGTCGCAGTCACCTTAAAGCGCTTCTTGGCGCTCGACTTTGTCTTCATCTTAGGCATTTCCGTCTCCTATTCTCGGGTTCGGTTTCAAACGCGACTCGGCATGCCATCTCGGCCGGTCACGCAACAGATGCGCCGTTTACGCAAGTTCGATCATACTGGCAAGGGGATTCGGACCAGAATCTACGCTTTTTGCGCTCTGGTCCGGCACCGGGGCGACATGGGCCGCCCCGGTGGTTTTGTTTAGTGCTCGAATTTACGGATTTCTCCGCTCTGGAGCCGGGAGGTGTAGGAGGCCAGCTCCTGACGCACCACTTTCATCAGGAAGTAGAGCGCAAAGACATTCACAACCGCCATGGCAAAGATCGCTGCATCCGAGAAGTCGATGACCGGGCCAAGATTGGCAGCCGCGCCGATGACGACGAAGACACAGAAAATGATCTTGAAGATCAGCTCTTTGGTGTGGCCTTCTCCGAACAGATAGGTCCAGGCCTTGAGGCCGTAATAGGACCAGCTGATCATGGTCGAGAAGGCAAACAAGACCACGGCGATTGCCAGGATGAAGGGGAACCAGCTGAAGGCGCTGCCAAAGGCTGCCGATGTCAGGCTGACGCCGGTGTTGCCATCAACAGTTGCAATCGCATTACCCGCTTCGTTCAGCATGTAGTTGCCAGTCGCCGGATCAATGATCAGCTGTTGCGTGATGATGATTACCAGCGCGGTCATGGTACAGATCACGACCGTATCGATGAACGGCTCAAGCAGTGACACAAAGCCCTCGGTGATCGGTTCCTTGGTCCGAACCGCCGAGTGTGCAATCGCCGCGGAACCAACGCCCGCTTCGTTCGAGAACGCCGCACGACGGAAGCCCTGGATCAGCGCACCGACCATGCCGCCAGCTACACCGAGGCCGGTGAAGGCGCCTTCGAAGATCTGGCCAAAGGCCCAACCGATCTGGTCTGCATGCATTATAATGATGACCAACGCCGCCGCCACATACATGACACCCATGAACGGCACGACTTTTTCAGTCACCCGTGCGATGGATTTCAGGCCACCAACGATCACGGCAAAGACGATACCTGCAAAGACCAGACCGGTGATCCAGCCCGGATAATCTCCGACAATACCCGCAATCTGCTGATGCGCCTGATTGGCCTGGAACATATTGCCCCCGCCCAGCGCGCCAAGGATACAGAAGATCGAGAACAGAATGGCCAGAATCTTACCGCCCGGCAGGCCCAGTTCGTCGAACCCTTTGGACATGTAATACATCGGACCACCGGAAACGGTGCCGTCCTCGTATTCATTGCGATATTTCACGCCCAACGTACATTCGGTGAATTTCGACGCCATGCCCAGCAGACCCGCGACGATCATCCAGAAAGTCGCACCCGGACCACCAATCCCGACGGCAACCGCCACACCGGCGATATTCCCGAGACCGACCGTACCAGACAGAGCCGTGGCAAGCGCCTGAAAGTGACTAACCTCACCCGCATCATTGGGGTCAGAATAATCGCCTTTCACGAGGCTGATCGCATGCCCGAAAAAGCGCAACTGAACAAAGGCAAAATACAGCGTGAACACGGTTGCCGCGATCACCAGCCAACCCACAATCCACGGGAACCCGGTGCCCGGGAATGGAGCAAAGATAAAGCTGACGAACGGCCCGGTGAAATCGGCAAAGGCCTGATTGATCTTGTCGTCCAACCCAACCGCTTCCTGAGCGGCGGCAGGACCTGCGGCCAGAGCGGTAAGCGCGGCCAGACCCAGTTTGTTCTGAATATTCATCATCATCTCTCCCCTCAGTTCACGACCGTGACGGGAACGTCGGCGTGCATGACAAGGTTCTGGGTCGAACTACCAAACAGGCGTTTCTTGAATCCATCCGCCGAGGCCCGGCCTACAACGATCTGAGTGCCGCCGTTTTCAACCGTGATTGCGTTCAACGTTTCCGCCACATCTCCGTGACGGACGATGCCGCGCGCCTCGAACCCTGCAGCCTTCAGCGCTTCGACCGCTGGCTCAATGATCCGCGACGTGGCCAACGCCACCTCTTCTTCACGCCGCTTGTGGCGCAACGCGTTTTCTTCCGGTGTCTGGAATGTGAAAGGAGACCATTCGATGACATAAACCGCCAGAAGCTCGCATGATCCGATGAGCCCTGCCAGATCTTTGGCAAAGGTGATCGCGCGTTCTCCGGTTTCTGTCCCGTCCAGTCCTATGACAATTTTCGTTGTCATGCCGTTCCTCCGTTATTGTTAATTTGGCCGGGACCCTCGCTCCCGGCAGGGCAGCCGGAACCTGGAACTTGTTTGAGTAGACTGCCCTAGGGGCGAGTATCCCTAAAAAACACGGAAAAACAGAGAGATAATTGCCGAGCACAACCCGAAATCAAATATACTATTGATAAATAAGTATATTTTTTGCCTAATAATTAGACATACACGGAAGTGTCGAACTGAAAGTTAGCCTGCGGACCCAAGCTCAACCCGGGTCCGTATTGTAGATCAGCCGCTCATCGCAAGGCGCAATGCGCAGAATATTGGTGGTGCCGGGCACGTTGAACGGGACACCGGCAGTGACCACGATCTGATCAACTTCTGATGCAAATCCCGCGGCGCGCGCGGCACGAGCAGCGCTGACCACGGCACCTTTGAAGCGCTCCAGTTCGGGCGTCATGACACAGTGGCACCCCCAGCTGAGGCACAGGCGACGCGCCGTTCCAGTGGCCGGGGTCATCGCGATGATCGGCACGCCGGGACGTTCACGCGCAGTCAGCAAGGCGGTCGTGCCGCTTTGGGTGAAACAGCAAATCGCCTTGATATCGGTCTTCTCGGCAATCTCACGTGCGGCGGCAACGATCCCGTCCGCGACCGTCGTGCCCTTCGCCGTGCGCGAGGCGGCGATAATCTGGGTGTAGGTCGGATCGGCCTCAACCTCGATCGCCACCTTGTTCATGGTCTGAACGGCCTCGATCGGATAGGCACCGGCTGCCGATTCCGCGCTGAGCATAATTGCGTCCGTGCCCTCGTAGATCGCGGTGGCGACATCCGAGACCTCGGCCCGCGTGGGCATTGGGCTTTCGATCATGCTCTCCAGCATCTGCGTGGCCACGATCACCGGCTTGGCCGCACTGCGACATCTGCGGACCAGACGCTTCTGAATTGGCGGCACGGCAGAGACCGGAAGCTCGACCCCCAGGTCACCGCGTGCAACCATGATCCCGTCAGAGGCGTCAAGAATGTCGTCAAACGCCTCGACCGCAGCTGGTTTTTCAATCTTCGACAGGATCGACGCACGGCCATCGGCCAGCGCACGCGCCTCAAAAACGTCCTTGGCGCGTTGCACAAAACTAAGCGCCAGCCAGTCCACACCCAGCTGGCATACAAATTCCAGGTCGTCCCGATCCTTGGCCGAAAGCGCCGCCAAGGGCAGCACCACGTCCGGGACGTTCACACCCTTACGGTTCGAGATCGTGCCACCGACCTCAACGGTACAATTCGCAAAATTCTGTCCACACTCCCGAACGATCAGGCGAATCTTGCCGTCGTTGACCAGCAGCCGCGCGCCAACCTCCAGCGCGGCAAAGATTTCGGGGTGCGGCAGACAGACACGACCGGCATCGCCAGGTGCCGGATCCAGGTCCAGCCGAAAGGTCGCACCCTCTTCCAACTCTTCGGCATCATTGGCGAACACACCAACGCGCAGTTTGGGCCCCTGCAGGTCGGCCAGAATTGCGATTGGGCTGTCCAGGTCCTTTTCCACCTGCCGAATGATGCGGTGGCGTTCGCGAATCTCATCGTGGCTGCCGTGGCTCATGTTCAGTCGGAACACATCCGCCCCGGCCTCGTGCAGGGCGCGGATCATGTCATAGTCATTGGACGCTGGCCCCAGCGTCGCCACGATCTTCACGTTTCTCAGGCGTCGCATCGATCAAGTTCTCCTCAAACGTCCAAATGTTACCGCAAACAGTTCTCAGGCTGCTTATTGCGCAATTCCCTTTCCGAAGCAACTGTCCTACACCTGCGGCAAACAAGATGACAGGTTCATGACATACTCTCCGTTTTTCGTTCACGGCGCGGATCGCCCGTCGCGCTGGCTGATTACCTGCGATCACGCAACCAACATGGTGCCGCCGGATATCAATGGTGGTGACCTCGGCCTGCCGCGTGAAGATATGGAACGCCACATCGCCTATGATGTAGGGGCCTACGAGGTTTCGAAGCATCTGGGAGAGATCCTGAACGCCCCAGTCATCGCAGCCAACTTCTCGCGCCTTGTGATTGACCCCAACCGTGGCGAAGACGACCCAACCCTGCTGATGAAGCTGTATGACGGCTCGATTATCCCGGGAAACCGTCACGCCAATGCGACTGAGCGCGAACTGCGTTTGAACATGTGTTACCGGCCCTATCACACCGCACTGGCTGAACTGGCAGCTCTGCCGCATGCGGTGATCGTGTCGATGCATTCTTTCACCCGCCAATTGCGCGGCCGAGAACCGCGCCCCTGGCATATCGGCGTTCTTCACACCCCGGATGAACGTTTCTCACGCCCGTTGATCAACCGGCTTGAGACCGAGGGCGATCTGTGCGTCGGCATCAACGAGCCCTATACCGGCACGCTGCCGGGTGACGCGATCGACAAGCACTGCACCACTTTTGGCCGCCCCAACGCACTGATCGAGTTGCGCAACGACTTGATTGCAGATCACGACGGACAGCGGCACTGGGCTGAACGGCTTGCGGTTGTTCTGCAGGATGCACTATCGGAAAGCGGGCTGTGACATAGGGACGCCTCGGGTCGCTTTCACGACTAACGACATTGTGAGCTCTGGCACCGATACACATATATTGGACGAAAGGAGGCGATCATGACGCAGGAATTCCTGACCACCGTCTTCGGCTGGATGACAGTCCTTAACATCGGCGTGTTGCTGTTCAGCACACTAATGGTTGTGGCCTTGCAGGATTGGATTGCCGGTATACACGGCAGAATGTTCCAAATGGAAAAGCACGACGTGAAGCGCGCCTATTTCCGGTATCTTGCCAATTTCAAGATCCTGACGATCATATTCAGCCTGATGCCGTGGATCGCACTTAAACTGGCGTAATATCCAAAACTATTGTCCCGGCGGGCTCATACACCTTTCGTTTCATTGTAACACGGCCGCCGGATTGCTAGGTCAGGCTTAGCAAACAAACCTTCGGAGCCAGAACATGGACAAGCAAACCGAAATCGAACTTCAGGCGGCTGCCTTTCGTCGGCTGCAGAAACATCTGATGGAAGATCGCACCGATGTGCAGAACATCGATCTGATGAATCTGGCCGGATTCTGCCGAAACTGCCTGTCGCGCTGGTATCAGGAAGCGGCCAATGAAAAGGGCATCGAGATCGGCAAGGATGAGGCGCGCGAGATCTTCTACGGCATGACCATGGATGAGTGGAAGGCCAATTATCAGACCGAAGCCAGCGCCGAGAAACAGGCCGCTTTCAAGGTCGCCTTTGAAGAGAATGTGGGAAACAGGGCTAAGCCCTAACGATCAGCGGCGTAAAGCCCGCCCCGCGCCTTCGCGCCCTACCGCCGAACGAAAAAGGCCTGCCGCAATCCTTGCGGCAGGCCTTTTTCCAGAACCGTTTCAAACAGCGGCTTTCAGGCTCTCTTCCAGATAAATCTCGCGCAACCGCTTTGCGATGGGACCCGGCGTGCCTTCGCCGAGCGTCTCGCCATCAATTTCGACGACTGGCATCACAAATGTCGAAGCCGAAGTGACAAAGGCCTCTTCCGCCTGTTTCGCCTCATCAATGGTGAACAGACGCTCTTCGACCACCATCTGCGCCTCGGCCGCCATGCGCAAAACCGCTTTACGGGTGATGCCATGCAGAATGTCATTCGACAGCGGGCGCGTAACGATCTTGCCGTCTTTGACGAAATAGGCGTTGTTCGAGGTGCCTTCGGTCACATAGCCGTCTTCGATCATCCAGGCATCGTCAGCCCCAGCCTTCTTTGCCATCATCTTGCCCAGTGACGGATAGAGCAGCTGGGTTGTTTTGATATCGCGGCGACCCCAGCGGATATCGTCAATCGAAATGACACGGATCCCTTTCTGCGCCGCCGGGCTGTTGGCCAGGCCTGGCTTGTTCTGCGTAAACAGAACCAGCGTCGGTTTGGTATCATCCGAGGGGAAGACGAAATCCCGGTCACCGTCGCTGCCGCGTGTGACCTGAAGATAGATCAGGCCTTCGTCAATCTCATTGAGTTCAACCAGCTTACGATGGATGTCCAGCAACGCGTCTTTGCTGCAAGGCGCTGCCATATCCAGTTCGTCGAGCGAACGCTTCAAGCGCACCGCGTGGCCGTCGAAATCGATCAGCTTACCGCCCAGAACGCTGGTCACTTCGTAAACAGCATCAGCCATCAAGAAACCCCGGTCAAAAATCGAGACCGTGGCCTCGGTCTCGGGCAGGTATTCGCCATTCACGTAAACGGTGCGGGTCATGTCATTTCCTCTTCGTCTCCGGGCTTCGCCCGTTTCCCGGGTGTCCGTCACCCCCAGAGCGCCGCCTTTGGCGGATGCACCCCGGCATCATCGAATGTCAGCGGGTTAGCTCGGTCTTCGGCCAACAGAAGCGGCCCGTCAAGGTCTGTTACCATCGCACCCTGCGCCAGCAAGGTTGCAGGCGCCATCGCCAGAGAGCTGCCGACCATGCACCCGACCATCACGCGATACCCCTCGGCCAGCGCGGCCTTGCGCAATTCAAGCGCTTCGGTCAGGCCTCCGGTTTTGTCCAGCTTGATGTTCACTACGTCGTACTTGCCCATCAGCGCAGGCAGGCTGGCGCGATCGTGGCAGGATTCATCCGCACAAACGGGCACCGGGCGCTCCATTCCGATCAGGGCCTCATCTTCGCCAGCTGGCAAAGGTTGCTCAACCAACGCCACGCCCAATCGCACCAGATGCGGCGCAAGATCGGCATAAACTGCAGCCGACCAACCTTCGTTGGCGTCCACAATGATCCGTGCCTTTGGCGCACCCGCACGCACCGCTTCAAGCCGCGGCATGTCATCAGGTGTTCCGAGCTTGATTTTCAACAAAGGACGATGCGCATTCTGCGCGGCCTGCGCCTGCATAGCTTCGGGCGTGTCCAGCGACAGAGTATAGGCCGTTTTCTCGGGCCCCGGCGCCGGCAACCTGGCCAGATCCCATACCCGTTTGCTCGCGCGCTTGGCCTCAAGATCCCACAGCGCACAATCCACCGCATTGCGTGCGGCCCCTGCGGGCAGAAGCTCCATCAGCGCCTGCCGCGAAAACTCATCGGGCAGACCGGCAATCTCGGCTTCGACAGAATCCAAAGTCTCATCATAACGAGCATAGGGCACGCATTCACCCCACCCCTGATAACTCCCGTCCGTAATCCGAACGGTCAACACCTGCGCCTCGGTTCGTGAGCCACGCGAAATGGTGAACACCTGCGCCAGCCGAAACACATCGCGAGAGACTTCAACCTGCACGAGCCAGCTCCTTCATCTTTTCCCAAATACGCGACGGTGGCGGACATTGCCCGCCACCCGCGTGTCCTTCAGATCACATCTCGGCCAGTGCGTCGACCAGCTTGCCCGAGCCAAAGCGGAACGGGTCTGTTGCAGGCAGGCCCATATCGGCCTCGATCTGTGCAAGATAGGCCGATGCGTCTTCTTCGCTCATGTGCTGAGTATTCACCGAGACACCAACAACCTGACAGTCGGGATTGGCAACACGCGCGAGGTTGAGCGCCGTATCACGCAGCGCCTCCAGCGAGGGTTGTTGGTAGCCGGGCAAACCCCGCATATGTTCACGGGTTGGTTCGTGCGATAGGATCAGCGCGTCCGGTTGCCCACCATGGATCAGGGCCATGGTCACACCCGAATAAGAGACGTGGAACAACGATCCCTGCCCCTCGATCAGATCCCAGTGATCTTCGTCATTGTCCGGAGTCAACCATTCCACCGAACCCGCCATGAAATCGGCAACGACCGCATCCAAGGGCACGCCATCGCCGGTAATGAGAATACCGGTCTGCCCCGTCGCGCGGAAGGTGGCCTTCATTCCACGCTTGCGCATCTCGGCTTCCATTGCCATGGCCGTATACATCTTGCCGACCGAACAATCGGTGCCCACGGCAAGACAACGCTTGCCGGTACGTTTGACGCCATTTGCGATCGGATAGTCGACTTCGGGCACCCGCACATCATGCAGCTTGCGCCCGGTGGCCTCGGCCACAGCAACAAGATCGGGCTCATCGCGCAGAAGATTGTGCAGGCCCGAGGCCAGATCGAAACCTTCTTCCAACGCCATGACCAGAACCTTTTTCCAATCCTGGCTGATCACCCCGCCCCGGTTGGCCACCCCGATGACCAGGGTCTTGGCCCCCGCTTCGCGCGCTTCGACCAGATCCATGTCTTTGAGACCAAGATCCGCCTTGCAGCCATCCATCCGGTACTGACCTACGGCGTTTTCAGGCCGCCAGTCCTTGATCCCAACGGCAACCTTGGCCGCCAGTTGGTCGGGCGCATCCCCCAAAAACAACAGATATGGTGTCTCGATCATCGCGCAGCACTCCTTTGATTCCGAGCCAAACTAGAGAACCAATTTGGCGAGCGTTTCTCGAATTCTCCTTACAACTGAGATATTCATGCAAAAATTTTGCAGATATGATCTCAACTCAGCAAGATTCTTCGAAGTTTTTAAAGTGATCAAACTTTAAGCACTCATTTCAGCACACTTCGCGACCGTTGCTGCACGCGCATTGCCGCAGATGCACAATCGCGCTTGCGCGCCGTTGCGCAATTTAATATCCCATCATAACGAGAGAACGCAATTTCATTACTCACGCGAGGTCCAGATGAGTTTCCGCATCCAACCCCCCGCCCCGGCGCGGCCCAACCGCTGCCAGCTGTTTGGCCCCGGCTCGAACACCAAACTGTTCCCCAAGATGGCGGCATCGGCTGCGGATGTCATCAATCTCGATCTCGAGGACTCGGTGGCTCCGTCAGATAAGGATACGGCCCGCGCCAATGTCATCGAGGCGCTGAACAGCGTGGACTGGGGCACTAAGTACATGTCCGTCCGTATCAACGGTCTGGACACACCCTATTGGTACCGCGATGTGGTGGATGTGCTGGAACAAGCGGGCGACCGGCTGGATCAAATCATGATCCCAAAGGTGGGCTGCGCCGCCGATGTCTATGCTGTGGACGCGTTGGTCACGGCCATCGAGCACGCCAAAGGCCGAACCAAACCAATCTCATTCGAGGTTATTATCGAATCTGCGGCGGGTCTGGCGCATGTGGAAGAAATCGCCGCATCCTCTCCACGCCTGCAGGCGATGAGCCTTGGCGCTGCGGATTTCGCCGCTTCGATGGGCATGCAAACCACCGGCATCGGTGGCACGCAGGAAAGCTACTACATGCTGCGAGAGGGCGAAAAGCACTGGTCCGATCCCTGGCACTGGGCGCAAGCCGCGATCGTCGCCGCCTGCCGTACCCATGGCGTGCTTCCGGTCGATGGACCTTTTGGCGACTTTTCGGACGACGAAGGCTATATCGCTCAGGCAAAACGTTCCGCGACGCTGGGTATGGTCGGCAAATGGGCCATTCATCCCAAACAGATTGCGTTGGCCAATCAGGTGTTCACGCCTTCAGAGGAAGCCGTCACTGAGGCGCGCGAAATCCTTGCGGCCATGGAACAGGCCAAAGCCAACGGTGAAGGCGCAACCGTTTACAAAGGCCGTCTTGTCGACATTGCCTCGATCAAACAGGCCGAAGTAATCGTGGCACAGTCGGACCTAATCGCAGCCGGAGGCTGACAAAAGATCGGCGCCCGAAAGGGCGCCTCATCTGAGTTATGATCGTGGTTCAGCGCCCAAAAACGTCGTTGGGTGTCCAGGTAAAGCGTTCGCCCTGCTTGCCCCACTTCATCATCAGGCACGAGGTGCCATATTTCTGAAAATACTTTATTTTCACGGGATACCAACCTGCCTGCGGTACCTCGACCTCGGTGCGCTGGTTGGCCTCACACCCCTGGCGCCCGTTTACATAGCCGATTTGCTGACCACCGATCCAGGCATCAACACCGTCATTTGACCATGTTTCAAGTTCGTAGACCCCCGCCGCGTCAAACCTGATATAGCCTGTAATGTCCGCTGCTACATTGAAGGCTTCATTGAAGGTCAGCACCGGATCGCCCTCGTTGGTGTCCCGGTAATCAAGGCCGCGCAGCGGCTGACCTGGCTTTGCTTTCTTCAGCAACTGGTCGACTTTGCCAAAATTCTGAATCTTGCGAGGCGGGTTTCCCTCCCACGCATATTTTACGTTTAACCCAGACTTCGGGCTCGGTTGCGGATTGGCTGGCTTCAGCTTCAACGGCGCTGCAAAGCAACCACCGGCGAACACGGCCATGGTAGCGGCAAGCGCCCCGGTCCTGAGAAAGGTCATCTTTATCTCCCTGAATTCGCGCCGATCCCCCTGCCGACGACGTATTTATGATGACTCTATGGTGTGAAATTCGACCCGGCAAGGTGGTTAAACTTCACAAAATAGCCCCTAGGCGCGCCTGTCTTTGGGGGAATCCATAACCACATAAGACGTGATTGAGGTCACATGGGGCAATGTGCCCAGCACCTCGGTATGGAAGGCTTTGTAGGTCGGCAGATCGGCGCACTCCACCCGCAGCAGGTATTCGATCGTACCGGTGATATTGTGACACTCGACCACTTCCGGGGCCCGGTGAAGCGCTTTTTCAAACCCTTCCTGAGCGGCTTTTGTGTGCTCTCCCAACCCCACGCCGATATAGGCGACGAAACCAACACCCAAGGCCGAAGGGTTGAGCACTGCGCGATATCCAGCGATCACGCCGGTCCGTTCCAGTTCCTGTACGCGTCGCAGGCACGCCGACGGGGACAGGCCGACACGCTCAGCCAGCTCCAGATTGCTGATGCGCCCATCCTCAGAAAGCTCGCGCAATATTCGATGGTTTATTTCATCTATATTCACCATTTATTGCTAAATTTGCACCCAGACGCACAAAAACGCAATTACATTTGCCCACTTTGGCGAGATTATACCAAGCATGACCTACGACATCCTGTTGGCTTTGATTGCATTTGCTTTCGTCTCGTCGATTACGCCGGGGCCTAACAATCTGATGCTTATGGCGTCAGGTGCCAATTTCGGCTTTCGCCGAACCGTCCCGCATATGCTGGGCATTGGGCTGGGCTTTACGTTCATGGTGCTGCTGGTCGGGGCCGGGCTGGTGCAGGTCTTCAATCGGTTCCCCGTCAGCTATACGCTGCTCAAGATCGCATCGGTCCTGTACCTGCTGTATCTCGCATGGAAGATCGCCCACGCCGCCCCGGCGCAAAGAGGGGCTGCTTCGGGTAGGCCGATGACCTTCTTGCAAGCGGCGGCCTTTCAGTGGGTCAATCCCAAAGCCTGGGCGATGGCGCTGACGGCGACCACAGCCTACACACCTGGCCACACGATCACAGCCATCGTAATCGTCGCGCTCGTGTTTGGCGCGGTCAATCTGCCATCGGTCAGCGTCTGGACATTGCTCGGCCAACAGATGGCGCGGATTCTGACCAATCCGCGCCGGTTGTTGGTGTTCAACTGGGCGATGGCGGGGCTTCTTGTGGCCTCGCTGTATCCGGTGCTGTGGCCTTGATCTATTTCAGCGGCAGGCAGATCTCGGTCAGCAAGTCCTCGGGTGCAGTTTCGCGCGGATCGTTCAGGTAAATCTCGTAACAGGGCTGATCCGCCGGTTCCTCTCCGGACTCAGGCAGCCAATTACCGAACAAACTATGGTAAGCGGCCTGAAGCCCTGAATATGGACCTTTGAAGGTCAACACTGCCGTGTTCCCGCCAGCAATGGTCAGGCTCTCCATGCCCTCGGGCGTTGTGTCACCCCTGAACTCAGCCCCGGCATAACTGCGCAGGTCCTGCTCGGGAACATCATCTGGACTGTCGAAATACATGCCAATCATCGGGCCAATCTGGGGCCACAGCTGACGGGATTCGCACAAGGCGCTGAACGCTTCAAAGCTTTCACCGATTTCGGCATAGGCGCCCTTATGCGGCAGGGCAACGATGCGACGGGTGGGTTCTATACGTGTACTAATGGGATGCATTGGATAATCTCCGATCTTGAACCGTGGGTTAGCTGGCAAAAACTGACCGGCACTGCGAAAAGCAGCGGGGCTTTTGCCGTA
This sequence comes from Ruegeria sp. C2, assembly GCF_056537765.1. NCBI lineage: Bacteria > Pseudomonadati > Pseudomonadota > Alphaproteobacteria > Rhodobacterales > Roseobacteraceae > Ruegeria > Ruegeria sp. C2. The sequence continues at coordinate 26,858 of NZ_JBQFRZ010000002.1, read as the reverse complement.
GGCCTCGGAAAAGGCCCGCGCGAAAGAATTCAGGTTGGGATAGCCGATGTCGGACGCGATCTTGCTCAAGGGCTTGTCGGTCTGGACCAGCCAGCACGCGGCACGATGCAGCCTGATCCGACGCACCGCCTGCGCACAGGTCTCACCCGTGATGGCACGAAACACCCGGTGCCAGTGGAACCGCGACATGGCGGCCACACCGGCCAGAGTGTCCAGCGACAGATCCCCTGCAGGGTTGCCATGGATATAGGCCAATACGCGCAGAACGCGATCTTCATAGCTGGTGGCCATGGGCTTTCTTCCTTCTTCCTCGCCCTCTCGGAGGTCGCATATTATCGATCCACAAATCTTGCTGAGTTGCATCCGGGCCGACCTTTAGTCATATAGCAGGGAACTTCCGCGTTGAGAGGCGTCATGACCCAGTATCTGGATTTCGAAAAACCCCTGGCCGAGATCGAAGGCAAGGCCGAGGAATTGCGCGCGCTGGCCCGTGCCAATGAAGAGATGGATGTGACCGAAGAGGCCGCAGCACTGGATGCCAAGGCCGCCAAGCTGCTGGATGAGCTTTATGCCGATCTGACCCCATGGCGGAAATGCCAGGTGGCGCGCCACCCCGAACGGCCCCATTGTCAGGACTATGTCAAAGAGCTGTTTACCGAGTTCACGCCGCTGGCCGGGGACCGGAACTTCGCCGACGATCTGGCCGTGATCGGCGGCCTGGCCCGGTTCAACGACCAGCCAGTCATGGTGATCGGCCATGAAAAGGGCAGTGACACCAAATCGCGGATCGAACGTAATTTTGGCATGGCCCGCCCCGAAGGTTATCGCAAGGCCGTGCGATTGATGGAAATGGCTGGGCGCTTTGGCCTGCCGGTGATCACTCTGATCGACACAGCCGGGGCCTATCCCGGAAAAGGGGCCGAGGAGCGTGGTCAGTCCGAGGCTATCGCGCGCTCGACCGAGATGTGTCTGAAGATCGGTGTGCCTCTGGTATCGGTCATCATCGGCGAAGGTGGCTCGGGCGGCGCTGTGGCCTTTGCCACCGCGAACCGCGTGGCGATGCTTGAACACTCGGTCTACTCGGTGATTTCACCCGAAGGCTGCGCCTCGATCCTGTGGAAAGACGCCGAGAAGATGCGCGAAGCCGCCGAGGCGCTGCGCCTGACCGCGCAAGACCTCTACAAACTGGGTGTTTGTGATCGGATCATCACTGAACCCAAAGGCGGTGCGCATCGCGATCGCCCCGCGACGGTCGAGTCGGTGCGTTCGGCCATCACCGCAATGCTGAAAGAGCTGGACGGCAAAGATTCGGCGGCCCTGATCAAGGACCGCCGACAGAAATTCCTCGATATCGGCTCTAAAGGCCTAGCGGCGTAAGCCGTCAGCCTCCCAAGCGACGCAGCAGATCGACCGATGGCTTGCCGGTGACAGGCAAGCCCTTCGCACGCTGATAGCCACTGATCGCGGCTTCGGAGTTCTTACCGATCACCCCATCCGCGCCCTGCGTATCATACCCGGCGGCAGTCAGACGGCGCTGTAGCTCCTTCCGATCCTCTAACGTCAACCCGTTTTCATCCGGCCCGAACGAGGCCTGAAACGGTGCACCCCCCGCAATCCGGTCCGACAGGTGGCCCACACCAATCGCGTAGCTGTCCGAGTTGTTATAGCGCTTGATGACCTGAAAGTTGCGGAACACAGCAATGCGCGGTCCGGGCGTCTGCGGTTGCAACACCGCAACAGGTGTGCCGGACACCGTGCCAGCTTCGCCCCCCCAGGGCTGCCCGCGTACCCAACCCGCCCGCGCCAGATAAGCGGCTGTCGAAGCCAGAGAATCCGTGGGATCCTCAGACCAGATATCGCGCCGACCATCGCCTGTGAAATCCACTGCATAGGCTAGATAAGAGGTCGGGATGAATTGCGTATGTCCCATGGCACCCGCCCAGCTGCCGGTCATATTGGCGGGCGATGTATCGCCCTCCTGAATGATCCTCAACGCGGCCACCAGCTGCTTTTCAAAGAATGCCCCGCGCCGTCCGTCATAGGCCAGAGTTGAGGTCGCCGAGATCACTGGTACGTCGCCACGCCGCGCACCATATCGGCTCTCCAGCCCCCAGACGGCGACAACCACCTCTTTGTCGACACCATACTTGGCTTCGATCTGTGACAGGGTTCCCGCGTGGCGCACCAACATCTGCTTGCCGGTGCTGATCCGTTCGTCCGAGGCGGCGATGGCCAGATAATCCTCGAGCGAGCGTTTGAATTCGACCTGATTGCGGTCGCGCTCGATAACGTCGGGCAGATAACCCGCGCCCTGAAAGGCGCGATTGAGCGTGGTCTGCGAAATACCCTGAGAGGCGGCTCGGCCCTTGAAGCCGGCAACCCAGGCATCCCAACCTGCGTTAGGCACGGCACGCATGCGGCTCGCGGGGGCAGAGCTTGGTGCGCTGCCTCCTGAACAGGCGGACAGAAGGCTTGCCCCAAGCCCGGCGGAGAATATTCGACGATTGATCATGATTGAAATCTGCTCTTGTTGTGATTTGCAATCAGGATAACGCAGCCCGGCCACCCAGACCAGCAGAGCTATGCCTCAAATCAGCAAGTCAGGGCGATGGGCAACAAGCCGCTCAGGTCACCAGCAGGCGTAGCCCCTGCGTCACATCCGAACGCACCGCCAGCCGAAGCCCGGGTTCATCCCCGGCCTTGAGTGCCGCAATAATCAGGCGGTGGTAATGGGGAGGCTCGGTGCGTCTGAGCCGCCCATAGAGGGCGCGCATTGTTGGTCCCAGTTGCAGCCAGACGGTCTCGGCAATCGCCAGCATCGCCGGGGCCTGCGCGCGCAGATACAGGGTACGATGGAACTCGAGATTCGAGCGGATATAGCCCACTGCATCCCGCTTAGTGACCATTTCGGCCACATTCATGTTGATGCTTTGCAACCGGTCAATCAATGCCATATGGGCGCGCGGCAAGGCGCGACTGGCAAGCTCCACCTCAAGCAATGCGCGCAGCGCAGCCAGTTCTTCGATCCGGTCATTGGTCAATTCCGGTGTCGACACCCGGCCGGAGGTGGACAGGAACAGAGCACCTTCCGCCGCCAACCGTCGCACAGCCTCGCGCGCGGGGGTCATTGAGACGCCAAACTCCTTGCCGATACCGCGCAAGGTCAACGCCTGCCCGGGAGCGATTTCGCCATGCATAATGCGCGAGCGCAGGGCGCGATAAACACGATCATGAGTAGCAGTGTGAGAGTCGGCAGTACGTGTGGTCAGCATGGGTTTATGTGATCACAAATCCTTCTCAGGTCAACTGCTGGCCTCGAATCGGTATCGATGCAGATGCGTGCCATGGTCGCGCAACCACCGGCGTGGCGCTTTGTAAGGGCCATAGATCCGCTCGACCTGCGCCCAGAAGGCAGGCGAGTGGTTCATCTCGGCCAGATGCGCCACCTCATGCGCGGCCACATAATGCAGCACTTCGGGTGGCGTAAGGATCAAACGCCACGAGAACATGAGGCCCCCCGCCGATGTGCACGACCCCCAGCGCGAGCGTGTATCGCGCAGCGTGAGGCTGCTATATGGCCGCTCCAGCATCGCGGAATAGTCGTCACACGCCCCGGTCAGCCGATCCCGGGCAAGCTCTTTCAGGAAACGGGCAAGACGCCGGGCCTCGGCGCCCTTGGGAACGGCGATTTCCGTCTCTCGCAGCTGCACCCGGCGGCCCGAGGCGGGAACGATTCGTCGTACAACCCCCTCAATGGGGAGCGATTGCCCGAATTGCACAATGGCAGGCTCCGGCCGATCCTGCAGGTGCCCTCGGATCCAGCCCTCTTTTTGCTGCGCAAAGCTCAACGCCTCATCTTCGGCGACCCCGGTCGGATAGGTCAACGTAACCCGCCCATCCAGTTGGGAAATCCGCAAACTGATCCGCCGCGCACGCGCCGATTTGCGCAATGTCAGCGGTACAGGGGGCGTTCCCGGCAATGCGTGTCGCCCCATGGGCCGATCTCCTTCGCGCAAAGGCTTTGACAGTCCCTGCCGCTTGTGGCAGGTGACCTGAATCATTGATGAGATTCACCTGATATCAAGGGGATTTGATATGCCCAAGGAAGAATGGGGCGTAAAGCGTGTTTGCCCGACCACTGGCAAACGCTTTTATGACCTGAACAAGGACCCGATCGTCAGCCCCTATACAGGCGAGATCGTGGAACTGGATACCGGCAAAAGCCGGATGATCGCTGCGGATGCGGAAGATGCAGCATCGGTCAAGGCGCGCGAAGCGACATCGGATGACGATATCGTTCTGGACGATGACGCCGATGTGGATGTCGAACTGGACGATGATCTGCTGGATGATGAGGACGACGGCGATAACGTTTCGCTGGACGACATCAAGGATATGTCGTCGGACGACGAAAGCTGACAGACCTCGGGGCGGCCTATGCCGCCTCGTCCCAGTCCTAAATACCCAGCGAAACTTTTTCGCCTATTCTGTTATTAGGGCTTGAACTCACTTGCGACGTCTCATAAACGTCCGTCCACCGCCGAGGCGGTACCTGTATGGGGCCTTAGCTCAGTTGGGAGAGCGCTTGCATGGCATGCAAGAGGTCAGGGGTTCGACTCCCCTAGGCTCCACCAAAACCTAACCATACAACTAGATAGCAAGCATCAGAGCGGTGTGACACACAGGTGTGACACAAAATGAAGCTGCATGCGTATCTCTCGCTATCCAGACACGGCATCTATTAATTCCGTTGACCTCAAGCGTGTCAGGTCAGCGTCCCTTCACTCGGTGAGCCCTACTCTTCAAAACGTTACCGCAATCCACATAGCGGAAATGCTAAGTCTCTCCTGAGCCTTCGGGAGACTTTCATGATCAAATCGCTTCTCACGCTTGCAGCCATTCTTCTCGCCGCCAACGTCGCGTCGGCCGAAACGGTGCGGTTCAAGGCCTCCGACGGGATTATCGTAACCGCAGATTTCCAAAAGCCCGAAAAAGCCTATGGTACCATTCTCGTGCTTTATCACATGGCTGGAGCAAGCCGCGGCGAATACTCTGATATCGCCAAGCGGTTGAACGGGCTTGGCTACGCGACGCTTGCAGTCGACCAGCGCTCAGGCGGCAAATTCAACGGGGTGGAAAACGAAACCGCCGCCAAGGCGGGGGGCAATGTTGCCTATGACAGCGCCATCCCCGACATGCAGGCCGCAGCTACATGGGCGCGAAACAACGCTGGTGCACAAAAAGTCGGCGTGCTCGGCTCTTCTTATTCCGCCGGCCTAGTCCTCGTCTTGGCCGCGGATAACGATAATTTTGCCGACGCCGTTATGGCGTTTTCCCCCGGCGAATATTTCGGCAGCAATAATTACGTTTCAAAACGGCTCGAAAAGCTGAAGGCGCCGGTCTTTCTGACCTCGGCCAGCAATGAGACTGGTCAGTGGAGACCTTTCGAAGCAAAAATAACTGGCCCTGTCACAGGGTTTGAACCAAAGGGCCGCGGACGTCATGGTGCGTCGGCGCTCGTGAGTGGTGACGGGGCGGAATACTGGGAGGCCCTAACCGGTTTCCTGGACACGCATTTGCCTCCAGGCTGAGAAAACCCGCCCTTCACGCCGGGGCACCAAGTCGACGGCACCGGAACACAATAAAAGTGTTGTTTCAGTTCTCCTGAGAAAACAACTCCGCTTGGGGGTGCGCATCCACTTCCTTCAACATTTTCAGAACTTCAGCTCTCCAGCCCGCCATTATCTTCAGAGCCAATTGAGACGGGGGGCGATGTTCCGGTTTCAGGATCGCGTATTCGTATCTGAGTGGTTTCTCAAAAGGAACGAACACAACTTTTTTGTTGGACAGATTCAGTTCCCGCTCTGTCGCGACAGTCAATGGATCGACGATGCTGCAGCACTGGCCAGAACTGACAAAAGGAACAAGCGGAATGAAATACTGGCAAGTCACTGTCGGATTGTAGTCTACGGAGATATCCTGGAATTCCTGCCGGATCTTTTGTTGAAAGGGATGGGTGGCATATAGCCCGCCCATCGGAACCCCATCCAAATCCTCGATGGTGATGTATTCGCGCGTCGCCAACGGATTCTCTCGGTCTACGGCAAAGAAGCAATCCGCCCGGATTAATTCGGCCTTATATTGGGGTTCCTTCCCGGCCGAGTGTTCGAAATCTGCGAACCCGAAATCGATATTCTGTGTTCCTGCAAGTTCCATGATCTGGGGCGAGCTACGAGTGGACAGCGTGATGCGTATCTCGGGGTTTTCCGCGACCGACTGGCTGATGAACCGTGGGAAGAGAAAAGCCGACGGTCCGGGCATGGTAGCAATGTTGAGGCTACCCGAATGGCCCTTGATCAGTCCTTCCATCGTGTTCGAAATCGTTGCGAGGCGGTCAAGGATACCGGTTGTTTCCGCCAAGAGGTAATGCGCTTCGGGTACCGGCACCAATCGGCGCCCGTGCCGTTCGAACAAGGTCAGCCCCAATGACTTCTCCAGGTTTTTCAGCGCCAAGCTGATGGCTGGTTGGGTGCGGTTCAGTTTCTTAGCCGTTTGCGAGATGGAGCCGGTTTCCATCACCTCGCGGAACACGGCGAGTTGGGTCAGGTTCATATTCAATATATAAGATAAACTTTAGTATAGTGAAATATAACAAATTTGTATTTATGCGAATTGTCTCTACGCTTTCAGGATCAGAATTCGGGCGAACCGAATCCAACGAACCAACTACGGAGACGATGATGAAACTAGTGAAATGCCTGACTGGCCTGGCTCTGGCTGGCGCACTGGCCGCACCGGCGCTGGCGCAGGACCCGACCTTTTTCCGCATCGGCACAGGTGGTGCCGGTGGAACTTATTTCCCCATCGGCGGCACCATCGCCAATGGTATCTCGGCCCCTCCGGGCTCGCGCCCCTGCGAAGAGGGCGGCCAGTGCGGTGTGCCCGGCCTGATTGCCATCGCGCAATCCACCACGGCCTCGGTCTTCAACAACGCTGCCGTACAAAACGGCGAGCTTGAGGCCGGTCTAGCCGCAGCCGACGTCACCCGCTCGATGTATCTGGGCGAGGGCAAATTCGACGGCAAACCCCATCCCAAGCTGCGCATCGTGGCCAACCTGTTCCCCGAAGATCTGCATCTGGTGCTGCCCGCGGGCGCGACGATTGGCGATCTGGGTGATCTGGAGGGCAAACGCGTCGGCATCGCGCAGGCCGGTTCAGGTACGCAGGTTGCCGTACTGCAGATGCTGGAAGCCTGGGGCGTCAATCGCGACAACATGGATGAAGCCGAACTCAACAACAGCCAAAGCGCCGAGCGTCTGGCCGATGGTCAGCTGGACGCCTATTTCTATGCTGCAGGCTGGCCGGTCGCCGCGATGGTGCAGCTGTCCTCGACCAAGGGCATGAACCTGCACTCGTTCAGCGACGAGGATCTGGCGAAGATCAACGAGATCATTCCAGCCTATATCCCCTCGGCCATCCCGGGCGGCGTCTATGAAGGTATCGATGCCGAAACCAAGACCCCGGCGGTGAGCGCCATGCTGGTTGTCTCCTCGGATCTGTCCGAAGATCTGGTCTATCAGCTGACCAAGGCCCTGTGGAACGACAACACCCGCAAGCTGTTGGATAATGGCCATGCCAAGGGTAAGCAGATCACAGCTGATACGGCGCTGGACGGTGTCGAAGCGCTGGGTGTGCCTCTGCATCCGGGGGCGGAGAAGTTCTATAAAGAAGCTGGGCTTCTTCAGTAATCGCATCTCACTGACATCTATCGTCGGTGCCCCTGCGCGGGGCACCGCACTCTGGACTCATGCGAAATCGGGGGGCCATCATGTCCGACACCCAGAAACTTGATGACCACGAACTGACAGCCGAGGAACTGGCGGCCATCGAAGAGCAGTTCGACGAAGGTGCTGCCGTCCGGCAGGTCACTCCCACTGCGGGCAAGGTGCTGCGCGTCGTTGCCCTGATCTTTGCATTCTACGAATTCTTTACAGCTGGTTTCGGCCTGCCCGCCGACCACTGGCATATGGGTATCTATCTGGCCCTGCTGTTCATTCTGGTCTACGCGACCATCCCGATTATCGGTGCCAAAAGCCTGTATGCCCTCAAGGTCAGTCGCTTCCGCATCGGCAATGTCCCCTTCTACGATCTGGTCTTCATGGGGTTCGGCATCGTCGCAGCACTGTATGTCGGCTTCGCCTGGCGCGGCATTCCATTTCTGGGTATCGAAGAACAGACCTTCCGTATGGGGAACCCCAACGGCTATGACGTGTTCCTTGGCGTGGTCATCATCCTGCTGGTGCTGGACATCGCCCGCCGCACGCTGGGCTGGGTGCTGCCGCTGATCATCTGTGTGTTCATCTCTTACGCTCTGCTCGGGCCGTATTTCCCGGGCTTGCTGCAGCATCCGGGCGTGAACTTCAAAACCTTCGTGTCGTCGATGTATTTCCCGCAGGAAGGCATCTATGGCGTCACGCTTTGGGTGGTTTCCACCATCGTCTTTCACTTTGTCCTGTTCGGCGTCATCGCTCAGCGGACCGGTTTGGGGCAGTTGTTCATCGACAACGCCACCATCTTGGCCGGACGCTATACCGGCGGTCCCGCGAAGGTGTCGGTGGTATCTTCCGCATTCTTCGGTACCATCTCAGGCTCGTCCGTCGCCAATACCGTTTCGACCGGCGCGCTGACCATTCCGAACATGAAACGTCTGGGCTACCCCGGCCATTTCGCAGGCGGGGTCGAGGCCGCGTCTTCGGCAGGCGGGCAGATCACGCCGCCGATCATGGGGGCTGCAGCCTTCATCATGGCCGAGTTCCTTGAGGTGCCCTATACCACCATCGTGATTGCGGCGATCTTCCCCGCGATCCTGCACTATGTCGGCGTCTTTGCCGTGGTGCACCTGATGGCGCGCAAGCTGAACCTGCAAGGTCTGGCAAAAGAGCAACTGCCACAGCTCAAAGCCGTCTGGGCTGAAGGCTGGGCCAATATCGTACCGCTGATCGGTCTGCTGGTGGTTCTGTTCACGGGCTACACGCCCTTCATGTCGGCCTTCTGCGGTATTTCATTGGCAGTCATCGCCGGTATGTCGCGCATTAAGCAGCCACCAACGCTGATCTACGCGGCAGCCTTTCTGGCCTTTGTACTGTGGAAGTTCTCAGACGGCGGGTTCGATCTGACCATGACCGCAATTCTCTGCGGCCTGACGGTTATCGCCACGCTCAATCCGCAGAAGCGGATCGAAGTGCCGGAAATGCTGGCCGCGGTCGAGCTGGGGGTGAAATATTCGCTGGCCGTGGGCGCCGCTGCCGCAGCGGTGGGTATCGTGGTGGGCGTGATCAACACAACCGGCATCGGCTTCCGCATCGGGTTCATGGTGACACAGGGCGCGGGCAATCTGGCATCGGATCTCTATAACATGATCTCGTTCGGCAGCTTTCAGCTGTTTGCCATGGAAGACCTGCAACTTTTCATCTCGTTGGTCTTCATCGCCATCGTCTGCATCCTGATGGGGGCGGGTATCCCGACCACGGCTCTCTACATCATGCTGGTTTCGGTCGCACAACCTGCACTGGCACAGCTGGGCGTTCCACCCATCGCCAGCCACCTGTTCGTACTCTACTACGGCGTAGTGTCCGAGATTACGCCTCCGGTCTGCACGTCGGCCTATGCGGCAGCGGCGATTGCCAATTCCAACCCGTTCCGAACCGGTTTGTCCGCCTTCACACTTGGGTTGGGCAAAGTGATTGCACCCATGGCTTTTGTATATGCTCCGGTTTTGCTGTTCGTGTCTTCGACCGGGTTCAATCTGTGGGAATTCACCTACACCGCCACCAGTTGCATCGCTGGTGTCATTGCACTGTCCGCTGCGGTCGTCGGCTACTGGTTAAAACCGCTGAACATTGCGTCGCGGATTTTGATGGCCATTGCCGGTGTGATCTTTGTGGCACCATCACTGATGGCGGACCTGATCGCACTGGCCGTCGCCTCGCCGGTCATTGTCACCCAGTTGATCGGCCGTAACAGAAGCCCTTCGCCGGCCTGATACGATGACAGAACAAGTCACCATCATCGGCGCGGGGATCGTCGGAATTTGCTGCGCCCTGTCACTGCAGGAACGCGGTATCCCGGTTAGGCTCGTCGACCGAGGCGAGCCCGGACAGGAAACATCATTCGGGAACGCGGGCGTCGTGTCTCCGTGGTCGATCATCCCACAAGCGGTTCCGGGCATCTGGAAGAAACTTCCGCAGATGTTGATGGACCCCCAAAGTGCGCTCTCAGTCCGACCTGCCTTCTGGCCTAAGATGATCCCATGGGGCATGCGGTTTCTGAGCAATTCCGGCGAAAAGACCGTGCGCGAGGTCTCGGACGCGATGGAGCTTTTATGCCGACCGTCCATCGATCTGTATCGCAGGCATCTGCGCGGCACCGGGCACGAAGACCTGATCGCTGACAGCTACTACGTTCACGCATTCCGCCGTCCCGAACAGGCCAATCTGGATAGGCTGGACTATTTGATCCGGCAGGAAAAAGGCGGTGACCTTGAACGGATTGATGGCGTTGAATTGCGAAGGCTCGAACCTGCGCTGACGGATGCGTTCAAGGCCGCGATTGTGATCAAAGGACAGGCGCGGGTGACCTCGCCCGGGCGTATGGGGGCGGTTCTGGCCGACAAGGCCCGCAGGCAGGGCGCCGAAATCTTACGAACCGAGGTCACCGGGCTGACGCGCGACATAGACAGCGGCTGGCAGATCGCTACCGGGCAAGGAACATTGTACGCCCGGCATGTCATACTGGCAGCCGGTGTGTGGTCGGTCGATCTGCTGAAACCACTAGGCTTGACCGTCCCTCTCGTCGCCGAGCGCGGCTATCATGTCGAATTTCCGGCCGCCTCAGTCAGTCTGAACAACTCAATCATGGATGTGGATGCAAAAGTGGTCGCCAGTTCGATGCAAGGGGGTCTGCGGGTCGCCGGCACCGCCGAATTCGCAAGCATAGATGCCCCTGCCGATCCGCGCAAAAAGAAGATCCTGACCGAGCAGGCCAAATCCATGGTTCCAGACCTTGATACCAGCCGGGCGCAATTCTGGATGGGCCGACGCCCCTCCTTTCCCGACAGCTTGCCTGCGCTTGGGCAACTTGACGGCATGGGCGGGCTCTTTGCAGCGTTCGGGCATTCTCATTACGGGCTGATGATGGCCCCGAAAACCGGTGAGCTTGTGGCCGATCTCGTGTCTGGCCGCAGCCCGAACGTCGATCTGGCCCCGTTTTCGGCGGCCCGGTTCTAACCTGCGATATCGAAAGGATTCGAACACCATGCCGATTTACAATGGCGGTCAGAATATCTGCGGTGCATCCATTGGTGTATTGTGCCTTGAAAGCTATTTTCCCAAGCCGCCCGGTCATATCAAAAACCCGTCCAGCCTGCCGTTTCCAGTGCTCTACGAGATGATAGACGGTATCACCGTCCCCACCCTGCTGAACAACCCAACGCCTGAGTTGCTGGCCCCCCTGATCAAAGGCGTCCAACGGTTGGAGGCCGAGGGCGTGCGCGCAATCACAGGCAGCTGCGGTTTTCTGGCTCTGTTTCAAAAGGAACTCGCCGAAGCCGTTTCCGTGCCGGTCTTTGCCTCAAGTCTGATCCAGGTGCCGCTGGCTTATCATATGACAGGCGCAAGTGCTCCGGTCGGTGTGCTGACTGCAGATGCGTCCGCGCTGACACCACGCCATTTCGAAGGTGTCGGAGCAGCCAGTATCCCGGTCGCTGTGCAGGGCCTGGAGGATACAAGCGAATTCGCCGAAGTAATCCTGCGGAACACCCGCACCCGTATGGACACCGATCTGATCGAGGCCGAGGTTATGGACGCCGCCCGCCGCCTGAAACGTCAGGCACCGGATATTCGGTCTCTGGTGCTGGAATGTACCGACCTGCCCCCCTATGCGGCGCAAATTCAGGAGGAGCTTCAACTGCCTGTCTTCGACCTGACGACGCTTGCTCAGATGGCGCATTCCGTTGCGGTTCGCGGTCGCTATTCCGGGATTATGCCCTGGTCGTGATGACGCTGCATGACGTTGGCCGATCATTCGCTTCAACAAAACGGCATGGACCATGACCTGAAACTCTGGATACATCAGCAGACGTAAGAAGTGGCTGTGACCATGGGAGTTTGAATTGACCGTAGAGTTGTACCTGCTGATGATCGCCATCTGTCTGGGCGCTATTCTGCAGGTCGGGATCGGTATCGGGTTCAGCATCGTTGCTGGCCCACCGATGATGATCCTTCTGGGTACGTCCACGGCCATTCCGGTTCTGTTGCTATTGAACACAATCGTTTCCGCAGTCGCCACGGATCGGCGCGTACTAACCCTGGAACGGCGGACATTCCTGACCGCGATCATAGGATGCCTTATCGGAATAGTCGTTGGCCTGGCGGTTTATCCGATGTTGAGCGAGGCTTTCGTGCTGGCCTTGACAGCCAGCCTTTTGCTGATCGGATTGGTCACAACGCTGATACCTCTTCACAAGGCAATCGGAACAACTGGCTTTACCTTCGTATCGGGCTTGTCCGGACTTGCGACTGTATGGGCCGCGACGCCTGGCCCTCTGATGGTGTTTGGTTTGATTGCAAAGGGACGATCGGCAAAGGACGTCGCCAAATTGGTCCAACCTATCGCACTGGTGGCTTATGGCGTCGCGTTTCTGCTGCACAGCTTACCCAACGTGCAAGCCGTTTCAGCAGACACGCAGGTAATGGGCTTTGCCGTGATCACGCTGATTGGCAGCTTATTGGGTCGCGTCATCGGTCCTTACCTGCCACAATCCCTCGTCAAGGCAGCCATTCGCGTGGTTTCGCTGATTGCCTGCTATGTCCTTTTTCAACGTGCCTATGTGATGGCATAGTTTCGGTGGGTGGATCATGAACCATAACGACCTTCTGGCACGATTTCCGCGGGCTGATTTTATGTCCGGACCAACGCCACTGGAACGATTGGACAGGCTGTCTGCCGAGCTCGGAATTGAACTCTGGCTCAAACGCGACGACCTGACAGGGCTTGGGTTCGGAGGGAACAAGACACGGCAGCTCGAGTTCTATTTCGGCGATGCGCTCCGACAAGGTGCTGACACCGTTCTGATCACCGGCGCGGTTCAGTCCAACTATGTGCGCTCGGCGGCGGCGGCCGCCGCCCGACTGGGCATGCGATCCGTCCTGCAACTGGAAGAACGCGTTCCGGAAATGGGGCCGGATTATTACACGTCAGGTAACGTGATGCTCGCCAAAATCCTCGGGGCGGAGCATATGAGTTACCCTGAAGGAGAGGACGAAGCCGGTGCGGATGCAGCGCTCCATGCACGTGCAGAGGAACTGGCTGCACAGGGACGCAAACCCTATGTCATACATCTGGGGCTTCATCACCCGCCTCTGGGCGCGTTGGGTTACGTTGCTGCCGGTCTGGAATTGTATGAACAGATGCGCGACTTTGATGCAGTCGTAGTCCCCTCGGGCAGCGGAGCAACGCATGGCGGCCTGTTGACAGGAGTCGCACTGACAGGAAGCCCAGCTTCGATCTTTGGCGTATGCGTCCGACGGGACAGCAATCAACAAAGCGCACGGATGGAGATCGTACTGCAAAAACTGGCCGATCTTCTGGCCATAGAGCCGGAACCGCTACTCGAAAGGATACATGTCACCGACACCGCCCTGTCTCCGGGCTATGGCAAGATCAGTGGCAAAACTCGGTCTGCGCTGGAGAAGATGGCCAGAACCGAAGGTATATTCCTCGACCCTGTTTATACTGCAAAGACCTTCTCGGGGTTGCTGGACTTGCTAGCAACGGAACAAATCAGACCCGGCCAGAAGGTTGTCATGCTGCACACCGGCGGGCTACCTGCACTATTTGGTTATCAAGGCGAGCTGGAATTCTGATGCCGGCCCCTGGATCCGAAGCTTCTGGCTAGTGCGTGAATAGGCTTGTTTCGCACTCTCAATGCTCAAACCGGGCCCTGTCGTGCGACGCAAAGATAGGGCTGCAATGTAGCCAAAGGCCAAACTTGTTCAAAGGCATCTGGCCCAACCAAACAGGCTGGGCCAGACAGGCTCAAGTGAGTGGCGTTTGTCAGTCGTAAAGAACGGCCGCGATCTTGGGATCGTCGATGTTTGATGCATCATAATAGTAGAAGCCCGTGTCGATCAGGTTCGGGACTTCTTCACCGTTCAGCGCAGCAACCGCAGCTTTCACGGTTTCATACCCGATACCCACGGGGTTCTGAGTGATTGCGCCGGCCATCAGGCCGCTCTTGATGGCATCTTTCTGCGCTTTACCGCTGTCATAACCGATGATGACCAACCCTTCAGTGCCCAGTTCCTGCACCCCGTTCACCACGCCGATGGCCGAGCCCTCGTTGGTGCCGAAAATGCCATTCAGATCCGGGTTCGCGGTCAGGATCGCCTTGGTCACCTCTGTGGATTTCAGGTGATCGCCTTGACCATACTGAACCGTGACAACTTCGATATCCGGGTATTTTTCGGCCATCCGGTTCACAAAGCCATCGCGGCGATCAATACCTGTACGGCTGGTCTGGTCATGCGCCACGACGGCGACCTTACCCTTGCCGCCGATTTTCTCGGCCATCTTGTCCGCCGCCAGACCGGCAGCGGCCAGGTTGTCGGTGGTCGCGGTTGAAAGGGGGATATCACTGTCGACACCGCTGTCGAAGGCGATAACCGGAATACCCTTTTCATTGGCCTGCTTCAGAAGCGGGATCGCGGCCTGGCTGTCCAATGCAGCAAATCCGATAGCCTTGGGATTGTTGGCCAAGGCAGCAGCCAGCATGTCGATCTGGCGGTCGACCATAGTTTCGTTGTCCGGGCCTTCGAAGGTGATGGTGACGTTGAATTCGTCCGCCGCCTGTTCAGCCCCGGACTTCACCGCCTGCCAGAACTGGTGCTGGAAACCTTTGGATACCAGCGGGATGTAAATGTCTTCTGCAGCCGCCATCGAGGCGGGGCCTGCCAGGGTTGCTGCACTCAGCGCCCCCAGAATGAAACGACGTGATAACATGATTTCTCCTCCAGTTGGTCGTTTTGGTCTTTCGTTATGCCTTGTGATCAACCCGTTTTCTTGCGCCGCGCCATGTCGGCATAGACGGCCAGAATAATGATCGCGCCGGTGACAACGGTCTGCCATTCCTGCGCGACGGACAGCACGCGCAGACCGTTTGTCAGCACGGCCATGATCAGGGCCCCGATCAGAGTTCCCAGAATGGTGCCGCGCCCGCCGGACAGGGACGTGCCCCCGATGACAACAGCAGCGATGGCTTCCAGCTCGTAGCCCAGGCCCAGCGCGGGTTGCGCAGAATTCAGGCGCGAGGCGATGAGGATACCGGCAATGCCACAGATGGCTCCGGCCAGCGCATAGATGCGCATCTTCCACATGTCGGTGTTCACCCCCGACAGGCGCACCGCCTCTTCGTTCGATCCCAGCGCAAAGGTGTACCGCCCCAGCACCGTGCGCCCCAGAATGTACGAGGCCGCGATGGCCACCAGGAACAGGATCAGCACTCCATTGGGGATGGGCAAGGCAGGAAAAACCTCTCCGATCAGCGACCCGCGCGAAATCTGGTCAAAGCCCGGCGTGTCGTTGAAATAGATCGGCCGCGTGCCCGAGATCACCAGCGACATGCCCTTGAGGATTAGCATCATGCCCAAAGTCGCAATGAAGGGCGGGATCTTCATCTTGGCCACAAACGTGCCCGAGCACAGACCGCAAAGCGCCCCCGCCGCGATGGCCGCTGCGACACCCAACAACAAGGGCATCCCCAGATAGGTCAGAACAACGCCCGCGATCACCGCACAGAAGGTCATCAATGTGCCCAGCGACAGGTCGATCCCGCCGGTAATGATGATCAGCGTCGCGGCCACTGCCAGCACCCCATTGACCGAGGTCGCCTGCAAGATCGCAATCATGTTCGAGGTCTGCATGAAATTCGGCGACGCGATCGAGAAGCCGATCAGAAGGGCGATCAAACTCGCGAACGCCAGCAGTTTTTGATAGGCACCGCTTTCCGACAGACCCGCGAGGGGTTTCTTCTTGTCGATATCCGTAGCTGTGGTCATTGGACTGTCCCTGTTACCTGCATCGCCGCCGCGCGCTGCGTGGCCAGATGCATGATGTCTTCTTGAGTGGTGTCTTTTCCGCCGGGTAGAATGCCGGTCAGTCGGCCCTCGCACATCACAGCAATGCGGTGGCTGAGGCGCATGATTTCTGGCAATTCGGATGAGATCACGATGATCGTCTTGCCCTGCTCGGCCAGCTCTTCCAGTAGTTTATAAATCTCGGATTTCGCGCCCACGTCGATGCCGCGAGTGGGTTCATCGAAGATCAGGATGTCGCAATCGCGCAGCAGCCATTTTGCGATGACCACCTTTTGCTGATTGCCCCCGGACAGCAGCCTGACCTCCTGCACATCCGAAGGCGTCCGTATGCCCAGCTGCGCGATATAGCCCTTGGCCGTCGTGCTGACTTCACTGTCATTCAGAACGCCGCCCGTATTTGTGAACAGGTCCATCGAGGCCAGCGCGATGTTGTCCCGAACGTTCATTCCGGTGGCGAGGCCGAAATGCTTGCGATCTTCGGACAGATACCCGATCCCAGCCTTCACCGCGTCGGTCGGCGACTTGATCGAGACTACCTGACCATGCACCCGGATTTCTCCGGCATCTTTTGGATCGGCACCGAAAATCGCTCGTGCAACTTCGGTTCGACCCGCGCCCATCAGCCCGGCAAAGCCCAGTATCTCGCCTTTCTGAACCGAAAAGCTGACATCCTGAATTTCCTTGCTACGGCTCAGGCCTGTGACTTGCAGCGAAACCTCGGCATCACCCAAATCCGGCACGTCCAGAGGTTCCTCATTCACTTCACGACCCACCATCATCGCGATGATCTGGCTGATTGGGGTCTCTGCGGCACCCACCGTGCCCACATATTCCCCATCGCGCATGACGGTTACCCGGTCGGCGATCTGCTTCAGCTCATCCATTTTGTGGCTGATGTAAACGATGCCCACGCCTTCGGCCTTGAGGCGGCGGATGATCACGAACAGCTCGGCGATCTCGGCGTCATTCAACGCCGCCGTAGGTTCATCCATGATCAGCACTTTCGACCGGTAAGATAGTGCCTTGGCGATCTCGACCATCTGCTGTTTCGCGATGGTCAGACTGCCGACCAATGTTTTGGGGTCTAGCGACAGGTTCATTGAGGCAAAGATCTCGGCGGTCTGCGTGTTCAACGCAGCCTCATCCAGACGACCAAAGCTTTTGCGCGGTTCGCGCCCGATGAAGATATTCTGCGCAACCGTCAGATCGTTCATCAGGCTCAGTTCCTGATGGATGATGCCAATACCCAGATCCTGCGCCTCACGCGGGGTGGACGGGCTGACCGACTTGCCTTCGATCGCCAGATCACCACCATCTCGCTGATAAATCCCTGAAAGGATTTTCATCAGAGTGCTTTTCCCGGCCCCGTTCTCGCCCATCAGCGCGTGAACCTCACCCGGAAACAGATCGAACTGCACGGTTTTCAGCGCGTGCACACCGGGGAAGTGTTTATCAATCCCCGTCATGTCGACCAGTTTTGTCATTTCTCCTCCCATAAGCCCCTCTCCCCCAGGGCTGCGCGATTACATCACCGCGCCGATTTGCCAGGGCACGAATTCGACGCCCCCAAAGCCAAGTTCCTCACTTTTGGTTTTCTCGCCCGAGGCAACACGGATGAGCATCTCGAACAGCTCTTCGCCCTTCGCCTCGATACTGACGCCGTCGGTAACGATGTCGCCGCAGTTCAGGTCCATGTCGTCTGCCATGCGGGCATACATTTCCGAGTTGGTGGATAGCTTGATACAAGGAGTGGGCTGATAGCCCGAGACCGAGCCGCGCCCAGTGGTAAACACAACCAGGTTCGCGCCCGAGGCCACCTGCCCGGTAACCGAGCACGGATCAAAGCCGGGACTGTCCATGAAGACAAACCCGTGCTTGTCGACCTTCTCACTAAACTTGTAGACATCGCGCAGCGGTGCGGTGCCACCCTTGGCGACAGCGCCCAACGATTTCTCCAGAATGGTGGTCAGCCCGCCGCGTTTGTTACCAGGGCTGGGATTGTTGTCCATCTCACCGCCGTTGCGGGCTGTGTAATCTTCCCACCAATGGATGCGTTCGATCAGCTTCTCTCCAACCTCGACGGTTTCGGCCCGCCGGGTCAGAAGATGTTCAGCGCCGTAGATCTCCGAGGTTTCCGACAGGATCGTCGTACCGCCGTGACGCACCAGCAGATCCGAGGCATATCCCAACGCGGGGTTTGCCGTGATCCCCGAATACCCATCGGAACCACCGCACTGCATACCCACGGTAATGGCGCTCACCGGTGCCGGGGCGCGCTCGGCCTGATCCGCAAGTTCAGCAATGCCCCGCAACTCTTCGAGCCCACGCTCGATGGTGCGGCGTGTTCCGCCCTCATTCTGAATGGTCATGTAGCGCAATGCGCCATCAGGACGGATTGGGCGGCCACCAACCAGATCGGCCACCTGCATCACCTCACAGCCCAATCCGATCAAAAGGATGCCGCCGAAATTCGGATGTTGAGCATACCCGGCCAGAGTACGGAACAGGGTGGCGTAACCCTCGTCCTTCCCCGACATCCCACAGCCAGTGCCATGCACGATCGGGACCACGCCATCGACATTTGGAAAGTCGTCCAAAAGCCCCGATTTCTCAGCCGCTTCGGCAATGAAACGTGCCACGGAACCCGAACAATTCACGGTGGTCAGAATTCCGATGTAATTCCGTGTTCCCACTTTGCCGTCGGCACGGTGATAGCCCGCGAATGTCCGCGCCTCAGCAATAGCTGGTAGCGGAGCGTTTGCGCTTGCGTGTGCATAATCCTGCTGATGCGCGCCCATGCCAAGGTTTTGCACATGCACATGCTCGCCGGGGGCAATCCCGGTTTTGGCCTGACCGATAATCTGACCATAGCGGATGATATTCTCACCGGGCTGAATGGGTGTGACGGCAATCTTGTGGCCCCGTGCAACAGGCGCGATCAGGGGAACAGGCACAGACGCGGGGTGCTCACCTGCCTGCAGATCACGCAGCGCAATGACGACGTTGTCATGTGGGTTAAGCTTCACAACGTCGCGTACAGCGCCTTCAAGTATATTTGTGCCGCCTTGTGCTTGCATCACTCCCTCGCTTGCTTGACTCATGTTGCTAAGGTGAACTTCACCTCTTGTCAACTAACATGTTAGAATGCTAAATCACGAGATATGACCAAACTCCAAGATATTGATGCTGCTTTGCTGCCCGAGATCACGACAACCGAAGGGTCATTGACCCAGCGTGTGCATCAGTCCCTGAAACAGGCGATCCTGGCGCTGGATTTTCCGCCCGGCGCGAATCTGCGTAAGGTGCCTGTGTGCGAACGCCTTGGGGTCTCACGCGCCCCTGTCGCAGATGCGATTGCCCGCCTTGCCTCAGAAGGGCTGGTGGATGTGGTGCCACAATCGGGCACGCGTGTGTCCTATTTCTCGATGGAAGAAATCCGCGAGGGCGTTTTTCTGCGCGAAGCGCTGGAACTTGCAACGGTTGCGAAGGTGGCGCGCGATCTGACGGATGATCAACGCAAGCGGCTGAGCCGCAACATGCGCCTGCAAGAACTGTTGATCGAGGATGACGACATTCCCGGCTTCTATCAGGCTGATGAAGAGTTCCACGCTCTGCTGATGGAATTCACCGGTTTTCGTCGCCTCGCAGACGTGGCCCAAACCGTCTCGCTGCAGGTCAGCCGGGCCCGGATGCTGTTGCTACCGACACCGGGTCGGATCGCTGAAACGCTGGCAGAGCATCGGGCAATCTTCGACGCGATCTCTGCCTGCGACGAACAGGGCGCTCAGGATGCGATGCGCTCCCATCTGGGTCAGTTGATGCCGCGCATCGAACAGCTGGAACAACAGCAACCACATCTGTTCAAACCCACCCAACAGCCGAACAGCGAGGCAGGATGACCGTTTCACAGACAGAATTGCTTAATAGCCGTACCGCACGACCCATTCCCCTGACGCGGATGGGATTTGGCGGAGCGCCGTTAGGGAACCTGTATCGCAAAGTTACCGAAGAAGACGCGCAGGCGGCATTGCAGGCTGCTTTTGACGCAGGCATCCGGTTTTTCGACACCGCGCCGCAATACGGGCTTGGCCGATCTGAGCATCGGTTCGGCGAGGCGATTGCCCGCTTTGGGCGCGAAAACATTCAGCTGTCGACCAAGATCGGTCGTCTTTTGCTGGATTGCGAACCGCATGAGGTGACCCCCGAAGCTTTTGTCGACGTACCGCAGAAACGCATCGTATTTGATTACACCTACGACGGCGTCATGCGGTCATATGAGGCCAGTCGCGAGCGGATCGGCGTCGCCAATGCCGATATCCTGTTGGTTCATGATGTGTGCGTCTTTAGCCAGGGCAGTCAGGAAATGTCGGACGTCAAGGTGCGTGAACTGTTCGATGGCGGCGGTTACAAGGCTCTGGCCGAGCTGCGCCATGCCGGTGAGATTGCGGCCATCGGTGCCGGAGTGAACGAGTGGCAGGTCTGCGAGAAACTGCTGGGACTTGGTGACTTCGACGGCTTCCTGCTAGCGGGTCGCTATACGCTGCTGGAACAAGAGGCATTGGACAGCTTCCTGCCGCTTTGTGAGAAACGGGATGTGGGGATCATTCTGGGCGGGCCCTACAATTCCGGCATTCTGGCCACTGGTGCCGTTCCGGGGGCCAAATACAATTACGCCGATGCCCCCGAGGATATTCTGGACCGGGTGCGCAAAATCGAAGCGGTCTGCGCCGCGCATGACACCCCCCTGATTGCCGCCGCACTACAGTTCGTTTTGGGCCATCCTTGCGTCAAAACCGTGCTCCCCGGGGCCGTGAGCGCTGCTGAAGTGCAGGCCAATGTCGCGCTACTGGATCGTGACATCCCAGCAGCGCTTTGGTCCGATCTGCGCACCGAAGGTTTGATCCGCCCCGACGCGCCATTGCCAAAAGAGGCCGCCAATGCTGCGTGACATCAACCCGATCCTGTCGCCAGAGCTGCTTTATGCCCTCAGGGCCATGGGTCATGGCGACGAGATCGTGATTGCAGACGCAAATTTCCCGGGCACGAGCATTGGGCCAGAGTGCATCCGCGCCGATGGGTCCTCGGCCAGCGAGATGCTACAGGCGGTGCTTTCCGTCATGCCACTGGATACGTTCGTGCCTGATCCGGCGCTGACGATGCAGGTGGTTGATGATCCGGAGGCAGTGCCCGCAGCCGTAGCAGATTTTCAGAACATCATCGACCAGACAGCGGACAACCCCGCCCGAATCCAGGGGTTGGAGAGGTTTGCTTTCTACGATCGCGCCGCCAGCGCCTTCGCCATTGTGCAGACCGGAGAACGCAGGCTCTACGGCAATATTATCCTCAAAAAAGGTGTCATCGGATGAGGATCGATGCGCATCAGCATTTCTGGGCACTGACCCGAGGCGACTATGGCTGGCTGACGCCAGAGTTGAGCGCGATTTACCGGGATTTCACGCCTGAGGATCTACAGCCCTTGCTTGCTGCGGCAGGTATCGAAGGCACCGTGTTGGTCCAGGCTGCGCCGACGGTGTCGGAGACGGAATACATGCTGTCCCTGGCCGATCAGACATCGTTCATCAAAGGTGTCGTCGGATGGGTCGATTTCGAAGCCGCTGATGCGCCCGCGCAGATCGAAAACCTGTCCAAGCACCTTGCTCTGGTTGGTTTGCGGCCAATGATTCAAGACATCCCTGATCCAGACTGGATGATGAAGGACGCTCTGACCCCGGCGTTTGAGGCCCTGCAGCGCCATGACCTGACCTTTGATGCCCTGACCCTGCCTCAACATCTTGGCCCGTTGCGGCAGCTTCTGGCACGCTACCCGCAGATGCGTGTCGTGATTGACCACGGATCGAAACCATTGATCCGGGAAAAGGTGATTTCTGGCTGGGCCGAGGATATGGTCGCACTTGCCCGCGACACGGATGCCTGGTGCAAGCTGTCGGGCCTGGTCACCGAAGCCGAACCGGATTGGACAATTGACGACCTGCGCCCCTATGTGGATCAACTGCTGGACACGTTTGGCCCGTCACGGTTGATCTGGGGCAGCGATTGGCCGGTCTGCACACTGGCCAGCAGCTATCAACGCTGGCTGGAAACGACGGATGCGCTGCTGAGCGCGCTGAGCAATACCGAACGCAATGCAGTGTTGGGTGGGAACGCCGCCCAGGCCTATAACCTCAGGGACTGAAATGACCTTTCCAAATCTGTATTCTGACGGGCTGTGGCTTGGGCGTGTTGAACGCCCCGGAATCGGCCCTTGTGTCGTGACACTGCGCGGCGGGCAATTGATCGACATCACCGCGAAAACGGCGCCAACCGTCCGGGATATTCTCGAACGTGATGACGCGGCTGCTTATACGCGCACCGCATCGGGTGAGGTTTTGGGCCCTCTGGGTGCGAGTCACCAATGGCTCGCCCCGTGCGATCTGCAGGCGGTCAAGGCCTGTGGGGTTACTTTCGCGGGTTCGATGGTTGAACGGGTGATCGAGGAACAAGCCGCCGGTGATCCGGGTCAAGCCGATGCCATCCGGTCGCGTATCGGCGCGCGGATCGGGGACAGCCTGTCGAATATCACCCCCGGCTCGGCAGAGGCCGCCAAAGTCAAAGAAGCGCTGATCGAGGAAGGCTTGTGGAGCCAGTATCTTGAAGTTGGCATCGGTCCGGATGCCGAAGTCTTTTCCAAGGCGCAGACTCTGTCTTCGGTCGGCTTTGGTGCTGAAATCGGGCTGCATCCGATCTCGACCTGGAACAATCCCGAACCCGAAATTGTGTTGGCCGTGAATTCGCAGGGAAAGATCAAGGGTGCAACGCTTGGCAACGACGTGAACCTGCGCGATGTCGAGGGGCGCTCGGCCCTGTTGCTGAGCAAGGCCAAAGACAACAATGCCTCATGTGCGATTGGGCCGATGATCCGGTTGTTCGATGACAGTTTCACGCTTGATGATGTGCGTCAGGCCGAACTGACGTTGACCGTGGCCGGCCCGGACGGGTTTGTTCTGAACGGTAGTTCCTCAATGTCCCAGATCAGCCGCGATCCGGCAGATCTGGTGCAGCAAACGATCGGAAGACATCACCAATACCCGGACGGGTTCATGCTGTTTCTCGGAACGCTCTTTGCTCCGACACAAGATCGCGATACTCCGGGGGGCGGGTTCACTCATAAGCTGGGTGATATCGTCACGATTTCAAACGACAAGCTGGGTGCGCTGACCAACACCGTGCGCCTGTCGACCGAGTGTCCGGAATGGACGTTCGGAGTTTCACACCTGATGCGCAACCTCGCCCAACGCGGCCTGCTGTAAGAAAGCTATGAACATGCTGAACGGAAAACACCTGATTGCTGGCGAATGGGTTGGCTCGGACGCGAGTTTTGCCTCGGAGCCCGCACATGGCCCAAGCCATACCTTTCCCGTGGGTACACCCGCGCAGGTGGATGCTGCTGTTGAGGCGGCAGAAGAAGCCTTCGCCAGCTTCGGCTGGTCCACCCGCGCCGAGCGCGCAGCGCTGCTGCGTAAGATCGCCGATGAGATTGATGCGCGTGGCGATGCGATAACCCAGATCGGAACCCAGGAAACCGGCCTGCCCGAGGCGCGTTTGCAGGGTGAACGTGGCCGCACCGTTGGTCAGCTGCGCCTGTTCACCGATCACATTGAGAACGGTGATTACCTGGACCTGCGCCAAGACCCTGCCCTGCCCGACCGCGCGCCGTTGCCGCGCCCGGATTTGCGTATGATCCAGCGCCCGCTGGGGCCAGTGGCGGTATTTGGGGCCTCGAATTTCCCGTTGGCTTTCTCGGTCGCGGGCGGGGACACTGCTGCGGCGCTGGCTGCAGGTTGTCCGGTGGTGGTCAAGGGCCATCCAGCGCATCCCGGCACCGGCGAAATCGTGGCACAGGCCATCGATGCCGCGATTAAATCCACGCACACCCATCCCGGCGTGTTTTCATTAATCCAAAGCGACGGGATAGAGGTCGGCACAGCCTTGGCAAAACACCCCATGATCCGCGCCGTCGGGTTTACCGGTTCGCTGCGCGCAGGCCGCGCCTTGTTTGACCTGTGCGCACAACGCGACGAACCCATTCCATTCTTTGGCGAGCTGGGCTCGGTCAACCCGATGTTTATCCTGCCGCAGGCCGCATCGGCACGCGGAGCCGAGATCGGTACAGGCTGGTCCGGCTCGCTAACCATGGGCGTGGGCCAGTTCTGCACCAATCCTGGCATAGCCGTCATCATCGACGGGTCGGACGCGGATGTGTTCCAAGCAGCCGCTGAGGCGGGATTGTCTGCAGTAGCGGAGCAGACCATGCTGACCGATGGGATCGCGAGTGCCTATCGTGATGGTGTTGCGCGCGTAGCCGCAGGCACCGGTGTGACGCAAGTCATGGGAACAGGCTGTGTGACGCGTGATGCGGCCCCCTATCTGTTCACGGTTTCCGGAGACGACTGGCTCGCCGACCACAAACTTCAGGAAGAGGTGTTTGGTCCGCTCGGCATCGTCGTACGTGTGCGCGATATTGCGCAGATGCAACAAATCGCACGGGCCATTGAAGGTCAGTTAACCTGCACGCTGCATCTGGATGAAAGTGACAAGCCGGCTGCACAAGCCTTGCTGCCGTTGCTGGAGCGCAAGGCCGGCCGTCTTCTGGCCAACAGCTTCCCAACCGGCGTCGAGGTTTGCGATAGCATGGTGCATGGCGGCCCCTATCCGGCATCGACGAATTTTGGCGCAACCTCGGTTGGAACCCTTTCGATCCGGCGCTTCCTGAGGCCTGTCTGCTATCAGGACATCCCCACAGAACTGCTACCAGAACACGTGTGAGAGAGACCATGGCTTCCCATTCCCCTTCCAACCGCCTGCCCGGTAAGACCGTCCTGATCACAGCCGCCGGTCAGGGGATCGGTCGCGCTTCGGCCGAGCTTTTTGCCGCCGAGGGCGCGCGCGTAATTGCCAATGATATCAATGACGCAGCGCTGGCTGAGTTGGCGCTCATTAACGGGGTTGAGACCCTGAAATTGGATGTGACGGATGCTGATGCAGTTCAAGCCGCGACGGCAGCACTGCCACCTTTGGACGTGCTCTTTAACTGCGCTGGTTTCGTCGCGGCCGGATCGATTCTGGAATGCTCCGACAAAGACTGGGATTTTAGCTTCGATCTGAATGTAAAGGCGATGTACCGGCTTATCCGCCTGACTCTGCCTGCGATGATCGAGAATGGAGGCGGTTCCATTATCAACATGTCATCGGTTGCATCATCCTTGACCGGCGTTCCGAACCGATTTGCCTATTGCGCGTCCAAGGCGGCAGTGATCGGTCTCACTAAATCGGTTGCGGCCGATTTCGTGACACAAGGCATCCGTTGCAACGCGATCTGCCCGGGGACCGTCGACAGTCCCAGCCTGCATGACCGCCTGCGTGCGACGGGTGATTACAACAAGGCAATGACTGACTTTATCGCACGTCAACCCATGGGGCGGATCGGTACGGCCGAGGAAGTGGCGGAACTTGCGTTGTATCTTGCAAGCGACGCCAGCGCCTATACCACGGGCCAGCCCTTTGCCATTGATGGCGGCTGGACCACCTGATCAATAGAGGAGCGAGACATGAAGCTTTTACGCTATGGGCCGGTCGGCGCAGAGAAAGCCGGAGTTCTGGACAACAATGGCGCTATCCGTGATCTTTCGGGCGTTGTGGACGATATCGCCGGCGATGTCCTAGGCGATGAAGGTATCGCACGTTTGCGCGCACTCGACCCGTCCTCATTGCCGATTGTCGAAGGTAATCCGCGCATCGGTGCCTGCGTGGGACAGGTTGGCAAGTTCATCTGCATCGGGCTGAACTATGCAGATCACGCCGCCGAAAGCGGAATGGAATTGCCCGCAGAACCAGTGATCTTTTTCAAAGCTACCTCTGCCATTATGGGGCCCAACGATACGGTAGAAATCCCGCGTGGTTCGGTCAAAACGGATTGGGAGGTCGAACTGGGTGTGGTGATCGGAAAGCCCACCAAATACGTATCCGAGGCCGAGGCACTGGATCACGTGGCCGGTTATTGTGTGGTGAACGATTTGTCGGAGCGCGACTTTCAGCTGCATCGCTCTGGCCAGTGGGTCAAAGGCAAATCCGCGGACACATTCGGCCCAATCGGCCCCTGGCTGGTGACACGGGATGAGGTTCCGGATCCTCAGAATTTGTCTATGTATTTGGACGTGAATGGTCGGCGTTATCAGGATGGATCGACCAGAACCATGCACTTTAGTGTGGCGACAGTGGTTTCTCACTTGTCACAATTCATGTCGTTGCAACCGGGAGACGTAATCTCGACCGGGACCCCTCCGGGTGTTGGCATGGGTCAGAATCCGCAGGTTTATCTCAAACCCAACGACCAGATGGAGCTGGGTATTGAAGGGCTGGGTGTGCAGCGGCAATCGGTCGTTCAGGGGTAAGATTGCGGATTCAAGCTGGAATCTTAGGGGATTGACTGGTCTATATGATCAGTCGTTCCGAACCAGAATCTTAGACAAGCATTACCATGTATTTGACTAGTGGTAATGGTTCCGCCGAGGTGAAGATGTTAGGCAAATGATCTGGGGGATCAATTGTGATTTGAACGGGCTAAGTACTTGATATCTGACTGGAAGTATTGGTTGCGGGAGTAGGATTTGAACCTACGACCTTCAGGTTATGAGCCTGCCGAGGTTTGAT